>PHEC01000144.1 GCA_002841115.1 Alphaproteobacteria bacterium HGW-Alphaproteobacteria-6 | reverse complement strand
CCCGCCGATGACGAGGCCGATGCCGCGCGCCTCGGCCAGCGGCAGGAAGCTTTCCAGCGCCTCCTGCTCCAGCAGCGTATAGCGCCCGGCCAGCAGGAACAGGTCGAAATCGCCGCGCTCGGCCAGCCACTGGCAGGGTTGCCATTCGTTGACCCCGGCACCGAAGGCGCGGATCACCCCCTGATCGCGCAAGGACAGCAGGGCCGGATAGCCGCCGGCCATGAACTCGGCCAGCCGCGCGTCAAGCGCCGCCCGGCTGCCGTGGTTGAAAAGATCGAGGTCATGGGCGTAAAGAATGTCGATCCACCCGACCCCGAGCCGTTCGAGCGAGAACTCGACGCTGCGCATCACCCCGTCATGGCTGTAGTCATAGACCTCTTGCCGGGCCGGCACCTCGAACCATTTGCCGATGCCGTCGCGCCCCTCGGGCGGGCAGGGGCGCAAGAGCCGGCCGATCTTGGTCGACAGCACATAATCATCGCGCGGCTTGCCGCGCAGGAACGGGTTGAGCCGCGTCTCTGACAGGCCAAGCCCGTAAAGCGGCGCGGTGTCGAAATAGCGCACGCCCCCGGCCCAGGCCGCGTCCAGCACCGCGCGCGCCGCGTCATCGGCGATCGCACGGTAAAGATTGCCCAGCGGCGCCGCGCCGAAGCCAAGCTCGGTGAAGCTCAGGCCGCCATTGCCCAGCCGGTCCCAGTGTCGTGTCTGCAATTGCATCTGCCCCTCCCATCTGGCTAACATGCTAGTATGAATTGGCGCCGCCTGCATCCGCTTCCTTGCGGTTGGCAGGCGAATTCGGGGGGCGGGCGATGCGGCAGGCCGAGGCAGGGATGCGCGATCGGCTTCGCGCCGATCTGGCGGCGCTGATGCTGATCCCGGGCCTGTCGGGGCACGAGGACCGCGTCGCGGCGGCGATCCGCGCCCGGCTGGCGGCGATCGGTGTTCCCAGCCGCACCGACCGGCTGGGCAACCTGGTCGCGACCTTTCCGGGTGCGGCGGATGCCCCGGCGGTCATGGTCTTCGCCCATATGGATCAGCTTGGCTTCTTCGTCCGCCGGATCGAGGCCGACGGGCTGATCCGGGTCGAGCGGATGGGCGGGGTGCCGGAACGGGCGATGGCGGCGCAGGCGGTGACGCTGTGCGTCGGCGAGGGGCGCGATGTTGCCGGGATCATCGCCAACAAGGCCCATCACGCGACGACACCGGACGAGAAATACCAGGTCCTGCGCGCGCCCGAGATCACCATCGACACCGGCCACGTATCAAAGGCCGCGGTCGAGGCGGCGGGGGTCCGCATCGGCACCCCGGTGGTCTGGCAGCCGCGCGTGATGGCGCTGGCGGCGGATCGGATCGCCGGCACCTCGGTCGATGACCGGGCCGGCTGTGCGGTGCTGATCGAGATCGCGCGCGGGCTGGCCGGGCGGCAGGGCGGGCAACAGGGCGCGCAGCAGGATGGGCCGACCGTGCATCTGGTCTTTGCGGTGCAGGAGGAATTCAACCTGCGCGGCGCGCAGGTCGCGGCGCAGGCGCTGCGCCCCGATATCGCGATCCAGATCGACCTGATGCTGGCCTCCGACACGCCCGACATGGCCGATCGCGGCGAGATGGTGCTGGGCGGCGGACCGGGGATGAGCCTTTATTCCTTCCACGGCCGCGGCACGCTGAACGGGGTGATCCCGCATCCGGCCATGGTCGCGCTGGTCGAGGCGACCGCCGCCGCCGAAAGGATCGCGCTGCAACGCTCCGCCCAGGTCGGGGTGCTGACCGATCTGTCCTATGTGCAGCTGGTCGGCGAGGGCGTCGCCGCGATCGACCTCGGCTTTCCGATGCGCTATTCGCATTCGGCGCTGGAATGCTGCGATCTGGCCGATCTGGAGGGGCTGGCGCGGCTGATCCTGGCGGCGCTGGCGCGGATCGGGCCGGGCTTTGATCTGATCCGCGGGGGCTGATCCATGGCCCATACGCTCGGCATCGATATCGGCACCTTCGAATCCAAAGGCGTCCTGGTTGACCGAAGCGGCGCGATCGTCGCCGAGGCCACCACCCCACACCAGATGATCGTGCCGCGGCCGGGCTGGGCCGAACATCGCGCGACCGAGGATTGGTGGGGCGATTTCGTGCGGCTTTGCCGCGCCCTTCTGGACCAGAGCGGGGTCGCGCCGCAAGGGATCGGCGCCGTCGCCGCCTCGGCGATCGGGCCCTGCATGCTGGCGCTGGATGCGGCCGGACAGCCCTTGATGAACGGCGTCCTTTACGGCGTCGATACCCGCGCGTCGCGCGAGATCGCCGATCTGACCGCCGCGCTCGGCGCCGATGCGATCCGGGCGCGCGGCGGCAATGCGCTGACCTCGCAGTCGGTCGGGCCGAAGATCCTGTGGCTGCGGCGCAACCGGCCCGAGATCTTCGCGCGCAGCGCAAGGCTGGTCGGGGCTGCCAGCTACCTGACCTTCCGGCTGACCGGCGCCCATGTCATCGACCATTACACCGCCGCCGGCTTCAGCCCGCTCTACGACATCGCCGCGCAAGGCTGGCGCGACGATCTGGACCAGATCTGCCCGGCGGCGATGCTGCCCGACCTGATGTGGTCGACCGGGATCGCCGGCCATGTCACGCCCGAGGCGGCGGCCGAGACCGGGCTGGCGGCGGGAACCCCGGTGACCTGCGGCACGATCGATGCCGCGGCCGAGGCGGTCAGCGTCGGGGTCCGCGATCCGGGCGACATGATGATCATGTATGGCTCGACCGTCTTCATCATCCTGGTGACGCCGCAACGGCTGAGCGATCCGCGGCTGTGGCATGCGCCCTGGCTTTATCCCGGCAGCCATGCGGCGATGGCCGGGCTGGCGACCAGCGGCACGCTGACCCACTGGTTCCGCGATCATGTCGCCCGCGATCTGGCCAGGGACACCGCCTTCGCCGCGCTGGCGGACGAGGCCGCCGCCTCGCCGCCCGGCGCGCGCGGCCTGATCTGCCTGCCCTATTTCTCGGGCGAGCGGACGCCTATCCACGATCCGGCGGCGCGCGGCGCCTTCTTCGGGCTCGACCTGACGCATCGGCGCGGCGACCTCTACCGCGCCGTGCTGGAAGGCATCGCCAGCGCCACGCGCCACATCACCGAGACCTATGCCGAGGCCGGCGCGCCGCCGGGCCGGGTGCTGGCGGTGGGCGGCGGCACCCGGAACGCGCCCTGGCTGCAGGCGACATCGGACCTGACCGGGCTCGACCAGGAGCTGTGCCGGGTGAGCGCCGGCGCGGCCTACGGCAATGCCTTTCTGGCCGCGGTCGCGATCGGCGCGGCCGCACCGGGCGACATCGCCGCCTGGAACCCGCCGGCCCGCCGGATCACCGCCACCGCGCATCCGGTCTATGAGCGCCAGTATCCGCTGTTCCGCCGGCTTTACGAGCAGACCCGCGACATTGCCGCAGAACTGGCCGATCCGGAGCCGCAGGGCGGGGCCGGCGACAGTTCCCGAGCCGGGCCCTGATCCGTCCCTGCGGCGGCGGCTTCAGTCCTTTCGCACCCGTCGCCCGAAGGCCCGCGCGATGCTGACCGCCAGGATGATCCTGAGCAGATGATGCGCGGTGACATAGAGGATCGACATGTTCAGCGACAGCGCGATCAGCCCCATCTCGATCAGCCCGCCGGGTGCGACGGCCAGAAACACCGCGCGCACCGGCTCGCCCACGAGGGGGGCGACGGCGAAGGCGAACAGCGTCGCCAGCGCGATGACGAAGCTGGTGTTGACCAGCGCCATGCGCAGCGCGACCAGGATCCGCGACCGCGCCATCCCGGCAAAGCGGACGCCCAGCGCGGTGCCGATCACCACCTGTGTCGCACCGATCATCCAGCCCGGCGGCACCGCCGCCGTCAGCCCGGTGACATGGGCCGCGCCCGACAGCAGGATCGGCCCCAGCACATGGCCGGCAGGCAGCCGCAGCCGGACCCCGGCGACCGCGCCGGCGATGCCGCAGGCCAGCAGCACCGCGACATCGCCCGGCCCCAGCGCCGTGCCCGTCACCCGCGCCCCGCCGGCCGACCCGACCGCGTGCCCCTCCATCCAGGTGAAGGCCAGCGGCACGAAGACGATGGTCAGGATCAGCCGCAGGAATTGCAGCATCGCCAGCATCTGGATATCGGCGCCCGCCTCCTCGCCCATTTGCACCGTCTCGATCAACCCACCGGGGGCGGCGCCGTAAAAGGCGGTCAGCCGGTCTGCCCCTTGTGCGGCGTAAAGCCGGTAGCCAAGGTAGTGGACGACCGGGATGAAAAGGCAGAGTGCGGCAAGCGACGGCAGCCAGCCCGCCACCTGCGCGAGGATCTCGGGCCGGGCCGAGCCGCCGATGGCGACGCCGATCACCGGGATGGCGATCATGCGGAAGCCCTGCGGCGCCTGCGGCAACCGGCCAAGCGGCCTGAGCCCGGCGATGGCGGCGGCCCCCACCGCCAGAAGCGAGCCCATCAGCATCGGCAGCGGCAGATGCGCGGCCTTGGCGGCGAACCCGCCCGCCGCGCCGATGCCATAGGTCAGCACCACGGTCGGCCAGTGCGGCGCGCCGAAGACGGAGGACAGGCGAAATCTCATGCGAACCGGTCGGGGCCAGGGGTTGCGCGCAGTCTCGGTTTGGTTCCTGACACCAGCCTGTCCCCGCCCGGCGCCGTCACCAGTGCGGCGGCTTCTGGTCGGCGAGCGTGACCGACCCCGTGTCCTCGGCCTCGGCCGCCCGCGCCACCAGCATCGCCACCCGCCGGGTCAGCACCTCGATCTCGCGGCTCTGGCGGGCGAGAACGTCCGACAACTCGTCGACTGCGCGCCGCAGATGCGCAAGCTCTTCCTCGGCCCGGCCCATTCGCTCCTGCATCGGCTTGTCCCGTCCTGTCGGACCCGCGCCGGGCCCTCGCGGAAATCCTTAAGCGATCCGCCGGGCCGGCGCACCTGCCTTTTGCGCTGCCCGCGCCTGCCGCTTGTTCCCCGCCCGCCCTTCCGCTACACCCGCGCGCGACGGCAAGGGAAAGCTCCGACAATGGCCAGCGACAAGCAAGCAAGACGACCGCGCGCCGAGACGCCGAAGGGCTTTCGCGACTATTTCGGCGCCGAGGTGAGCGAGAGGAAGGCGATGCTCGACGCCATCGCCGCGGTCTACCACCGCTACGGCTTCGATCCGCTGGAGACCAGCGCCGTGGAAACCGTCGAGGCGCTGGGCAAGTTCCTGCCCGATGTCGAGCGCCCCAACGCCGGCGTCTTCGCCTGGCGCGAGGACGAGGAAGCGGCGAGCCGCGACGGCGACTGGCTGGCGCTGCGCTATGACCTGACCGCACCCCTGGCGCGGGTCGCCGCGCAATATCGGGGCGACCTGCCCAGCCCCTACCGGCGCTATGCGATGGGCCCGGTCTGGCGCAACGAGAAACCCGGACCGGGGCGGTTTCGCCAGTTCTATCAATGCGATGCGGATACCGTGGGGTCGGGGTCGGTGGCGGCGGATGCCGAGATCTGCGCGATGCTGGCCGATGCGCTGGAAGAGGTCGGCATCCCGCGCGGCGACTATGTGGTGCGGGTCAACAACCGCAAGGTGCTGAACGGGGTGATGGAGGTGATCGGACTATGGGACCCCGCGACTACAGGAGACCCCTTCGCTGAGCGACGCGGCATCGTCATGCGCGCCATCGACAAGCTTGACCGGCTGGGCGAAGACGGCGTGCGCTATTTGCTAGGCGACGGCCGCCACGATGAAAGCGGCGACTTCGCCAGAGGCGCGAGCCTGGGCCTGGCGGAGATACAAACCGTCCTCGCTTTCCTGGATGCCCGCCGCGACACGAACGCGGCAACTCTTGATCGGCTCAGAACGATAGTGATTGCCTCCCCAACAGGCCTCGAAGGTGTCAGCGAACTGGAGAGTATCGCGCGCCTCCTCGCCGCCCAGGGCTACGGCCCCGACCGCATCGTCATCGACCCCTCGGTCGTCCGGGGCTTGGGCTACTACACCGGCCCGGTCTTCGAGGCCGAACTGACCTTCGAGATCACCGACGACAAGGGCCGCCCGCGGCAGTTCGGCTCGGTCGCCGGCGGCGGGCGCTATGACGATCTGGTGAAGCGCTTCACCGGCCAGTCGGTGCCCGCGACCGGCGTCTCGATCGGTGTCGACCGCCTACTCGCCGCCTTGCAGGCCAAGGGAAGGATGCAGGCCGACACGCGCGGCCCGGTCGTCGTCACCGTGATGGACCGCGACCGCATGGCCGATTACCAGATGATGGCCACCGAACTGCGCCGCGCCGGGATCCGCGCCGAGGTCTACCTCGGCAACCCGAAGACCTTCGGCAACCAGTTGAAATACGCCGACAAGCGCAAGTCCCCGGTGGCGGTGATCGAAGGCGCCGACGAGGCGGCGCGCGGCGTCGTGCTGCTGAAGGATCTCGCCCTCGGCGCCAGGATCGCCGCCGCGGCCAGCCATGAGGAATGGAAATCCCAGCCCGCCCAGACCGAGGTCGCGCGCGCCGACCTCGTCGCCGAGGTCCGCCGCCTGCTGGGAACCGCCTGAATGGCACCGAAGGCCGAGGCCCGGGCCGAGGCGGACCGCCTGATGGCCGCCTTCCGCGCCGCCGGCGCGGCGCCGGTCGAGACCGATATCCTGCAACCGGCCGAGGTGCTTCTGGACCTCTACGGCGAGGATATCCGCGCGCGGGCCTATGTCACCAGCGATCCGCTCAGGGGCGAGATGATGCTGCGCCCCGACTTCACCGTGCCGGTGGTTCAGATGCACATGGCGGGCGGCGCCGATCCGGCGCGCTATTGCTACGCGGGCGAGGTCTTCCGCAAGCAGGAGCATCTCTCGGCGCGGAAATCCGAATATGTCCAGGTCGGCTACGAGGTCTTCACCCGCGAGGCCCCCGAGCAGGCCGATGCCGAGGTTTTCGCGCTCTTCGCCGGCCTCCTCGCGCCCCTGAAGCTTCGCGCCGCCACCGGCGACATCGCGATCCTGATGGCTGCGGTGCGCGGGCTCAACACGCTGGAAACCCGCAAGGCGGCACTCCTGCGCCATATCTGGCGGCCACGCCGCTTCACCCAGCTTCTCGACCGCTTCGGCGGCAGCACTCCGGTGCCGGCAAGCCGCGCCCGGCTGCTCGCGGCGCTCGACCGGGGCGAAACCCTCACCGACGCGCCTCTCGTCGGGCTGCGCAGCAAGGCCGAGATCGCCGCCCGCCTCGCGGCGCTGCGCGACGATGCCGCCGCGCCGCCGATCTCGGCCGAGGAAGTCGCCCGGCTCGAAGACCTCTTGAACCTGTCCGCGAACAGCCCCGCCGCCCTTGCCCATCTGCGCGAGGCCGCGCGCGAGATGCCCGCCATTGCCGCCGCGGTGGACCGGATGGAGGCGCGGCTCGACGCGCTCGCCGCCCGCGGCGTCGATGTGGCGGCGCTCGACTTCGAGGCAAGCCACGGCCGCAGCACGCTCGAATACTACGACGGCTTCGTCTTTTCCTTCCACGCCGCCGACCCCGCCCTTCCCGCCGTCGCCTCGGGCGGGCGCTATGACGCGCTGACCTCGGTGCTCGGGGCGGGGCGCTCGATCCCCGCCGTGGGCGGCGTCATCCGCCCTGGCCTCGTCGCCGACCTGAAGGAGGCGCCGGCATGCTGAAACTCGGGCTTCCGTCCAAGGGAAGGCTGATGGAGCAGTGCTTCGACTGGTTCGGTGCCCGCGGCATCACCCTCGGCCGCGCCGGGCCGACGCGCGGCTACGCCGGTCGCGTCGAGGGGGCCGAGGGGCTCGACCTCGTCCTGCTCTCGGCCGGCGAGATCCCGCGCGAGCTTGCCGCCGGGCGCATCCACCTCGGCGTCACCGGCTCCGACCTGGTGCGCGACCGGCTCGCCGACTGGGACCGCCAGGTCACCGAACTCGCCGCGATGGGCTTCGGCCATGCCGACCTCGTGCTCGCCGTCCCCGCCGCCTGGGCGGATGTCGACACGCTTGACGACCTCGACGCCGCTGCAAGCGCCTTTCGCCGCCGCCACGGCCACCGGCTCAGGATCGCCACCAAATACCACCGCCTGGTGCGCGAGTTCCTCACCCTGCACGGCGTCGCCGACTACCATCTCGTCGACAGCCAGGGCGCGACCGAGGGCACGGTCAAGAACCTCACCGCCGAGGCGATCGCCGACATCACCTCGACCGGCGAGACGCTGCGCGCCAACCACCT
>PHEC01000143.1:8473-12815 GCA_002841115.1 Alphaproteobacteria bacterium HGW-Alphaproteobacteria-6 | reverse complement strand
TGGTAGCGCTCCATGGTATGGGCGGCGCCGAAGAAATGCCCGGCCGGGCCGACCTCGCGGATCGCCTCGACGGCGAGCGAGGCCTCGTCGACCGCCAGCGGCTCGAAATAGGCGGCCATCATCTGCAGCATCTCGGCGTCGAGGATCAGTTTTTCGAAACTCGCGGTCAGCCCGCCGCCAAGCCAGCCGGCGGCATGCAGGACAAGATGCGCGCCGCCCATCAGCGCGCCCCAGAGCGCCATCTGGCTTTCATAGGCGGCCTGGGCATCGACATCATTGGCCGCGGTGACGTTCGAGGACCGGAACGGCACGCCGATAAGGCGGGCAAGCTGGCCGGTCGCCTGCGCCGCCTTGGTGTATTCCGGGGTGCCGAAGGCCGGCGCGCCCGAGCGCATGTCGACATTCGAGGTGAAGCCGCCATACATCACCGGCACCCCGGGCCGGACGATCTGGGTCAGCACGATCCCGGCCATCGCCTCGGCGTGTTGCTGGACCAGCGCGCCGGCCATGGTGACCGGCGACATCGCCCCGGCGAGCGTGAAGGGGGTGATGACGTTGACCTGGCCGTGCCGGGCCAGGGTGATCAGCCCCTCGGCCATCGGCACGTCAAGCTGCAAGGGCGAATTGGTGTTGATGATGCCGCAGAGCACCGGGGTCGCGGCCAGCCCCTCGGGGGTGGTGCCCATGGCGATCGCCGCCATCGCGACCGCGTCCATGGTGCGGCCGGCCCCCAGGGTCTGGGCCTGCCAGTTCTTGTCCAGAAGCGTGATCTCGGCATAGGTCAGGTCAAGGTGGCGGGTATTGGCCGGCAGGTCCATCGCCTCGAACGGGCCGCCGCCTTCCTGGTGCAGGATGTTCAGCGACTGGACCAGCCGCAGGTAGTCGCACATCTCGGCATAGGTGCCCTCGCGCCGGCCGCGGTCGTTGTCCATCACGAAGGCCGGCCCGCCGACCGAGGCGAAGATCAGGTCATCGCCGCCGACCCGCAAGGACCGCGCCGGATTGCGGGCGGCGAGGGTAAAGCGGTCGGGCGCATGGGCGAGAAAATCGGTCACCATCGCCGGATCGAGCCGCACCAGATCGCCGCTGACGCTGGCGCCGCCCCTGGCGTAAAGCCGCTGCGCCTCGGGCAGCAGCACCCGGATGCCGATCTCGGCCAGGACCCGCAGCGCGGCGGCATGGATCGCGGCGACCTGATCGGCGCTGATCACCTCGATCGGCCGGTAGGGCCGGGTGATCTGGCGGAACGGCGGCTGGGCGAGGGTGCCAATGACGCGCGGCCTGCGGCTGCCGCGGCGGCGGGTATGCGGCTCGCTCATCGCGGCGCCCCGGCCGGACGATCAGGGCCCGGCAGGTCACCCCCGGGCAGGTCGCGGCGCGGGCGCGTTGCCGCGGCCGGCAGCGCCAGTTCCCGCGCGGTCCGGCTGCCCTGCCAGACCGCATGGACCAGCGCCCCCGGCGCCAGCGCATCGCCGGTCAGGTGCAGCGAGGCGATGCCGGCGCTGTCCAGGTCCGCGGCCAACAGCGCCTGATGCAGCGCCGATCCGCCGGCGCGCAGCCCGACGATGACCAGCGAGCGCACCGCAAGCTGCCGGGGCTCGCCGGTGAAGAATTGCGCCATCTCCAGAGTCTCGCCGTCAAAGCCGGTGACCCGTTGCAGCGTGTGCAGGGCGATGCCGCGCCGGGCCAGCGCCTGATGGATCTGCGGCTGCTCGTTGGTCATGAAGCTCCAGGCCGAGGCACTGCCTGCGGTGGTGATGTAGTGCACGCTTCGGCCCCGCGCCGCCAGCGCCTCGGCCACGGCACTGCCCATGTAGTAGTTGTCGAAGTCGAAGACCGCCACCGGCCCCTCGGGCTCGGCCCCCGCGGCGAGGTCGTCGGGGGTGTAGACCCGCGGCCCGGTGGCGCGCCCGCCCGGCAATTCGTTGGCCTCGCAGAGCGCATCGGTCCAGCGCGCGCCGGTCGCGACCACGACATGGGCGGCGCCGAAGTCCAGCACATCCTGGGCGTCCATCCCGCTTTCGGGGTAAAGCGCCACATTGTCCATCCGGCGCAACTGGCCCAGCCGGTAATCGGCGACCCGCAGCCATTCCGACAGCCCGGGCAGGCCGGTCTCGAACAGCAGCCTGCCGCCGAACCGGCGCCGCCGTTCGGCCAGCGCCACCTGGAACCCGCGCCGGCCGAGGACCAGCGCCGCCTCGAGCCCGGCCGGCCCGCCGCCGACCACCAGCACCTGGCCATCGCCGTCGCGCGCGGTCTTCTCGGGGTGCCAGCCGCGGCGCCATTCCTCGCCCGCGGTCGGGTTCTGGGTGCAGCGCACCCAGACCCCGTCATGCCAGGACGAGATGCAGATGTTGCAGCCGATGCATTCGCGGATATCGGCGCTTTGCCCGGCGTCGATCTTGGCCGGCAGGAACGGATCGGCGATCGAGGGCCGCGCCGCGCCGATCAGGTCGAGAACCCCGCGGCGGATCTGGCCGGCCATCGTGTCGGGCGAGGTGAAGCGGCCGACGCCGACCACCGGCCGGTCGGTGACGGTCTTGACGAAGTCGATCACCGCCTCGTGGCTGCCTTCGGGGGCAAAGCGCGAGGGCGCGCAGTCGAAGGCGCTGTAATCCATCTTGACGTCGAAAAGGTCGGGCGCGTCCTTCAGGTGCCCGATCACCTCATGCGCCTCGGAAGGGGCGATGTCGCTCGGCCGGGCGCGCAATTCCTGCAACGAGATGCGCAGCGCCACCGCGCAGCGGCCATGCGTCGCCTCGCGCACCGCGTCGATCAGCTGGGCGACCAGCCGGACCCGGTTGGCGACCGGCCCACCATAGGCATCGCTGCGCCGGTTGTAGTCGGTCATCAGGAACTGATAGGGCAGATAGCCCATGCCGGCATAGACATAGAGGATGTCGAAGCCGGCCTGTTCGGCCCGCACCGCCGCCTCGGCATGCCAGCGGATCAGGTCGCGGATATCATCGGCGTCCATCACCTTCGGCCGCTGCGCCGAGATGAAGCCGACATGGGTCGCCATCCACGGCACGCCGGAGGGCGACAGGGGTGCGGCGCGCGTGGTGCGGTTCATCGCCGCCGCGCCGCCGTGCCAAAGCTCGACCGCCGCCAGCGCGCCATGGGCATGGACCGCCTCGGTCATCAGCGCATGGGCGCGGATGTCGGCATCGTCCCAGAGCGTCGCGCAGGGAAACGGGCTGTCGTCGGATGAGGGATCGACCGAGGTCGCGCCGGTCGAGACCACGCCCCAGCCGCCCTCGGCCTTCATCGCGCGAAAGGCGGCGCGGACCCGGGGCGCGGCATTGGTCATGCCCGAGGCATGCGGCACCTGAAAGAAGCGGTTGGGTGCGGTGACCGGCCCGATGGCGAGCGGCTGGAACAGGATGTCGTGGCGCGGATCGCGGGGCACCGGCTGCTCCTTGTTGAATGGACGTTCAGTAACACGGGTGCCGTCCCGCCGTCAAGATCGGCGCGCGGCCGGGCAGGGCGCCGGGCAGGGCGGGCGGGGCAGGGCAGGGCGCCGGGGCGCAATAGCAGTTGCCAGGCGACCCGCGCTTGTTATATGCTTGTTCAGCAAGCCGGGGGGCAAGGATGCCGACCATCCAGACCGACTTTCCCTATCGCGTCCGCATGATCGAGAATATCTTCGTGCCGCTGGCCGACGGCACGAGGCTGGCCGCAAGGGTCTGGCTGCCCGAAGGGGCAGGGCCGGTGCCGGCGGTGCTGGAATACCTGCCCTACCGCAAGCGCGACGGCACAAGGCCGCGCGACGACGGGCTGCACGGCTGGCTGGCCGGGCATGGCTATGCCTCGGTCCGGCTCGACATCCGCGGCACCGGCGACAGCGAGGGGCTGATCGACGACGAATACACCGCGCAGGAACAGATCGACGGCTGCGAGGCGATCGGCTGGATCGCGGCTCAGGACTGGTGCGACGGGCAGGTCGCGATGCTCGGCATTTCCTGGGGCGGGTTCAACGGCTTGCAGATCGCCGCCCGGCAGCCGCCGGCGCTGAAGACGGTGATCACCGTCGGCTCGACCGATGACCGCTATGCCACCGATGTCCATTATGTCGGCGGCTGTCTTTCCAAGGACAATTTCGACTGGTCCTCGACCATGTTCGCCCATAACGACCTGCCGCCCGACCCGGCAATCGTCGGCCCGGCCTGGCGGGCGATGTGGCAGGCGCGGATGGCGCATAACCGGCCCTGGATCCTCGACTGGCTCGCCCATCAGCGCCGCGACGATTACTGGAAACAGGGCTCGGTCTGCGAGGATTTCGCCCGCATCACCATCCCGGTCTATGCCGTCTCGGGCTGGGCCGACAATTATTCCGAGGCGG
>PHEC01000143.1:0-8246 GCA_002841115.1 Alphaproteobacteria bacterium HGW-Alphaproteobacteria-6 | reverse complement strand
GCTGGTCTTTGTCGGCGATCCGCTGGCCGAAGGGCTGGAGATCCTCGGCGCGCCGCGTCTGCATCTGCGCTTCACCTCAGACAAGCCGCAGGCACTGGTCGCGGTGCGGCTGAACGATGTGGCGCCCGACGGTGCCTCGACCCGGGTGACGGTCGGCCTGCTGAACCTGACCCACCGCGACAGCCACGAAGATGCGGCGGCGCTGGAACCGGGGCGGCCCTACGAGGTCGTGGTCGAGCTGGACGACATCGCCCATGCCTTCCCGGCCGGGCACCGGATTGCGGTATCGCTGTCGACCACCTACTGGCCGATCGCCTGGCCCTCGCCGGAACTGGCGACGCTGACGCTGTCCTGCGGTGAGTGCCGGCTGGTGCTGCCAATGCGCCCGCCGCGCCCCGAGGATGAGCAGTTGCGCGCCTTCGATCCGCCGGTCTCGGGCGCCCAGACCCCGGTCACCGACCATCCCGCCCCGCCCGGCCACCCGCGCCGGGTGACGCGCGATCTTCTGTCCGGGCGGATGAGCGTCGATTTCCCGCGCTGGACCCATGCGCGCGAGATCCACGCCATCGGCCAGACCCACCGCTCGGCCGGCCATGTCCGCTACACCATCACCGACGGCGATCCCTTGTCGGCCGAGGTGACCACCGACTACAGCGTCACCATCGAGCGCCCCGATGCGGTGATCGGCCATGTCAGCCACGGCCGGATGACCTGCGACGCGCAGGATTTCATCATCGAGATGACGCTGGAGATTACCGAGGACGGTGCCGTGGTCCTGCGCCGCGACTGGCACGAAAGGATCCCGCGTGACCATGTCTGAGCCGCCCCCTGCCGGGGCACCCTCCGGCGCGCCCGCCGAGCCTGGACCCGCCGAGCCGCCGTCCGGCCCGTGGCAGGGCGCAGGGCGCCGGTCATGCTGAGCTATGCGATCCGGCGCGTCCTGCTGGCGTTCCTGATCCTCTTCGTGGTCATGCTGGCGATGTATGGCATGGTCTTCCTGGTGCCGGGCGATCCGGCCTCGGTGGCGCTCGGGCCGCGCGCGACGCCGGAACTGAAGGCGCTGCTGACCGCGCGGATGGGGCTTGACCAGCCGGTCGCGGTGCAGATCTGGAACTTCTTTCGCAATGCCGCCGCCGGCGATCTCGGCTTTGATGTCTGGTCGCGCCGCCCGGTCCTCGAGGTCATCCTCGAGGTTTTTCCGCGCACGCTTGTGCTCGGGCTGGTGGCGCTCGGCTGGGCGGTCGGGCTGGGCGTGGCGCTCGGCTGCCTCGCGGTGGTCTGGCGCGGCCGGCCGGTCGACCGGCTGCTGGGGGTGCTGTCGGTCGGCATGATCGCGGTGCCGTCCTTCGTGGTCGCGCTCTATTCGCTTGTCATCTTCTCGGTCTGGCTTGGCTGGCTGCCGGCGATCGGCGCCGGCGAGCGCGGCGATTTCTGGGGGCAGGCGCGCGCCGTGGTGCTGCCGGCCTTCGCGGTCGGCATCGGCTGGGTCGGCTACACGGCGCGGCTGGTGCGCGCCGCGATGCTCGAGGTGATGGGCGCCAGCCATATCCGCACCGCCCGCGCCTTCGGTCTGCCCGAACGCATCGTGGTGACGAAATACGCGCTGCGCGTGGCGATCATCCCGGCAATCGCCATCATCGCCGTCGGGCTTGGCGGCATCCTGTCCAGCGCGGTCTTCGTCGAAACCGTGTTTTCCCGCCCCGGCATCGGCACGCTGATCACCGGCGCGGTGCAGAAGCGCAATTATCCGGTGGTGATGGGCACGGTGCTGTTCATGACCGCCTTCTATCTGCTGGTCGTGACCCTGGCCGATCTTCTGATCGCCCGGCTTGACCCGAGGGTGCGCGATGTCCTTCGCGGCTGAGCCAGCCCTCGGGGCGACCGCTACCGCCCGCCGCCCGCCGCCGGGGCGCGGGGTGCTCGGCCGGCTGGCCCGTGATCCGATGGGTTTGGCCGGGCTGGTCCTGGTCTGCCTTGTCGTCGGGGTGGCGCTGTTCGCGCCCTGGCTGGCGCCGCAGGATCCGACCCGGATCGATGTCGCGCGGAAATTCCAGGGGCCGAGCCTCGCCCATTGGGCCGGCACCGACCAGCTTGGCCGCGATCTTCTGTCGCGGATCATCCACGGCGCGCGCACCGCGCTGTCGATCGCCCTTGGTGCGACCGGCATCGCCGGGGCCTGCGGGCTGATCCTCGGGCTGGTCGCGGGCTACGGGCCGCGCTGGCTTGACGCGGGCCTCGTGCTGGTCTTCGACGCGCTCAGTTCGCTGCCGATGGTGATGTTCGCGATGGCGGTGATCACCGTGGTCGGGCCGGGGACCGGGACGCTGATCCTGGTCATCGTGCTGGTCTCGGTGCCGGGCTATGCGCGGCTGATCCGGGCGCAGACGCTGGCACTCAAAGGTGCCGACTTCGTGCTGGCCGAGCGCTGCATCGGCGCATCCGGCACCCGGATCGTGCTGTGCCACCTTCTGCCCAACGTGGCCGGGCCGCTGGTGATCCTGATCAGCATGGATATTCCGGTGGTGATCATGCTCGAGGCCGGGCTGAGCTATCTCAACCTCGGGGTGCGGCCGCCGACCCCGTCCTGGGGCAACATCCTTTACGACGGCTATACCTCGCTGCGCTTCGCGCCCTCGATGATCATTGCCGCCGGCATTCCGCTGATCCTTGCGACGCTCGGCTTCACCTTTCTCGGCGAGGGGTTGCGCGATGCGCTTGATCCGCGCCTCGGATACGGGGCGCCGCGATGAGCGCGCCGCTGATCGCCCCCCTGATCGAGGCCGCGGGCCTGTCGGTCGCCTACCGGGGCGAGGATGGCGCGCCGCCCCTGCAGGCGCTGCGCGCGGTGTCGATCGCGGCCGAAGCCGGCGAGGTCGTCGGCATCGTCGGCGAATCGGGCTGCGGGAAATCGACGCTGGCGGCGGCGCTGATCGGGCTTTTGCCGGGCAATGCGGTGGTCACCGCCGGGACGGTGCGGTTTCGCGGCACCGATTTCCTGGCGCTGCCCGAGGCCGGGCGGCGTGGCTTGCGCGGCCGCCACATCGCGATGGCCTTCCAGGACCCGATGACCGCCTTCAGCCCGGTCCTGACCATCGGCACCCAGCTGACCGATTTTCAGCATCATCTGGCCGGGCAGGGCCGCGCCGCCCGCCGTGCCCGGGCCGGCGCGATGCTGGCGCGGGTCGGCATTGCCGATGCGGCCAGGGTGCTGGACCACTATCCGCACGAGCTGTCGGGCGGGATGCGCCAGCGCGCGGCGATCGCCGCCGCCCTTCTGATGACGCCCGAGGTGCTGATCGCCGACGAGCCGACGACCGCGCTTGACGTGACGATGGAGGCGCAGATTATCCATCTTTTGCGCGAATTGCGCCGCGACTATCACGGCGCGATCATCGTCGTCACCCATCACCTCGGCGTGGTCGGCGAACTGTGCGACCGGGTCCATGTGCTTTACGCCGGCGAGGTGGTCGAGACCGCGCTGGTCGACGATCTCTATCACCGCCCCGCCCATCCCTATACCCGCGCGCTGATCGCCTGCGATCCGGCCGGGCTGACCGGGGTGACGCGGCCCTTGCCGACGATCCCCGGCCGGGTGCCCGAGCTTGCGCCGCCGCCGCCGGGCTGCGCCTTTGCGCCGCGCTGCACGCTGGCGACGGCACGCTGCCACATCGAGGCGCCGCCCTGGGTCGCGGTCGGCCCCGGTCAGGGCGCGCGCTGCCACGAGGCCCGGCCCCGTGGCTGCGATCCGGGCGGAACCGATCCCAAGGGGGCCGATGCGAACGGGGCAATCCGATGAGCGCGCTCTACGCGGTCCGCGACCTCAGCGTCAGCCTGCCGGGGCAGGGGTTTCTTGGCCGGCTGCTGCCCGGCCGGTTGCTGCCCGGCGCGCCCGCGCGTATCGACATCCTGCAAGGCATCACCCTTGCGCTTGCCGCCGGCGAGACCTTCGCGCTGGTCGGCGAATCCGGCTCGGGCAAGACCACGCTGGCGCGCGCCATGCTGGGGCTGGTGCCGGTCAGCGGCGGGTCGCTGCACTTCGACGGGGTCGCGCTTGGGTCGGCGCGGGCCTTTGCCGGGCTGCGCCGGTCCACCGCGATGATGTTTCAGGACCCGGTCGGCTCGCTCAGCCCGCGGATGACGGTCGGCGCACTTCTGGCCGAGCCCTTCGTCATCCACCGCCGGCCGCTGCCTTTGCCGGGCCGGGCCGGGCGGGCGGCGCAGGCGGCGGCGCTTCTCGACCGGGTCGGCCTGCCGGCGCGCCTTGCGGCGCGCTATCCGCACGAATTGTCGGGCGGCCAGGCGCGCCGGGTCTGCGTCGCCCGCGCCATCGCGCTTGATCCCCGGCTGGTGATCGCCGACGAGCCGACCGCCGGCCTTGATGTCTCGGTCCAGGGCGAGATCCTCAACCTGATGACCGGGCTCGGGACCGCGCTTGGCATCGGCTTTCTGGTCATCACCCACAACCTGGCGATGGTGCGCCACATCGCCGACCGCATCGCGGTCCTTTATCTCGGCCGGCTGGTCGAGAGCGGGCCGGCCGCGGCGGTCCTGGCCCGCCCGGCCCATCCCTATACCCAAAGCCTGATCGCGTCAGAGCCGCAGCCCGATCCGCGCAGGCGCCGCGCCGACCTGGCGATCCGCGGCGAGATCCCCGGCATCCTGCGCCGCCCCGCCGGCTGCGCCTTTCACGGCCGCTGCCCGCGGGCCGAGGCGATCTGCCGCGTCACCGAACCCGACCTGCGCGACCTTGGCGCCGGACAGCAGGCGGCCTGCCATTTTGCCCCCGGCCAATGAAACCGGCCAATGAAACCGGCCAATGAAACCGAGCGATGAAACCGACCGACGAAACTGACCGATGAAACCGACAGAGGAGGACCACAGGATGGACTGGAGAACCGACAGGCGCGGGCTTTTGCGGGCCGGCGCAGGCGTGCTGGCAGGGCTGACCACCGGGTTGATCGGGGCGCCGCGGCTGGCCTGGGCGGCGGCGGGCGGCACGCTCAGGATCCGGGTGGATTCCGATTTTCAGGTGCTCGACCCCTACGGCATCATCGGCGGGCTGGACGAGATCATCCCGCGCTGCACGCAGGTCTCGCTGGTGCGGATGGGCGATACCCGCAAGGGCAACGAATGGGCGCCCTCCGGGGCCGAGACCATCGAATGGCTCGACCCGGCAAGGATCGCCTTCACCCTGCGCGACGGGATGACCTGGACCAAGGGCTTCGGCCCGGTCACCGCCGAGGACGTGAAGTTTTCCTATGAGCGCATCGCCGGGTCGGATTCGGCCTGGGCCTATCAGTTCGAGAAGCTTGACCATGTCGAGGTGACCGGCGCGCTGAGCGGGATCATCCACCTGAGCGACCCGTTCAAGCCCTTCATCGTCATCGCCATGCCCTATTACGGCGGCCACATCGTCAGCCAGAAGGCGGTGACGGCGGCGGGCGGCAGCTATACCACCGAAAGCCCGGCCGAATGCGGCCCCTTCGTGATGGAGAGCTGGGAACAGAACCAGAAGGTGACGCTGGTCGCCAACCCGGACTGGACCGGGCCGAAGCCCGATTTCGACCGGGTGGAATTCTACATCGTCTCGGATGATCAGGCCGCGCTTCTGGCCTATGAGGCCGATGCCTTCGACTTCACCCGGCTGGCGGTCAATGCCACCCGCAGCGTGCAGGCCAGCCCGCCGGCCGGTGCCACGGTGATCGAGGCCGCCTCGACCCGCTACACCTGGCTGACGATCAACATCAACGCCGAACCCCTGCGCGACCCGCGGGTGCGCCAGGCGATCCAGTATGCCTATGACAGCGACGCGGTGTTGCAGGGTGCCTATGACGGGCTGACCACGCGCTCGGCCGGGGTGATCCAGCCGGCGACGAAATTCGCCCGGGAAAGGAACCTGATCGACGCCCGCGATGTCGACAAGGCGCGGGCGCTTCTGGCCGAGGCCGGCGCCGAGGGGCTGGTGCTTCAACTGATCGCGGCGACCGATTCGACCTCGCAGACGGTGGCGCAGATCATCCAGGCCAGCCTCGGCGAGGCCGGCATCACCGTCGAGATCCAGCCGACCGAGGATGCCGCCTACTGGGCGGCGGGTGACAAGACGCAAGGCGACGGCTACAAGTCGATCGAACTGGTGCTGATGAACTTCGCCGGCGGCATCGAGCCGACCGAGAATCTGGTCTGGTTCCGCCCCGACCAGATCGGCGTCTACAACTGGTCGTTCTTCGACAGCGCCGAATTCGAGGATCTCTACCAGAAGGTCCAGGTCGAGGCCGATGACGACAGGCGCGCGGCGATGTTCAACCGGATGGAGGATCTGATGGAACTGTCGGGCGGCTTCGTCTTCATCTGCTTCGAGCCCTTGACGGCGATCCACGACAGCGACATCGATCCGGTGATCCTGGCGGATGGCCATCCCGATCCGGTGATGTTCCGCAAGCTCTGACACCCGTGCGGGCGGCGCCGACGGCCGGCGCCGCCCGCACCACAACCCCGGACGGACCCCTGATGCCCGACACCTCCCGGCCCGACACCCCGCCCGCCAGACCGGGCCCGCCTGACAAACCGACGATGCCGCGCTTTCGGCGCTATAGCAGCGACCAGCGCCGGGCGATGCTGATCGAGGCCGGGCTGGCCTGTCTGGCGCGCGGCGGCATCCTGGCCTTCACCATCGACAACATCTGCACCGAGGCCGGGGTGTCGCGCGGGTTGATCACCCATCACTTCCGCTCCAAGGGCGGGCTTCTGGCGGCGGTCTATACCGAGATGTATCAGCGCACGCTGAAAGCCATCACCCCGCCGCCGGGCGCCGAGGCCGATCCGGCGGCGATCATCCGCGCGGTCTTTGCCACCCATCTTTTCAACCGCGAAAGCATGAACATCTGGCTGGCGCTCTGGGGCGAGATCGCCAACAACCCCGACCTTCAGGTCGAACACCGAAGGCTTTACGGCGAATACCGCCGGCTGATCGCCGGGGCGCTGGCGACGGTTGCGGCGCGCCGCGGCATCGCGGCCGATACCGACCAGCTTGCGGTGATGTTCATCTCGCTCTTCGACGGGCTCTGGCTTGAACAATGCATCGATCCCGGGGTGATGTCGGCGGCCGAGGCCGAGGCCGCCTGCTTCCGGCTGATCGAGGATGTGCTCGGCCCGTTGGCGCGCTGAGCCGCGTGCCTAGAGCATGTCGCGCAAGAGTGGGAACCGGTTTTGCGCTACTCGGACATGCGAAATCAAAAGGTCAGAGTGGGTCGCGTGAAGGCGAATGAACGCGATCCGCTCTGGCAGGCGACTGAAAAAGGAAACTCGGGCAGTGTCTGGCGGGGAAACCGTTCCTGCCCCGCCATCTGATCCCGGTGCCGAGGGCCGCGCCCGACCCTGGGGGGGCGCTTTGCCACGCTGGGGCTGCGCTGCTTTATCGCAGCCAGGCCCTTCCGGGCGCTGTGCTGTTTCCGACGGTGCCATGCGCCCTCCCGCCGGGAGGGTCGGGCGCGGCCCGGGCTGGTCGCCCGGGCCAGAGCTTGTGGAAAGCTCAAGGAACGGTTTTCCGATCTCAAGGGTGAGAACGGCTGGGTGCGTGACGTCTTCGGCAGCCTGCCAGAGCCTGTCGCGCAAAAGTGGGGCCCGGTTTTGCGCTCCTCGGGCAGGCGAAATCAACAGGTTGGGGTGGGTCGTGTGAAGGCGAATGAACGCGATCGGCTCTAGTCGTCCTGGCAGAACAACTCATACAACAGCCCGATCAGCCGCGCCGCGCGGGGATCGGCCAGCGAATAATGGATCATCTTGCCGTCGCGCCGGGCCTTGACGATGCCCTCGATGCGCAGCCGGGCCAGTTGCTGGCTGATCGCCGCCTGCCGGCGGCCCAGAAGCCCCTCGAGCTCGCCGACCGAGCGTTCGCCCCCGACCAGATGACACAGGATCATCAGCCGCCCCTCGTGCGAAAGCGCGCGCATCAGGGCCGCCGCCGCGGCGGCGCGCTCGGCCATGTCGGTGGCGACGGGCGGCTGCTGCCGCGCCCCGTCCGACGCCGTCCGAGCCTGTTGCCTGCTGTCGAGAGACATCCGTTCCATCCTGTCTGCGCCGCCGACTATACCGCCGTCGCCGCCGGCTGGCCAGCCTTGCGCGGCCGCTTTCGCTGCGGTCGCGGGGGGCTTTACCTTGCGCCGCGACTGGGCGATGCTCGGCCCTCAGGATGGGGGACGAACTGACCGAGATGCGCGCCGTGGTGACGCGGCTTTTTGCGGCGGGGC
>PHEC01000142.1 GCA_002841115.1 Alphaproteobacteria bacterium HGW-Alphaproteobacteria-6 | reverse complement strand
AATCCAGCATCGCCACCGGTTCGCGCCGCACCCCCGCCTCGGTGCAGGCGGCAAGCGTGGTGCCGGCAAGAAGCAGCACGGCGGGCAGGACGGCGGGGCGGCGCATGGGCGTGGTCCTTTCGCGGTGACCCACCCTTCGCGGTGGCTCAGGCCTCAGTTGACCGCGAATCCCGGCGCCATGCAATCCCGCAACCCGTTCACGTCCGCGCGATGCGGCAAGGCCAGCCGGTCCAGCGCCAGCGCCGGATGGCTGGCGATCAGCGCCCGGTAGAGCGCGAAAAGACCCGGCCGCAGATAGGCCGACCAGTGGCAGATCCTCCGCTGCGGCCCGGCCACGGCAAAACCCTCGCGCGCCAGCTGCGCGATCTGCGCGGGCTCGTCGATCGGCAGGTCGATCCAGCCCGGGTGAGCCCCGCGCAAGCCGCGCCCGGCCGAACGGTCGAGCCCGGCAGAAAACAGGATCTGGTTGCCGAGATCGAAGAACAGGTTCTCGCGGCTGGTCACGTTGACAATCTCGACCCGGGCCGCCGCCGGACCGGCCAGGGCCCGCGCCACCTCGGCCCGCATCAGCGCGGGGTAAAGCAGCACCGCGCGGGCCAGATCGCCCGGGCCAAGCGCCGGCAGCGCCGCCATCACCACCCGCGCGCCCAGACTATGGGCCATCACCGTCACCCGCCGTCCCGGCGACAGCACGGCGATCCGCCTGATCAGCGCCGCCAGCGCCAGCCCGGCCCGCGCCGCCTCGGCCCGGGCCTGCCAGATCGTGCCCCGCGCCGGCCAGCCGAAACCGATGCACAGCCCCTCGCCGGCCTGCCCGCGAAAGCCCAGATGCCGCGGCCAGGACGGCACCCCCCGCGCCCGCACCGGCCCCGGCGACAGGATCAGCCGGTGCGGATCGTCGCGCGCCGCACCCGGCGCATAGCGAAACCCGTGCACCAGGATCGGCACCGGCCGGCCCGGCGCCAGCGCCTCCAGCGCCCGCCGCAGCCCATCCGGATCCCGGTCGGCATGTGACCACAGCTTGCCCCGGGCATTGATGGCGATCACGACCATTCGCGGTGCCCCCAACATCTTGTGGTCCCATCCTGGCGCCCCCGGGCAACGGCGATGTGACGGCGACCTGACAGTCGCGCAACACGCGCGCCCCAACCGGCTTCTTCGTTGTCGAAATACCCCCGCCGGAGGCCGGCGACCGCGCCGAGGGCACCGCGCCGCCCGCCGCCCCCCGTTGACCCGCCCGGCGGATTTCGCTAACCATCGGAGTCGTGGTGCTTTGTGACCGGATTGCGGGCCACGTTAAACAAGCCGCTAAAAGGTCGGAGGCGCGAGACCACCCGCACGCCCCCGCCCTTTCCGGTGGGGGTTTTTCTTTGCCGGAGGGCAGGACCATGAGCGACTGGAAGAAGGCAACCGAACTTGTCCACGCCGGGGCAAGGCGCAGCCAGTATGGCGAGATGTCCGAGGCGATCTTCCTGACCCAGGGCTTCGTCTACGACAGCGCCGAGGCCGCCGAGGCGCGGTTCATCGCGGCCGGCCCGGACGAGTTCATCTATGCCCGCTACGGCAACCCGACGGTGCGGATGTTCGAGGAACGCATGAGCGTGATCGAGGGCACCGAGGATGCCTTCGCCACCGCAAGCGGCATGGCCGCGGTCAATGGCGCGCTCAGCGCGCTGCTGAAGGCCGGCGACCATGTCGTCTCGTCGCGCGCGCTCTTCGGTTCGTGCCTCTATGTGCTCGAGATCCTCGCGCGCTTCGGGGTCGAGGTCAGCTTTGTCGACGGCACCGATCTCGATCAGTGGCGCGCCGCGGTGCGGCCGGACACCCGCGCGGTGTTTCTCGAATCGGTGTCGAACCCGACGCTCGAGGTGATCGACGTGCGCGCGGTCGCGGCGATCGCCCATGCCCATGGCGCCCTGGTCATCGTCGACAATGTCTTTGCCACCCCGATCTTCTCGAAGGCGGTGTCGCTCGGCGCCGATGTCGTGGTCTATTCGGCGACCAAGCACATCGACGGCGGCGGGCGCTGTCTCGGCGGCGTGGTCTGCGGCAGCCGCGACTATATCCGCAAGGTGCTGGAGCCCTATCTCAAGCATACCGGTGCTGCGCTGAGCCCGTTCAACGCCTGGGTGATGCTGAAGGGGCTGGAGACGCTGGATCTGCGGGTCAACCGCCAGGCCGAGACCGCGCTGTCGGTGGCGCGCGGGCTCGAGGGTCACGCCCGGCTTGACCGGGTGATCTATCCCGGCCTGCCCGGCCATCCGCACCACGGCGTCGCGATGGACCAGATGGGCTCGGGCGGCACCGTGGTCTCGCTGGAGGTTGCGGGCGGCCAGGCGGCGGCCTTCCGCTTTCTCAACGCGCTGAAGATCGTCAAGATATCCAACAACCTCGGCGATGCGAAATCGATCGTCACCCATCCGGCGACGACGACGCATCAGCGCCTTGCGCCCGAACAGCGCGAAAGCCTTGGCATTACCCCCGGCCTGGTGCGCCTGTCGCTCGGGCTCGAGGACGCGGGCGACCTGCTCGCCGACCTGCAGCAGGCGCTGGCAGCGGTCTGAGATGTCGTGAAACCGTCGCGAGGATGCGTCTGGCAGGCTGGTGAAAAAGTCACGCCAACACCCGGTTTCAACCACCCAATCGGAAAACCGTTCCTCGCCACGCCCCCCACAAGCACGGGCCCGGGCGACCAGCCCGGGCCGCGCCCGACCCTCCCGGCGGGAGGGCGCATGGCACCGTCGAAAATAGCACAACGCTCAGAAGGGCTTGGCTACGATAAAGCGCCGCAGCCCCGGCGTGCCAAAGCGCCCACCCAGGGTCGGGCGCGCCCCTCGGTGCCGGGATCGGATGGCGGAACAGGAACAGTTTCCCCGCCAGACACTGCCCGGGTTTCTTTTCCAGCGGCCTGCCAGAGCCTGTCGCGCAAAAGTGGACACCGGTCTTGCGCTCCTCGGACAGGCGAAATCAAAAGGTCAGAGCGGGTCGCGTGACTGCCGATGAACGCGACACGCCAGGCTGGCAAGCCGGGCCGCGATCCGGCATAATCGGCGCGCGAACGGCGGACATGCGGGTGCGCCCTTGCTTCCCGGTCAGGAGACAGGCCATGAATTTCGTCGGCGAGATCGGACGCGAGCCGGACCGCGAGGATGCGGCCGCGGCGCTTGAAACCCTGCGCCGCTGGGCGGCCGCGGCCGATCCGGCCGAGGTGGCGCGGCTTGATCCGGCGATCGCGCGGCTGCTGCCCGGCCGCAGCGTCGCCAACTACCCCGACCTGTCGCGCCGCTACCCCGACGATTTCCGCCCCGATGCCGCCTACCGCGCCGCCATGCCCGACCTGCAGAACGGCCCGGCCAGCCTGATCGTCGGCGCCCGCGCGCCGATCCAGCATGTCGGCATCTCGAACTTCCGCCTGCCGATCCGCTATCACACCCGCGGCGGCGGCGACGTGACGCTGGAAACCAGCGTCACCGGCACCGTCAGCCTTGAGGCGGAAAAGAAGGGCATCAACATGAGCCGGCTGATGCGTTCGTTCTACCTGCACGCCGAACGCACCTTCAGCGCCGAGGTGGTGGCGGCGGCGCTTGACGACTACAAGGCCGATCTGGAAAGCCTGGACGCCCGGATCCAGATGCGCTTTTCCTTCCCGGCGCGGGTCGCCTCGCTGCGCTCGGGGCTGAGCGGCTGGCAATATTACGACATCGCGCTTGAACATGTCGAAAGCCGCGGCGCGCGCAAGGAGATCATCCATCTCGACTATGTCTATTCCTCGACCTGCCCCTGTTCGCTGGAACTGTCCGAGGACGCCCGCCAGCGCCGCGGCCAGCTGGCAACCCCGCATTCGCAGCGCTCGGTGGCGCGGATCTCGGCGGTGGTCGAGGGGGCGAAATGCCTGTGGTTCGAGGATCTGATCGACCTCGCCCGCGTCGCGGTGCCGACCGAGACCCAGGTGATGGTCAAGCGCGAGGACGAGCAGGCCTTCGCCGAGTTGAACGCCGCCAATCCGATCTTCGTCGAGGATGCGGCGCGCAGCTTCGCCGAACGGCTGCTGGCCGAACCGCGGATCGGCGATTTCCGCATTGTCGCCAGCCATCTCGAAAGCCTGCACAGCCATGACGCGGTGTCGATCCTGACCGAGGGCGCCACCTTCGCCGCCGAAAGCATCGACCCGCGGCTTTTCGCCTCGCTGCACCGCCCGGGCTGAAACGGTGCGCCGTGGCCGGCACCGGGCCGGCCTTGACAGCCGCGGTGCCGCGGCGCAGAGATCGGCCGGCCATGGTCGATCTGCGCCCCGTCGGATATGTCATCGGACTGATCATCGTCGCACTCGGGCTGGCGATGGTCGCACCGATGCTGACCGATCTGGCGCTTGGCAACGGCAATGGCCAGGCCTTCGCCGAGGCGGCGCTGATCTGCGTTCTGGCCGGCGGGCTGACCGCGATCGCCTGCCAGAACCGCGCCGGACAGGGCCTGTCGATCCGCCAGGCCTTCCTGCTGACCCTCGGCATCTGGCTGGCGATCCCGCTTTTCGCCGCATTGCCCTTCGTGATCGGCGCCCCCGATGTCAGCCTGCTTGACGCGATCTTCGAGGCCGCCTCGGGGATCACCACCACCGGCGCCTCGGTCTTTGTCGAGATCGACAGCCTGCCGGCGGGGGTGGCGCTGTGGCGGGCGATGCTGAACTGGCTCGGCGGGCTTGGCATCGCCTTCATCGCGATGATCTTCCTGCCGGTGATGCGGGTCGGCGGCATGCAGTTCTTCCGCGCCGAGGGCTTCGACACCTTCGGCAAGGTGCTGCCACGCGCCACCGATATCGCCCGGCAGCTGTTCGTCGTCTATGCCGGGCTGACGCTTGCCTGCATCGCCAGTTATGTGCTTGCCGGCATGCCCGGCTTCGAGGCGCTGCTGCATGGCCTGGCGACCATCGCCACCGGCGGCTTTTCACCCCGCGCCGCGTCGTTTCAGGGCTATCCGCCGGCGGTCGAATATACCGCGGTCCTCTACATGATCCTCGGCAGCCTGCCCTATGTCCGCTATGTCCAGATGCTGCGTGGCAGTGCCCGGCCGCTGTGGCGCGATGCGCAGGTTCGCGGCTATCTCGGCTGGCTGGCGGCGGCGGTGGCGGCGGTGGCGCTGTGGCGGCTGGCAAGCAGCGACCAGCCCGCCGAGGCGGTGCTGCGCGAGACGCTCTTCAATCTTGTCTCGGTGATGTCCTGCACCGGCTTTGCCACCGGCAGTTTCGGTGGCTGGGGCAGTTTCGCGATGATCGTGGCGCTGTGGATCGGCATCATCGGCGCCTGTTCGGGATCAAGTGCGGCGGGGCTTTCGGTGTTTCGCGTGCAGGTGATCCTGGCCGCGCTGAAGGCCGAGGTCGGGCGCATCCACGCGCCCAACCGGATCCTGCGCGCCCGCTACGACCGGCGCAGCGTCGATCCCGGCACCGTCGATGCCGTGGTGATCTTCGCTGGCACCTATATCCTGACCCTCGGCGTGATGGCGGTCCTGATCGGACAGACCGGCGTCGATTTCGAATCGGCCATCTTCGCCTCCTGGACCGCGATGGCCAATATCGGCTACGGCTATGGCCCGATGCTGGCGCCGACCGGCACCTTCGTCGATTTCCCGGCCGCGGCGAAGGTGCTGATCATCGTCACGATGATCATGGGGCGGCTGTCGCTTCTGTCGGTCTTCGTCGTCCTGCTGCCGCGCTTCTGGCGGGACTGAGCGGCGGGGCCGGGCGTGGGGCAAGGGCGGGGCCGGGCGTGGGGCAAGGGCGGGGCCGGGCAGGGGCGCGCGACCGGCTTGACAGCGGCGGCGCCAGCCGACAAGGCTCGCCCCATGCCGGACATGCGCCCCGTCGGATATGTGATCGGTCTTCTGGGCGCCGTTCTCGGCGTGACCATGGCGGTGCCGATGGCGGTCGATCTGGCGGCCGGCGACGGCCATTGGCGGGCCTTCCTGCAAAGTGCTGTGATCACGGTTCTGGCCGGCGGTCTGCTGGCGCTGGCCTGCGCCAATACCGTGACCGGCCGGCTGACGCTGCGCCAGACCTTCGTGCTGGCCAGCGGGGTCTGGGTGGCGCTGCCGCTGTTCGGCGCCTTGCCGTTCCTTTTCGGCGCGACCGAGGCGCGCATCGTCGATGCGGTCTTCGAGGCGATGTCGGGGATGACCACGACCGGCGCCACCGTCCTTGTCGGGCTTGAACACCTGCCGGACGGGCTGCTGCTCTGGCGCTCGATGCTGCAATGGTTCGGCGGCATCGGCATCATCGTCGTGGCGATGGCCTTCCTGCCCGAACTCAGGGTCGGCGGGATGCAGATCTTCCGCTCCGAGGCCTTCGAGACCGGCGGCAAGGTGCTGCCGCGCGCGGCGGCGATCGCGGCACGGATCTCGGTCGCCTATGTCGGGCTGACGCTTGCCTGCCACCTCGTCTACCTCGGCCTCGGGATGAGCAACTTCGACGCGATCAACCACGCGCTGACCACCCTGTCGACCGGCGGCTTTTCAACCTCGGATGCCTCTTTCGGAGCGTTCCAGGGACCGCAGGAATATGCCGCGACGCTGTTCATGATCCTCGCCAGCCTGCCTTTCGTGCGCTACGTCCAGATCATGTCGGGCAGCCTGCGGCCGCTCTGGCTCGACAGCCAGGTGCGCGCCTTCCTGTGGGTCTTCGCCGTTCTGGTGGCGATGGTCACCGCCTACCGGCTGATCGCCAATGGCGATCACTTCGAACATGCGCTGCGCGAGGGGCTGTTCAACGTCGCCTCGATCCTGACCGGCACCGGCTATGCCAGCGTCGACTACCAGCTTTGGGGCGGCTTCCCGATGATGCTGTTCTTCTTCATCGGGCTGATCGGCGGCTGCGCCGGATCGACCTGCTGTTCGGTCAAGATCTTTCGCTACCAGTTGCTGATCGCGGCGGTCAAGGCGCAGATCCGCCGCATCCATTCGCCCGCCGGCATCTTCGTGCCGCGCTATGACGGCCAGCCAGTCGGCGAGGATCTGATGGCCTCGGTGATGGCCTTCTTCGGGGTCTTCGTGCTCAGCCTGGGGCTTTTCTCGGTGGCGCTGGGGCTGACCGGGCTTGATTTCGTCACCGCGGTCAGCGGTGCTGCGACGGCGATCGCCAATATCGGACCGGGGCTGGGCGAGATCATCGGCCCGGCCGGCAATTTCGCCACGCTCAACGATGCGGCGAAATGGATCCTGGTGCTGGCGATGCTGCTTGGCCGGCTGGAACTGCTGGTGGTTCTGGTGCTCATCCTGCCGCGGTTCTGGCGCGACTGAGCCGGTCTCCAGCTGCCGCCGCGACTGCGGGTCACGGCCAGCACGAGACCAGAACCGTCATTGCCCGCGCCCGCGCGCCCAGATCCTCGGGCGCCAGTGCCGCGCCGCCGCCGCCGGCCGCATCAGTCGCCGCGGCCAGCCGGCCGGCGCGTTCCAGCGCATCGCCGATGGCGCCGGCATCCAGCGCGAAGGCGACATCCTCGGGCAGCACCCGCCCGGCCGTCACCTGGCGCGGCAACAGCATCCCGACCAGCGCCCCGGTTGCATCCAGCACCGGCCCGCCGGCATCGCCCTCAAGCGTGGTCAGCGACAGGCGGACGCGGTCGGGCTCGCCGTCAAGGCCGCCGAGATCCTCGAGCCGGCCGAAGCTGACCACCGGCGCATCCAGCGCATCGCCATAGGAATAGCCCGCCGCCGCCACCTCGGTGCCGCGCCGCGGCGCCGCGGCGGGCAGCCCGGCATGGACCGGCGGCGCCAGCGCCTCGCGCGGTGCCAGAAGCGCCAGCCCCAGCCCGGCGTCCTGCCAGACCGGATCGGCCTCCTGGCCGTGATCGACGGTCAGCCGGCTGCAACCGGCCACCACCGCGGTCGTGGTCGCGACCAGCCCGGCCCCGTCGAGATAGAAGCCCGAGCCCGAGCGCAGCGGGCGGCGCACCTCGAGCCCGGCCAGAAGGTCGGCGCGCTGCCCTTCCAGCGGCTGGCCGAGGCCGGGGTCGAGCACCCGGTCGCCGAAGGGGCGAAAGCTGGATTTCATCACCTGCAGGACGCGCGCGGCACGGGCCTCGTCGGCCGGGGACCAGACCAGGGTGAAGCCCTTGATCAGCCCGTCCTTCAGGTCGGCCTGGCTGTAGGATCGCACCCGCGCATCGGCCCCGGTCAGCACGAAGCCGCCGCGCGACAAGGACCGTTCGCCCGACAGCGGCACGATTTCCAGCGACTGGAGGCTCTCATAGAGGCCGGCGAGCGTGCCCTGGTCGCCGCGCTGCGAGATCAGCAGGATCCGCATCCCCGACCCGCCGATGGCGTCGTAATGGACGAAGGGCGGCTGGTAGTGATCGAA
>PHEC01000141.1 GCA_002841115.1 Alphaproteobacteria bacterium HGW-Alphaproteobacteria-6 | reverse complement strand
AGCGCGACCATGCCGGCTTCGCGGTCGGCCACCACCGTCACCCGCGCCGCCGCCTCGACCTGCCCAAACCCATCTCCATGAGCCCCGCCATTTTCCAGACGGGAATCAGACGTTTCCATCCCGCGCAACCGAGATGTGTGAATGTCGTAGCCCGGCGGGGGGTCAGGCCCTCGGCGCCGGGATCAGATGGCGGGACAGGAAAGGTTTCCCCGCCAGACACTGGCCGAAGTCCTTTTCAACGGCCTGCTAGCCGCCGGCGGCGCCGGTCGGCGGCGCCAGCGTCGCCCGGGTCTCGGCGACAAGCGCCGTGCCGGCCCGGCTCAGCACCGCGGCAAGCTCGTCGAACCAGCCGTCATCCTCGCTCGACCGGCGCCGGATCAGGCTGATCCGGCGGGCCGGCTCGGGGTCGGCAAAGCGCATCAGCGCCATCGCCGGCACCGCCGCCGCCTCGGTCGGGGCGGCGATCTCGGGCAGGAAGGTCAGCCCGAAACCCTGGCCGACCAGCCCGCAGAGTGTCGCCAGCGACGAGGCGCCAAGGTCGAGCCGGGCGCGGCGCCGGTCAAGCCCGCAGACATCCAGCGCCTGGTCGGCGAGGCAATGGCCCTCGTCCAGCAAGAGAAGCTGGTCGGGGTCAAGGGCGATCGGACGCAGCGCCTCGCGCCCGGCGCCGAGCGCATGAAGTCGGTCGGGCAGGCCGGCCAGCAGGAAGCGGTCGCTGAACAGCGTGACCCCGATCAACTCGGCGCCGGGCGCCGGGGTGGCGACCACCGCGGCATCGATCTGGCCCTGGTCGAGTGCGGTCAGCAGGACCGCGGTCTGCGCCTCGCGCAGGCGCAGGTCGCGGCTGATGTCGGCGGCGCGCAATTCGGGCAGGGCGCGCGGCAGCAGATAGGGCGCCACGGTCGGGATCATGCCGAGGTTGATCCGGCGCGACAGGCCCTGGCGCCGCGCCGCCGCCTCAAGCTCGGTGACCTCGGCCAGGATGCGCCGCGCCCGCCCGGCAACCTCGCGCCCCGCCCGGGTCAGGCGGATGCCGCGCGCCAGCCGCTCGACCAGACGGGCATTGAGGCTGCTCTCCAGCTCGCGGATCTGCATCGACAGCGCCGGCTGGGTGACATGGACCCGTGCGGCGGCCCGGCCGAAGCTGCCGGTCTCGACCAGGGCAAGGAAATAGGTCATCTGGCGCAGCGTGATGTTCATCAGGAAAGCTTATAGCCAAACAAAGAAAAAGCGATTTTTAATTATTCCATCTTCATGGCACTGTCAGCCTGTTTCGCGTGGCCCGCCGCCCGGCGGTGCCTCAGCCTTTCACGAAACCGTTCACGGCCGGGCCGGCCCCGGCACCCTGACCAGAGAGAGCCCCGATGACCAAGCGACTGACCACCACCGCCGGCGCCCCCGTCGCCGACAACCAGAACTCCCTCACCGCCGGCCCGCGCGGACCGGTCCTGATGCAGGACTGGCAGCTTCTGGAAAAGCTGGCCCACCAGAACCGCGAGCGCATCCCCGAGCGGGTGGTCCATGCCAAGGGCTGGGGCGCGTTCGGAACCCTGACCATCACCGGCGACATCAGCCGCCATACCCGCGCCGCGGTGCTGCAGCCGGGGGCGAAGACGCCGATGCTGGCGCGGTTCTCGACCGTCGCCGGCGAGATGGGCGCCGCCGACCACGAGCGTGACGTGCGCGGCTTTGCCCTGAAGTTCTACACCAGCGAGGGCAACTGGGATCTGGTCGGCAACAACACCCCGGTGTTCTTCATCCGCGACCCGCTGAAATTCCCCGATTTCATCCATACCCAGAAGCGCCATCCGCGCAGCAACCTGCGCTCGGCCACCGCGGCCTGGGATTTCTGGTCGCTCAGCCCCGAATCGCTGCATCAGGTGACGATCCTGATGTCGGACCGCGGCCTGCCGAAGGATCCGACCCGGATGAACGGCTACGGCAGCCACACCTATTCGCTGTGGAACGACGCCGGCGAGCGGGTCTGGGTCAAGTTCCACTGGAAGACGCAGCAGGGCCATGCCTTCTTCAGCAATGCCGAGGCCGAGGCGATCGTCGGCAAGACCCGCGAAGGCTATCAGGAGGCACTGTTCGGCGCGATCGAGCGCGGCGATTTCCCGCGCTGGACGCTGCAGGTGCAGATCATGCCCGAGGCGGATGCCGAAAAGGCCGCCTTCAACCCCTTCGATCTGACCAAGGTCTGGCCCCATGCCGACTATCCGCCGATCGAGATCGGGGTGATGGAGCTGAACCGCAACGCCGACAATTATTTCGCCGAGATCGAGCAGGCCGCCTTCTCGCCGTCGAATGCCGTGCCGGGGATCGGGCACAGCCCCGACAAGATGCTGCAGGCGCGGGTGTTTTCCTATGCCGACGCGCATCGTTACCGGCTTGGCACCCATTACGAGGCGCTGCCGGTCAATGCGCCGAAATGCCCGGTGCATCACTACCACAAGGACGGGCAGATGAACTTCTTCGGCCAGCAGACCGGGGCAGGCGACGCCTATTACGAGCCCAACAGCATGGGCGGGGCGACCGAGGATCCGTCGGTCGGCGAGCCGCCCCTGCGGATCTCGGGCGATGCGGCGCGCTGGAACCACCGCGACGGCAATGATGACTACGTCCAGGTCCGCGCCCTGCACGACAAGGTGATGTCGGATGCCGAGCGCGCCCGGCTTTACGCCAATACCGCCGAGGCGATGCAGGGGGTTCCGGCCGCGATCATCGAGCGCGCGCTTGGCCATTACGACAAGGTCGCGAAAGCCTACGGCGACGGGATCCGCGCAGCCCTGGCGCGGCTCGAGGCGGCACGGGCCGCGGCCGAATAGGCCGGCACGGCGCGGCGCCCTTCGCGGGAGGCGTCGCCCCGATCCGGGGCGGGGGCGGGCGGTCTGCCCCCCTCGCCGCGGTCTTCGGGCGAGGGCCGGGGTTCGCGTGGCCGGCCGCAGGGGCCCTGCGAAGCCCCGACCTTCAGCAGGCTGCTGAAAAGAGACTTCGGGCAGTGTCTGGCGAGGATACTTTTCCTGCCCCGCCATCCGATCCCGGATCCGAGGGACGCGCCCGACCCTGGGTGGGCGCTTTGCCACGCCGGGGCTGTGGCGCTTTATGGCAGGCAAACCCTTCCGAGCGTTGTGCTATTTCCGACGGTGCCATGCGCCCTCCCGGGGGGAGGGTCGGGCGCGGCCCGGGCTGGTCGCCCGGGTCCAAGGTCGTGGGGAGCCGTGGCGCGGAACAGTTTTCCGATTCGGTGGTTGAAAACGGCTGGAGGCGTGACTTTTTCAGCAGCCCGTTAACAGCCTCTTTCAGCCGATCAGCGGGCTTTTTCCGCCATAGGTCTCGTCATAATGGCGCTTGAGCCGCGAGAGCGCGATCCTCAGCACGATCTTGCCCGAACGTGCCGACCAGCCCATGCGCTTTTCGGCGGTCTCGAGGCCTTCGAGAAAGCAGCAGCAGCGCAGAACCATGTCGCCGAGCCCGGGGCCGAGGTCGCGCAGCGCGGCGGCGACCCGTTCGCGGGCCCGGGCCGGGCCGCTGGCCTGGCCGGTATCGGCGGCAAAGCCGCCGCGATCGGCCGCGGTCAGGAAACGGTCCCAGTTCTGCGCCACCCGCGGCCCCATCTGGGCAATCTCGAAATCCTCGCGCAGCCGCTCGCCGGCGGCGACCAGATCGGCGCCGATGAAGGGCTTGCCGTCCTTCTCGCGGCGCCGGGCAAGGGCGGCCAGCGGGCTTTCGGCGAGGTTGTAGCGCATCCGCCGCGGCGCCTCGGCGCCCGGCTCGATGACCGCGCGGTCGTCCCAGATACGGTGCTGGTCGGCGAAGGCGGTCTGCGCCTCGGCCATGCCCGGCGCCAGGCTGGCCGCCCGCGTCGCCTGATCCTCGGCCAGAAGCCGCTTCAGCGCCGCGCGCCCGGCGCCGGTGATCTCGTAAAGCGTGACCCGGCCGGGCTTGGCGACGGCGATCCAGTCCTTCAGCGCGAAGGCATGGGCGACGCTGCGGTCGAGCACGGCGATGCGGACATCGGCTTTCAGCACCGCCGCCTTGTCAAGGTCGGGCGCCACCGCCAGCACCGCGCCGATCTCGCACAGGCGGCGCAGGACCCGGCGGGCCTCGCGGGTGACGGTGGCTTCGTCGGCGACAAGGTCGCGCGGGTTGCGGATCGGTGCGGCCATCGGGTCGGTTCCTTCCTTGTCATGGGTCCGGGCAATATCGGTCTGTGCCCCGGGCGTTGCTGCTCGCGGTCGGCAAAGCCTGCCGATCCGGTTCAGCGCCTCATCGATCAGCGGATCGTCCCGGCGGTTCTCGAAGGCCCTGACCCGGCGCAACACCGTCGAGGCATGGCAGCCGCGGGTCCGCGCCAGTTCACGGATCGACAGGCCTTCTTCGGTATGGTGCAGATAAAGCCGGGCATTGTCCGGTAGCCAGGCGGGTAATCCCGCCCGAGGCTTGGCCAGAACCGTCATGGCATTCCCCCGAGTGTCCATCGGCAGTTTTGCGCTGCCTTGTCAACAAGCGAAACAACCGTGGGTTGCATTGGTTACCTGATCGTTAAAATTGGGCACGATGCTGATAATTCTTGATAAATTATAAATTTCCCTGATGGAAACGCACGCATGAGCGCGACAATCCGCAACGGGCGCAATTTTGATGCAACTTCCGCGGGTAATCAGCCCGGAGGCCCCCGATGTCCAATGCCCATTCGCTTGTTGCCGAGTTGCGCCGGCCGCGGCTTTTGATCCGCGCCGCGCGTGCCGGTCTGGCCGAATACAACCGCAACCGCGACCTGCGCCGGCTGATGCGGCTGGCGGTGGCGCCGGGGCCGGACCGGGCGCTGGCACTGCTGGTGGCCGAAGAGGCGCGGATCGAGGCGACGCGGCAGGCCGGGGACGCGGCCTATTCGCTAACGCGCCATATCGAACTGCTGATCGCGATGATCGCCGAAGTGCGGCTGCTGCCGCTGGCCGGGCCGGCGGCGTGAAGGTGAATGAACGCGATCCGCTCTGAACCGGGCCGGCGGGGGCGCAGTCCCCCCCCCCCCGGCCCGCCGCCGGGCCGAAGGGGGGGGATCACATGAAGGCGTCGGGCACCGAGGCCTTCTTGCGGGCGACGAAGTCTTGCAGCGCCGCCTCGATGCCGGGGTCAAGCGCCGGCTTCTGGTAATCGGCCAGCAGTTTCTCGACCCGGGCGCGGGCAAGCGCCACCGTGTCGCGGCCGCCGTCCTCTTCCCAGGTCTCGTAGGGCTTGTAGTCCAGAACCTCGCTGCGCCAGAAGGCCGACTTGAAATTGGCCTGGGTATGGGCGCAGCCAAGATAATGGCCACCCGGCCCGACCTCGCGGATCGCGTCCATCGCCTGGCCGTTTTCCGACAGGTCGACGCCCTTGGCCAGCCCGTGCAGCACGCCAAGCTGATCGGCATCCATCACGAATTTCTCGAAACTCGACACCAGCCCGCCTTCAAGCCAGCCGCAGGCATGCAGCATGAAGTTGACGCCGGAAAGAAGCCCCATGTTGAGGCTGTTGGCGCTTTCGTAGGCGGCCTGCGCGTCGGGCAGCTTCGAGCCGCAGAAGGCCCCGGCCGAGCGGTAGGGCAGGCCGAGGCGGCGGGCAAGCTGGCCCGCGCCATAGGTGATCAGGCTCGCCTCGGGGGTGCCGAAGGTCGGCGCGCCCGAGTTCATGTCGATCGAGGTGACGAAGGCGCCGAAGATCACCGGCGCGCCCGGCCGCACGATCTGGCTGTAGGCGACCCCCGCCAGCACCTCGGCCAGGACCTGGGTCAGGGTGCCGGCCACCGTCACCGGCGCCATCGCGCCGCCGACGATGAAGGGCGAGATGATCGCCGCCTGATTGGCCTTCGCATAGACCTCGAGCGCGCCCATCATGGTGGCGTCGAAGGTCAGGGGCGAGTTGATGTTGATGAGCGAGGTCATCACCGTCCGCCCGTCAAGCCCGCCAAAGAGGATCTCGGACATCGCCACCGAATCCTCGGCGCGCGAGGGTTCCGTCACCGAGCCCATGTAGGGTTTGTCCGACAGCGTCATATGCGCCATCAGCATGTCGAGGTGGCGCTTGTTCACCGGCACGTCGGTCGGCTCGCAGACCGTGCCGCCCGAATGGTGCAGCCATTTCGACATGTAGCCGAGTTTGACGAACTTGCGGAAATCCTCGATCGTCGCATAGCGCCGGCCGCCATCGGCGTCGCGCACGAAGGGCGGCCCGTAGACCGGCGCAAGGACCAGGCCGCGGCCGCCCACGGTGACATTGCGCTCGGGGTTGCGGGCGTGCTGGACGTAAGAGCCGGGCGCGGTCTTGCAAAGCTGGCGCGCAAGGCCCCTGGGGATGCGGACCCTTTCGCCCTCGACCTCGGCACCGGCCTCTTTCCAGCGTGCCAGCGCGGCCGGGTTCTCGACGAAATTGACGCCGATCTCGGCCAGAACCGTCTCGGCATTGGCCTCGATGATCGCCAGCGCCTCGTCGTTCAGCACTTCGAAGTTGGGGATGTTGCGCTCGATGAACTTCGCGCATTCGATGCGGATCGCGGTGCGCTCGGCCCGCCGTGCCGCGCCCCCGCCGGACCGGGCGCCGCCCCGGGCCTGCCGGCCTTCTGCCGCCTCGCTCATGCCGATCTCCTGTCTGGTGCCACGCCGGCCCCTTTTAGCGCCATCGCGCCCGGTCCGGCTGCGGTTTGCGTCATCTGGCACGCGAAAACGACATTGCGGGCGGGCGCGGGCGGGTGGCGCGATCGGGCAAGCGCGAGCCGGGTGGCACGAAGCGGGTGACGCGAACCGGCGGGAGGGCGCGAATGCCAGCCCGGCGGGCACACGGCCGTCGCCGGCCGCCTCCGCTCGCCGCCGGCCGCTATGCGCGTCAGGCTTCCTCGACCACCATCAGGTCGCGTTCCGCGGCACCCCGGGCATGGGCCAGCGCCGCCTGGTAGTCGGGGCTGTGGTAGCAGGTGACCGCCGCCTCGAACGAGGGGAACCGCGCCACCACGTTGCGCGGCCGGTCGGTGCCCTCAAGCTGCGCGTATCGTCCGCCGCGGGCCAGGAACACCCCGCCGTGTTTCGCGATCGCCGGGCCGGCAAGGGCTGCATAGCGCCCATAGGCCTCGGCATCGGTGACCGTGACATGGGCGATCCACAGCGCCCCTTTCGCCTCGCTCATCCTGCACCTCCGATCACCATCTCTGCGGCCTTCACCGCGTCGCCGGCCTTCGACGGATCGGCGCCGCCGGCCTGCGCCATGTCCGGCCGCCCGCCGCCGCCCCTGCCGCCAAGCGCCTCGGCCGCGGCGCGGGCGATCGTCACCGCCGAAAGCCGGTCGGTCAGGTCGGCGGTGACACCCGCCGCGACCGCCGCCTTGCCGCCGGTGTCGGCGATGACCAGCACCACGCCCGAGCCGACCTGCGCCTTCAGCGCGTCGATCAGCGCCGGCAGGTCGCGCCCCGGCACGCCCGAGACGATCTGCGGCAGGAACCGCACACCGGCCACCTCGCGCACCGTCTCCGCCCCGGTCGCACCGCCGCCCATCGCCAGATCGCGCCTGAGTTGCGCCACCTCGTTCTGCAGCGCGCGGCGTTCCTCGACCAGCGCCTTCACCCGGGCCGGCACTTCGGCCGCCTGCGCCTTCAGCGCCAGCGCCGCCTCGGCCAGCCGCCGATCCTGCGCCCTGAGATAATCCATCGCCGGCTGTCCGGTCAGCCCCTCGATCCGCCGCACCCCGGCCGATGAGGCGCTGTCGCCGACCAGCACGAAGGCGCCGATGTCGCCGGTCCGCGCGACATGGGTGCCGCCGCAAAGCTCCAGCGAATAGGTCGCGCCGTCGGTGCCCTTGCCGGACCCGCCGAGGCGGCCCATCGAGACGACCCGCACCTCGTCGCCGTATTTCTCGCCGAAAAGCGCCTGGGCGCCAAGGGCACGGGCGTCGTCGGGGGTCATGATCCGGGTCTCGACGGCGGTGTTCTGGCGGATGAATTCGTTGACCTCGGCCTCGACCGCGGCCTGTTCGGCCCCGCTCATCGCCTTGCCGTGGCTGAAGTCGAAGCGCAGCCGGTCTTCGGCATTGAGCGAGCCGCGCTGCGCGACATGATCGCCGAGCGCGCGGCGCAGCGCCTCGTGCAGAAGATGGGTTGCCGAATGGTTGGCGCGGATCGCGCCGCGCCGGCCGTGCGAGACCTCGAGCTTGGCCGGCTGGCCGCGCGCGATCTCGCCTTCCACCACCTCGGCGACATGGATGAAGACGCCGGCGGATTTCCTGGTGTCGGTGATGCGCGCCATGCCGGTATCGGTGCGCAAAAGGCCGCTGTCGCCGACCTGGCCGCCCGCCTCGGCGTAGAACGGCGTCTGGTTGACGACGATCTGCACGCTGGCGCCGGTGCCGGCCGAACCGGTCTCGGCCCCCTCGGCCACCAGGGCCAGGATCTGGCCCTCGGCGGTCTCGGTGTCATAGCCGAGAAACTCGGTCACCCCGTGCCTTTCGGCCAGATCGAACCAGATCGCCGCGTCCCTGGTCTCGCCGGTGCCGACCCAGGCGGCGCGGGCCTTGGCGCGCTGTTCCGCCATCGCGTGGTCGAAACCCGCGACATCGACGGCGCGGCCCTTCTCGCGCAGCGCGTCCTGGGTCAGATCCAGCGGAAAGCCGAAAGTGTCGTAAAGCCGGAAGGCGGCGGCGCCCGGCAGCGGCTGGCCCTCGCCAAGCCCGGCCAGCTCGTCGTCGAGCAGCCTCAGGCCGCGCTCCAGCGTCTGTCGGAACCGGGTCTCCTCCTGCCGCAGCGTCTCCTCGATCAGCGCCTGGGCGCGGGTCAGTTCGGGAAAGGCGGCGCCCATCTGGCCGACCAGCGCCGGCACCAGCCGGTGCATCAGCGGGTCCGTGGCGCCAAGCTGATGGGCGTGGCGCATCGCCCGACGCATGATCCGGCGCAGCACATAGCCGCGCCCCTCGTTGCCCGGCATCACCCCGTCGGCGATCAGGAACGAGGTCGCGCGCAGATGGTCGGCGATCACCCGGTGATGGACCTTGCCCGGCCCGTCGGGGTCCGACGAGGTGCCATGCGCCGAGGCCTCGATCAGGCTGCGCATCAGGTCGGTGTCGTAATTGTCGTGCTTGCCCTGCAAAAGTGCGCCGATCCGCTCCAGCCCCATGCCGGTGTCGATCGACTGCATGTCGAGCGGGCGCAGGCTGCCGTCCGCGAACTGCTCGTTCTGCATGAAGACGAGGTTCCAGATCTCGATGAAGCGGTCGCCGTCCTCTTCGGCGCTGCCCGGCGGGCCGCCCCAGATATGGTCGCCGTGGTCATAGAAGATCTCGGTGCAGGGGCCGCAGGGGCCGGTCGGGCCCATCCGCCAGAAATTGTCGTCGGTCGGGATGCGGATGATCCGCTCGTCCGAGAGGCCGGCGACCTTCTTCCAGATCGCCGCGGCCTCGTCGTCGGTATGGTAGACAGTGACCAGCAGGCGGTCCTTGTTCAGGCCGAAATCGCGGGTCAGCAATTCCCAGGCATAGGCGATCGCCTGATCCTTGAAATAGTCGCCGAAGCTGAAATTCCCCAGCATCTCGAAGAAGGTATGATGGCGCGCGGTATAGCCGACATTGTCGAGGTCATTGTGCTTGCCCCCCGCGCGCACGCATTTTTGCGAGGTGGTCGCGCGGCGGTAGTCGCGCGTCTCGAGCCCGGTGAAGAGGTTCTTGAACTGGACCATGCCGGAATTGGCGAACATCAGCGTCGGGTCGTTGCGCGGCACCAGCGGGCTGCTTGCCACCACGCGGTGATCGTTGCGCTTGAAGAAATCGAGAAAGGTCGAGCGGATGTCGTTCAGGCTGGGCATGGTGCGGGGCCTCATGGCGGGCAAGCGGGGCCGGGCGGGTCCGGGTCGCACCCGTTTATCGCCGCGCGCAAGCGCTGTCCAGCAAGCCGACTGCCTTCCCGGCCGGCTCAGCCAAGCTCGCTGAACGGTCCCTTGTAGATGGTCCGCGGCGCCACCAGGTCGGGTGCCACCTCGATCACCACCGCCGCTTCCTCGCCGCCATCGAGCATCGCGAAGGCGCGCGCGATCAACCCGTCGGCGTTCTGGCGCACCATGTGGACCGGAAACTGCAGGAAGGCGGCGAAGGGGTCGTAGTCATAGCAGCCGATCGCGGTCCCGGCGAAAGCCTCGGGCGGCAGCGTGACCAGATGGCCGACGACGCCCTCGAAGGCGGTCAACGAGTTGACGAACAGCCCGGCCGGCAGCCCGCCCAGCCGGTCGCACAGCGCCGCCAGTTCGCGCGAGGCGCGCGCCGGCGCATAGCCGCAGGCGATGACATTGGCCTCGGGCAGCGGGCCGAATCGTTCGGCCGCAACCGCGCGGAAGGCGTTGATGCGCTGGGCCGAGGCATAGTCACCGGCATCGCCGCCGAGCAGATAGGGCAGCGCGCGGGCGCCGCCGGCCTCGCCATCGCCGCCGGCTGGCATCCGGTCGAGAATGGCGCGGGTCAGCATCTCGGCGCCGTGGCGATTGTCGCTGATCACCGAGGGCGCGCCGCGACCGGGCAGGTCGACGTAGACATGGCGCAACCCGGCGGCCCGGCACATCTGCTCAAGCGCGTCCGGATCGGTCGCCCCGACGATCAGCAGCGATTCGATCGCATAGGAAATCAGCGTCTCGACGGTGCGCCGCTCTTCGGCCGGGTCGCGCAGGGTCGAGACGATCACTGGGCAGAGGCCGCGCATCCGGGCATGGGCCTCGAAGCTCTGGCTCATCGAGGAGAAGAAGCGGTTGTCATGGACCGGCATGATCATCCCGACCAGACCCGAGCGCGCCCGGCGCAGGCCGCGCGCCTGAAGATTGGTGAAATAGCCCTGTTCGGCGGCGATCTCCTGCACCTTGCGGGCGGTGGCCTCGCTGATCCGCCGTTCGCGCCAGGCCCCCGAAAGCGACGCGCTGACGGTCGAGGCCGAGGCGCCGGCCAGCCGCGAGATGTCGTAGATCGTCGGTTTCTGGCGCGGCTTCGGCATGGTCGGTCCGCTGGCTAGGGGTGCCGCCGGGCAGCAGGGACAGCGCTGCGCGGGCAGGCCAGCATAGGCCGGGCAACCGCCCCGAGGCAAGCCGACCCGCTGCGCGCCGCCACCGGCCCGACGATTTCCCTTGACGATCGCCGGTTTCGCCGTAGCTATTGCAACAACGATTGCGCAAGGTCTTTGCGCGGATCCCGGCCCCGGTGCGGCCAAGCTCGGCCAAGCGCGGCCAAGCACGGCCGGGCCGGTCGGTGGCGCCAACGGCTGGCGGGCATCCGGGCGAGGCGCAACCAAAGGGGGGACGGGCATGATCTATCAGGACGCGCTGGCAGAGCTTTCGGAGGTCTTCGCACGGATCGACGACGGTGCCGTCGATGCGGCCAATGCGATGATCGCCGGGGCAGGGCGGATCGTCGTCTTCGGCGGCGGGCGCGAGCGGTTGCAGATCATGGGCTTTGCCATGCGGCTTTACCACATGGGGCTTGATGTCGCGGTCGAGGGCGACATGACGACGCCGCCGCTGGGGCCGGGCGATCTGTTCGTGGTGACCTGCGGGCCGGGCTATATTTCGACCGCCTTCGCACTGATGCAGGTGGCGCGCGAGGCCGGGGCGCGGACCCTGCTGATCACCGCCCAGCCCGGCGGGCGCTGCGCGGCGCTGGCCGATTACGTCCTGCTGCTGCCGGCCCAGACCATGGCCGACGACCAGGGGGAGAAGAAGACCTCGGTCCTGCCGATGGGCTCGCTGTTCGAGGGCGCGCTTTTCGTGCTGTTCGAGGTGATGATCCTGAAGCTGATCGCGACCTTGAAGATCGCGCCCGAGGCGATGCGCGCCCGCCATACCAACATGGAATGAACGCGCGTCACGCCGGTCCCGCGGGCGGGGCTGGTGCGGTGCGCGCCGCCACGCTAGGCTGGCCGCACGCCATCTTCGGGGGCCATGTCCGGCCGCCGGCTCTGGCAGCAAGGCGCGCGACGCGAACCACACCCGGACCGGCAGGGAAGACGACGATGAGCAAAGACCACGAGTTGCGCCGCCAGATGGTGCAGACCTGCCGCGCGATGAACGACAGCGGCATCAACCAGGGCACCTCGGGCAACCTGTCGCAGCGCTGCGGCGCGGGGTTCCTGATCACGCCCTCGTCGCTGCCCTATGACAAGATGCAGCCCGAAGATCTGGTCGAGATGGATTTCGACGGCAGCTATGCCGGCCGCCGCCCCTCGTCGGAATGGCGCTTTCACCGCGACATCCTGCGCGCCCGGCCCGATATCGACGTGGTGCTGCACTGCCATTCGGTCCATGCGACGGCGCTGGCCTGCCAGCATCGCGCGATCCCGGCGTTTCACTACATGGTCGGGGTCGCCGGCGGCAGCACGATCCGCTGTTCGTCCTATGCCACCTTCGGCACCCAGGCGCTGTCGGACGCGGCGCTGGCCGCCCTCGAAGGGCGCAGCGCCTGCCTGCTTGGCCAGCACGGCCAGATCGCGCTGGGCAAGACCCAAGGGTCCGCGCTGTGGCTGGCCGGCGAGGTCGAGACCCTGGCGCGGGTCTATCTGCTGGCGCTCGGCCTTGGCGAGCCGCCGGTCCTGCCCGAGGAGGAGATGGCGCGGGTGATCGACCGGATGCAGCGCATGAGCTATGGCCTTGCCCCCGAAGGCGAGGATGCCGGCACCGGCGACACCGCCCGGCCGCGCGACACCATGCCGGCCTGAGACTCCATGCCGGCCCGAGCGTCGCTCAGCCGCCAGACCCGGCCGGTTTCGGTTCCGGGGCGGGCTGCGGCGTGGCGCCGCGCCCGGGCGGGCTGACACGGAACACCGCGACGTAAAGCGCCGGCACGAAGACCAGGGTGATCACCGTGCCGGCGATGATCCCGCCCATCATCGCGAAGGCCATCGGCCCCCAGAAGATCTGCCGCGAGATCGGGATCAGTGCCAGGCTTGCCGCCGCGGCGGTCAGAAGGATCGGCCGGGCGCGGCTTTGCGATGCTTCCAGAACCGCGTCCCAGGCATCATGCCCGCGCTCGCGCAGCGCCTCGATCCCGTGGACCAGGATGATCGCGTTGCGAATCAGGATGCCGATCAGCGCCAGCACGCCGAGGATCGCGACGAAGCCGAGCGGCGCGCGCGACGGCACCAGCGCCGCGACCACCCCGATCAGCCCGAGCGGCGCGGTGCAGATCACCACCAGCGACAGGCGGAAGCCCTGCATCTGGACCATGACCAGCGTCAGCATGACCAGCACCATCAAGGGCACCACCGCGGCGATCGGCGCCTGGCTTTCGGCGCTGCTCTCGACCGCGCCGCCGGTCACCACCCGGTAGCCGAAGGGCAGGGCGGCGTCGAAGGCGGCGATCGGCCCGGCCAGCGCCGCGACCACGGTCG
>PHEC01000140.1 GCA_002841115.1 Alphaproteobacteria bacterium HGW-Alphaproteobacteria-6 | reverse complement strand
CGTCGTCGCCAATATCCAGCCGCTCTGGGCCCGCCACGAGCCTTCGGTCACCGATATCGCCCTGCCCTTCGTCGGCGAGGCGCGTGGCCGCTGGATGTATGCCTTCCGCTCGTTGCGCGATGCCGGGGCATTGCTGGCGCTCTCGTCGGACTGGACGGTCTCGACCCTCAATCCGTTCGAGATCATCGAAACCGCGATCACCCGCCAGCCGCCGAGAAAGGAGGGCAATCACCCGGTCTTTCTGCCCGAGGAACGCCTCAGCCTCGCCGAATGTGTCGAGGGCTATACGCTGAACGCGGCGCGGGCGGGCTGGCGGCTGGATGACACCGGATCGCTGTCGCCGGGCAAATGGGCCGACCTGATCATGCTCGACCGCGACATCTATGCGTGCAGCCCCTATGAGATCGGCGACACCCGGGTATTGCTGACGCTTCTGGCCGGGCGCGAGGTTCACGCCGCCTGATGGTCCGATGGGGGCGGGTCCGGCCGGGCGTCAGAACCCCGGCTGGCTCAGCGTCGAGGTCCGGTTCAGCGCCTGAAGCCGCTCAAGGTTGATGATCGTCGACAGCATGATGCGGTCCTGGCTCCAGTCGCCGGGCTTCTGGATCGCGACCGCCGCCAACAGCATCAGCCCGACCAGCGGCCCGGTCAGCAGCGCCACAAGGACGGCCGGATGGCGTTCGGCCCGCCCTTCGATCAGCGTCACCATGCGGTCGCGCAGAAGCTGCGCCGAACGCTGGGCGAAAAGCCGGTTCTCGGTCCTGACCAGCGCCACCACCGGCGCATCGACCGCGAACAGCCGGCCGCGCCGCAGAGAGCTGCCACAGACGCGCAGCAGGCACTGGCAGTACTCGGCGACCGCATAGCCGCGCCGCGTCACCACCTGGCGGTCGCAGGCCAGTTCGCGCAACCGCTCCATCCGGCGCTTCCACAGGTGAAAGGCCGGGTTCCAGAAAAACAGCGGCTTGAGCATCTCCAGCCCGATCTCCCATTCGACATCGCGCTGGCGCAGGTGCTGCAACTCGTGGCCAAGGGCGATGCGCAGGTCGGCGTCATTGGCCAGCATCGACGACGGCACCACGACATAGCGCCGGCTGAGGCCCCGGGTCGAGAACGGCACAAGCACGGTATCCGAAAGCCTGAGTTCCAGCCGGCCGAAGCGGCGCCAGTGATAGCTTGCGCCGATCATCGCGCGCAATCTGGCGATGCTGACGATCAGCCGGACGGCGAACAGCGCCACCCCGGCGGCCAGCACCGCCAGCACGGCAAGGGCGGCGGGCGATCCGGCGCCCAGCAGGGTCTGGTGCAGCATGTCGCGCCAGCCAAGAAGCTGTTGCAGCGCGCCCGGGCTCATCTCGAAGCGGCCCTGCAGGTATTGCGAGACGACGAAATCCGACAGGTTGACCGATGCCGCCGGTGCCACCGCGCCCCGAAGCGGGGCCAGGGCCAAGACCACCGGGCCGATCAGCACCGCCAGAAAGCCGAGCCGCATCAGGCGAAGCTGCACGCTGACCAGATGGCCAAGCCTGAGCGCGCCAAGCCCGGCGCCAAGGGCGGCACTCAGCCCGCAGGCCAGCACCAGAAGCAGGTTGATATCGACATAGGCGTCGAAAAGGGCGCTAACTGTTGTCATTCCCCAGCCTCTTGTCAATCAGCGCCCGGATCTCGTCCAGCGCCTCCTGTGACAGGTGATTGTCATCGACAAGCCGGGCCACCAGCGTCGCCGGGGCATTGTCGAAAAGCTTCTCGGAAAGGTTGCGAAGCGAGCGCGACTGATAGGCATCCTTGCTCAGCGTCGCGCGGTAGACGAAGGTCTTGCCCTGCCGGGTGCTGACCACGAAGTTCTTCTGCTCGAGGATGCGCAGGATCGTCGCCGCCGAGGTATAGGCCAGCTTGCGGCTTGCCGACAGCGCGTCAAGCACGTCGCGCACCGTCGCCTCGCCCAGATCCCAGAGCCGGGACATGAATTCAAGCTCGACCTCGGTCAGGAACTGGTTCTTCTTCTGTGTCATCGTCTCTCGCATTTCCGGTCACTGCGCGGGTTGCCTCCCGTCCCTTTGTAAGGCCAACCGCCGGTTTCTCAAAGCGCGATGCGCGCCCGCCCGTCTCAGACCTTCGCAAAGACGAAGACCGCCCAGCCGAGCGCCAGCGCCAGCGGCCACCAGAGCGGCATGCCGATCAGCCCGAGCCAGGCAAGGAAGATGTAGACGGTGCCGAGCAGGCTGATGAACAGCCGGTCGCCCCGCGTCGTCACCAGGCCAAGCACACCTTGCCGTTCGTCGCCGCCGGGGCGGCGGATCTCCAGCACCGTCAGCACCGCCATGGCCGAGAAGATGCCGATGAAGACCACCAGCGTCGCCGGCGTCCAGGCCATCCAGAACGAGGGCCACAAGGGATCGGTCCAGGAAAAGCCCTTGTCCACCGGCTTGCCGAGGTTGCCCCAGCCGGCCTGCTGGGCCAGCGCCGGCAGGGCCGAGCCGCCGAGCGCCGCGAGGCCGCCGATCAGGCGATGGAACCGCATCACACCCTCCCCAGGGCAAAGCCCTTGGCAATGTAGTTGCGCACGAACCAGATCACGATCGCGCCGGGGATGATGGTCAGCGTGCCGGCGGCGGCCAGCAGGCCAAGCTCGTATCCCGCCGACGAGGCGGTCCGCGTCATCGTCGCGGCGATCGGCTTGGCGTAGACCGCGGTCAGGGTCTTGGCGAGCAGAAGCTCGACCCAGGAGAACATGAAGCAGAAGAAGGCGGCCACCCCGACCCCGGCCTTGATCGTCGGCAGGAAGACGGTGACGAAGAAGCGCGGGAAGGAATAGCCGTCGACGAAGGCGGTCTCGTCCAGTTCCTTCGGCACACCGCCCATGAAGCCTTCAAGGATCCAGACCGCCAGCGGGATGTTGAACAGGCAATGCGCCAGCGCCACCGCCAGATAGGTATCGAAGATCCCCATCGCCTGGTAAAGCTGGAAGAACGGCAGCGCAAAGACCGCCGCCGGCGCCATCCGGTTGGTCAGGAGCCAGAAGAAAAGCTGCTTGTCGCCAAGAAAGCGGTAGCGCGAGAAGGCATAGGCCGCGGGCAGGGCGACGGTCACCGAGATCACCGTGTTCAGGGACACATAGGCGATCGAGTTGAGGTAGCCCCAATACCAGGTCGGATCGGTGAAGATGGTGCGGTAGCTGGCCAGCGTCCAGGTCTGCGGAAACAGCGAGAAGCCGCCGAGGATCTCCTGCGTCGACTTGAAGCTCATCGCCACCAGCCAGTAGATCGGCAGCATCAGGAAGAGGATGTAGATCAGCGGGATCAGGCTGCGTTTGCGCATGGCGGGGCCCCTAGCGGATGTCGTTGCGGGTCATCAGCGTGTAGAACAGCCAGCTGACCAGAAGGGTGATGGCGAAGTAGATCAGCGACATCGCCGCCGCCGGACCAAGGTCGAACTGCCCGAGCGCGATCTTGACCAGGTCGATCGACAGCAGCGTCGTCGAATTGCCGGGGCCGCCGCCGGTCAGGACGAAGGGTTCGGTGTAGATGTTGAAGCTGTCCATGAAGCGCAACAGCACCGCGATGGTCAGCACCTGCTTCATCTTCGGCAACTGGATGTAGCGGAAGACCGACCAGTTCGAGGCGCCGTCGATCTTGGCCGCCTGATAATAGGCATCCGGGATCGAGACCAGGCCGGCGTAGCACAACAGCACCACCAGCGAGGTCCAGTGCCAGACATCCATGACGATGATCGTCGCCCAGGCCGCGACCGGGTCCTGCGTCATGTCATAGTTGATCCCCAGCGTGTGGTTGAGGAAATAACCCAGAAGCCCGATGTCGGGCAGGGTGAAGATGTTCCACATCGCGCCGACCACGTTCCACGGGATCAGCATCGGCAGCGCCATCGTCACCAGGCAGACCGGCACCCAGAAGCCCTGACGCGGCATCGCCAACGCGATGATCACGCCCAAGGGCACCTCGATCGCCAGGATCATTCCGGTGAACAGGAACTGCCGGCCAAGGGCGGCGTGAAAGCGGTCGGATCGCAGGATCTGCTGGAACCAGTCCAGCCCCTGCCAGAAAAAGACATTGTCACCGAAGGTCTCCTGCACCGAATAGTTGACCACCGTCATCATCGGCACCAGCGCGTTGAAGGCGACGAGGATCAGGACCGGCAGGACGAAGAACCAGCCCCTGTGATTGACCTTGCGCATCAGGCGGCCCTTTCCTGGCTGCTGGCGATCCAGCCGTCGCGGTAAAGCCGGGTCTGGTCGGGGCGGAACGCCAGATGCACCGCCTCGCCCGGCGAGGGTGCGGCGCCTTCGACGATGGCATTGATCCGGGTCTTGCCGGCCAGCGCCTCGACGACATTGTGGCGGCCGAGATCGGAAACCTTGCGCACCACAGCCGGCAGGCCGGCGGCGGCCAGCGTGACGAACTCGGGGCGGATGCCGATCTCGTGGCGACCGGTCCCGGCGCTGACCGCGCCTTCCAGCGCCACCGCGTGCCCGTCGAAAAAGGCGCGCCCGTCCTTCAGCTCGGCCGGCAGCACGTTCATGCCGGGCGAGCCGATGAAATGGCCGACGAAGGTATGGGCCGGGCGCTCGAACAACTCGACCGGGGTGCCTATCTGGACGATCTCGCCATCCTGCATCACCACCACCTGATCGGCGAAGGTCAGTGCCTCGGTCTGGTCATGGGTGACATAGATCATCGTCGCGCGGACCCGCTGGTGCAGTTCCTTCAGCTTCGACCTGAGCTTCCATTTCAGATGCGGGTCGATCACCGTCAGGGGCTCGTCGAACATCACCACGTTGACATCGTCGCGCACGAGGCCGCGCCCCATCGAGATCTTCTGCTTGTTGTCCGGGCTGAGGCCTGCGGCGCGCAGCTTCAGCATTTCGGTCACATCGAGCATCGCGGCGATCTCGGCAACCCGGACGCGCACGCGGTCCTCGTCCACGCCGCGGTTGCGCAGCGGGAAGGCAAGGTTGTCGTAGACCGTCATGGTGTCGTAGATCACCGGAAACTGGAACACCTGGGCGATGTTGCGCTGGTCCGGCGGCAGGGCCGTCACGTCGCGACCGTCAAACAGGATCCGCCCCTCGGAGGGCACCAACAGCCCCGAGATGATGTTGAGAAGGGTCGACTTGCCGCAGCCGGAAGGGCCGAGCAGCGCATAGGCGCCGCCGTCCTGCCAGTCGAGGTCGATCTCTTTCAGCGCGTAATCCTCGGGCGCCTTGGGGTCTGCCATGTAGCTGTGGCGCAGCTTTTGCAGGGTGATCTTGGCCATCTGCGCCTCCTCAGGCCACAAGCGCGCCGTCGGGCGCGAAGTAGAAGCATCGGTTCGGGTCCATGAAGAAGGCGTGATCCTCGCCGACCCGGTAGGGATGGACCCCGGCGGCAAGCGAGACCCAGGCGCCGTCGCCCATCGCGAAATGCGCCGAACTTTCCGAACCGCTGAGCTCGGTCACCAGAACCTTGCCGGTCATCGCGACATGGCCTTCGGCCAGCCGCAGCGGCGAGACGTAGTTGGGCCGGATCGCGACGGTATAGCTGCCATCGGCCAGATCCGCGGCCTTGCCGGTCAGTGTCCATTCCGCCCCGCCGGCCAGCCGCGCGGTGGTGCCCTGCTTGACCACCGCGGCCGAATTGATCGGCGGGTCGGAAAACACCTTCGCCGAGGTCAGCGTGTTGGGGTTGCGGTAGATCTCGGCGGTCGGGCCGAACTGCGTCACCTGCCCGTCGCTCATCAGTGCGGTCCAGCCGCCGAGCATCAGCGCCTCGGCCGGCTCGGATGTGGCATAGACCACCACCGCGCCGCGCCCGGCAAAAAGCTCGGGCAGCTGGTCGCGCAACTCCTCGCGCAGCTTGTAGTCGAGGTTGGCGAGCGGCTCGTCGAGAAAGACCGCCGTCGATTCCTTGGCGATGGCGCGGGCCAGTGCCGTGCGCTGCTGCTGGCCGCCCGACAGTTCATGCGGGCGCCGCTTCAGCATCGGCCTGAGTTGCAGCACGTCGGCCGCCGCCTCGACCCGGCCCTGGATCTCGGACCGCGCCATCCCCGCCACCCTGAGCGGCGAGGCGATGTTGTCGAAGACCGTCATCTGCGGGTAGTTGACGAAGAACTGGTGCACCAGGCTGATGTTGCGCTTCTGCGGGCTCATCCCGGTAACGTCCTGCCCGTCCATCACGATCCGGCCCGAGGCGACACGGTCGAGCCCGGCCATCAGCTTGATCAGCGACGACTTGCCCGATCCGGTCTCGCCCAGAAGGACGTTGAACCGGCCCGGCTCCAGCATCAGGCTGGTCGGCTTGATGTAGGTGATCTGCCCGACGCGCTTGGTGACGGCCTGCAAGTCCAGTGCCATGTCCCCTCCCCCCTAGATCGTTTTCCGCGCGCTTCTTTTTTGCCGATGGGCCCGGCGCGGTGGTGGTGACCGGGGCGGCATCCGCCCCGGCCCGGCCTGCCCGGGGCCTTGCCCCGGACAGGTTTCGATCACATCGGCCGCAGGCTCAGTTCTGCGCCCACTGCTTGATCAGGTCGTCATAGCTGACGGTCACGCCCTGCTCTTTCTCGTTGTCGAGCTTGGCATGCGGGCCGTCTTCCTTGCCCAGCCATTCGGCAGGATCGACCTCGGGGTTCAGCCGCGGGCCGCAGCCGCCGTAGACGCCGGCGGCCTCGTCGGCCTGCTGCATCCGCGCCATGGTGATGTCCATCTCTTCGGCAAGACGGTCCATCGCCTGTTGCGGCGTGAAGGCACCCGAGTTCACGTCACCGATCTGCTGCCACCAGATCTGCGCCAGCTTCGGGTAATCCGGCACGTTGATGCCGGTCGGCGACCAGCGCACCCGGTCGGGCGAGCGGTAGAACTCGACCAGACCACCGAGCTTCGGCGCCCGTTCGGTGAAGCTTTCATGCCGCACCGTGCTGTCGCGGATGAAGGTCAGACCGACATGGCTTTTCTTCACGTCGACGGTCTTGGACACCGCGAACTGGGCATAGAGCCAGGCCGCCTTGGCGCGGTCGTCCGGGGTCGATTTCAGGAAGGTCCAGGACCCCACGTCCTGATAGCCGACCTTCTGGCCTTCTTTCCAGTAGGGGCCATGCGGGCTTGGCGCCATCCGCCACAAGGGCGTGCCGCTGTCGTCGACGGTGTTGTTGCCTTCGGACTTCGGCTTGACCATGTCGGCGGTGAAGGCGGTGTACCAGAAGATCTGCTGGGCGACGTTGCCCTGGCTGAGTGCCGGCAGCGACTGGTAGAAGTCGTAGCTGGCCGAACCCGGAGGCGCGTATTTGCGCAGCCATTCGTCCCATTTGGCAATCGCAAAGACTGCCGCCGGGCCGTTCGCCTCGCCGCCGCGCGACACCGAAGCGCCGGCCGGGTTGCACGATCCGGCTTCCATCCGGATGCCCCATTCGTCGATCGGCACGCCGTTCGGCTCGCCCTTGGAACCGGCACCGGCCATCGACAGCCAGGCATCGGTCATCCGCCAGCCAAGGTCGGGGGCGCGCTTGCCATAGTCCATGTGGCCATAGATCGGCACGCCGTCGACTTCCTTCACGTCATTGGTGAAGAACTCGGCGATGTCCTCGTAGGCCGACCAGTTGACCGGCACCCCGAGGTCATAGCCATATTTGGCCTTGAACGCCGCCTGCAGGTCCTCGCGGTCGAACCAGTCCTTGCGGAACCAGTAGAGGTTGGCGAATTGCTGGTCGGGCAGCTGGTAAAGCTTGCCGTCCGGCCCGGTGGTGAACTTGCTGCCCATGAAGTCGGCCAGATCGAGGCCCGGGTTGGTCACGTCGGCCCAGCCGCCGGCCATCTGGTCGGTCAGGTTATAGGCCTGCTGCAACCGCGAATGGGTGCCGATCAGGTCGCTGTCGTTGACATAGCCGTCATAGAGGTTGCGGTTGGTCTGCATCTGGGTCTGGACCGCCTGCACGACCTCGCCCTCGCCCAGGATCTGGTGGTTGACCTTGATCCCGGTGATTTCCTCGAAGGCCTTGGTCAGCACCTCGGACTCGTAGGAATGCGTCGGAATGCCTTCCGACAACACGTTGATTTCCATGCCCTTGAAGGGTTCGGCCGCCTTGATGAACCAGTCCATCTCGGCCATCTGCTCGTCCTTGGACAGCGCCGAGGGCTGGAATTCCTGGTCGATCCACTTCTGTGCAGCGGCGGCGTCGGCCCAAGCCGAACCGGTCCCCGCAATGACAGCGCTCGCTGCCACCGCGGAGAGAAGATACTTCCGCATCCTGTCTCCTCCCTGTGTTTTTCAGTGCCAGCCCGGGGCTGACCGGCAAAGTTTCGCCGCTGCTGCCGCGGTTTGTCAAACTAAAACTTTAGTAGACAGATCGTTGCCTTCGAAAAGCCCGCCATAGCGTTGTTTTCAATGCAATAAAAACCAAAGACCAGAATCGACGCGCGGCGGAGGCGGGCGGCGGCGCAGCGGTCCGCGGGGCGGGCCGGCGATGGCCCGCCGGCGGGATCTGGCCGCGACTCGCCGCGCCGGACCGGCCGGGAT
>PHEC01000139.1 GCA_002841115.1 Alphaproteobacteria bacterium HGW-Alphaproteobacteria-6 | reverse complement strand
TCGCGCAAAAGTGGGAACCGGTTTTGCGCTCCTCGGACAGGCGAAATCAGAAGGTTGGAGTGGGTCGCGTGAATGCGAATGAACGCGATCCGCTCTAGCCCGGAGGCCATGACCTCGACCGACCGCATCCTGCCCGGCGTGGCGCTGATGATCGGCTTTTGCCTGCTTGCGCCGCTGATCGATGTCGCCGCGAAACTGGCCGCCCAGGGCGTGCCGGTCGGGGTCATCGTGCTGGGCCGCGGCGTGGTGCAAAGCGCGCTGATGCTGCCCTTCGTGCTGGTCATGGGCCTGCCCTTGCGCCTGACGCCGCGGACCTTGGGCCTTGTCGTCCTGCGCGCGCTGATGCTCGTCGTCTCGACCTATTGCTTCGTCGCCGCGGTCCGGGTCATGCCGATCGCCGATGCGCTGGCCATCGTCTTCGTCGAGCCTTTCGTGATCCTGCTGATCGGCCGCTTCGCCTTTGGCGAGCAGGTCGGGCCGCGCCGGCTTGGCGCCTGTGCGCTCGGCTTTCTCGGCTCGCTTCTGGTGATCCAGCCCTCGTTTGCCGAATTCGGGGCGGTGGCGCTGTTTCCGCTTGGCACCGCGGTGACCTTCGCGCTCTACATCATCGTCACCCGCCAGCTTTCGCGCGACATGCATCCGGTGCCGATGCAGTTCCACACCGCGCTTTTCACCGGCCTTCTGTGCCTGCCGCTGCTGGCCGCCGGCACGGCGGCAGGCGAGCCGTCGCTGACATTCGCAGCACCCGAGGGGATTTTCTGGCTCTGGGTCTTCTGCGTCGGTCTTGCCTCGGCGGTCAGCCATATGGCGATGACCTATGCGCTGAAATTCGCGCCCTCATCGACGCTCGCCCCGCTGCACTACCTGGAAATCGTCACCGCCACTGCGCTCGGCTACCTGATCTTCAGCGATTTTCCGAATGGCCTGACCTGGGCCGGGATCGCGATCATCGTCGCCTCGGGGCTTTACGTCATCCACCGCGAACGGGCGCTGGCGCGGGCGGCGCGCCTGACCAGCCTGACGCCGATCGCAGCCCCGCAAGCACCGATGTAAGCGCGCCGCGCGGCACGATCACCAGCATCCGCGCCGCGTCGAACTCCAGCGTCACCGGCCCGGTCGCCCGGTTCGAGGTGCCGATCCGCCCGTCCGGGGCAAAGCCGATCCCTTTGACCGGCCATTCGAGCCCGGCCGACTCCCCGGCCACCGGCCCCAGCGGAAACAGCGACAGCCGGGTGCCGGGCGCCAGCGCAAGCGCGATCCGGGGCGGCGCCAGAAAGGCAATGTCAGCGCCGCCAAGGATCACGCAGCGCCGGTCGGGATGGCGCGCCAGCGCGTTCCAGACCGCCAGCGCATGGTCGATCCGCGCACCGTAGAACCCCAGGCCAAGGATCACCGGCGCCTCGATCCGGGTCAGGCATTTCTCGAAATCGGTGCTGTCCTGCTCGGCGATGCGCCAGAGCCGCCCGGGCGGCAGCGCCGCCGCCACCGCGGGCGCCAGCGAATCGAGATCGCCGATCACCGCCTCGGGCAGCAGCCCGGCCCGAACCGCCATATTCGCGCCACCATCGGCGGCTACAAGGCAGGGTGCAAGGTCAAGTGCGCGCCGCACCGCGGCGATGCCGACCCTGCCCGCGCCCAGAAGCGTGACCGGCAACTTTGATTGGACAATACCCTCTGTCATGGCAGTATTGATGACGATTAAGGCAAGGGATCACAATCGGGGCCAGAAAAAATCCTTCATTTTACCTGTTTTTGTCCACGCCAGCGCACCAGTTGTCCCGGAGTGTGCAAGGACAGGCAATCGAAGAAAGCGAGCGTCCCATGGTCGGTGCGAGTAAGATCCTAACGGTGTCCTACGGGACATTCTCGTGCACTCTGGAAGGGTTCGAGGAGCCATTCTCGACGATGAAGGCGATCGCGGAGTATTTCCGCGACCTCGCCGCCGGGGACCGCTATTTCGGCGCCGTGCCGCCGACGCCCGATGCCGAGATGCTGCACCGCATCGCCGAGCGCGAGATCAAGCGCCGGGTCGAGGCGAAGATCAGCGAGAACGGCATCGTGCTGCGCGCCGCAGAGGCCGAGGCACCGCAGCGCACCGTCACCGCGCCGCTGGCCGATCCCTATGCCCCGGCGCCGCAGGCCGACACGGCCCGGCCCGATATCGCCGCCCCGGCCGCGACGGTCGCGGCCGCGACGGTCGCTGCTGCCGCGCCCGCCGAAGCCCTGATCGCCGAAGCCCTGGCCGCCGAGGCGGCGGAAGAGGATATCGCTGCCGAGACGGTGGCCGGGGACTTCACCGCCGAGACGGCGGACGAGGACTTCACCGCCGAGGCGGCGGCTGAGGACTTCACCGCCGAGACGGCGGACGAGGACTTCACCGCCGAGGCGGCGGCTGAGGACATCGCCGCCGAGACCGTGACCGGGGACGACCTGCCCCTCGCCGCCACCGCACCCGAACCGGTCGCCGCCGTCGATGCACCGTCGGAGGAACCCGCCGCCGAGGACGACAGCATCGCCGCCAAGCTGATGCGCATCCGCGCCGTGGTCGCCGAGGCCCGCGCCATGCCGGCGCAGGGTTTCGGCCCCGCCGACGCAACCGAGGCGACCTATGAGGACGAGGGCGACAGCACCGATTTCGCGCCCTCGACCGCGATCGGCACCGACGATTTCGGCTTCGAACTCGACCTTGCCGACAACCTGCCGCAGACCGCGCGCCCGGCCGCACCCCTTGCCGAAGATGCGCCGGCCGTCGTCCTGATGGCCGATGAAGCGGCCGATGAGGCCATCGCCGAAGAGGTCGCCGAAGACCCCGTCGCAAACGAGGTTTCCCCGCTGCACGCCGAGGCCGAAGAGGCCTTCGACGACGAGGACCGGGACAGCGAAGAGGGCGACAGCGAAGAGGGCGACGGCGAAGAGGGCGACGGCGAAGAGGGCCTCGGCGACGATTGGGACGACGAAGCCTGGGACGATGAGGAAGGCGACGACGAAGGCCGGGCAGCCACCGACGACGACCGGGTGATGGCGATCGCCGATACCGGCCATGACGCGGACAACACCGACGCGGCCGCCGCACCGGCCGAGGTGAGCGGTGCGGATGACTCGGCCCTGATGGCGCAGCTGGCCGGCCTCGGCATCGGCCAGGACGACGGCACGATGGCGGACGAACCCGCCGCAGGCGCAGAGCCGGCCGCGCCGATCGCCGCCGACGAGGCCGAAGCCGAGGCCGAGATTGCCGCGCAGGCCGCAACCGAAGCCGAGGATGACGGCGCCGGGGATGACAGCGCCGAGGCCGCGGAACAGCCCGGCTTCATCCAGCGCGCCCGCGCCCGGGTCCTGCGCCTCGGCAAGGCCGTCGTCGCCGGACAGGCGGTCACGCAACCGGCCGAAGAGACCGCCGAGGAAGACCGCAGCGCGGAAATTCTCGCGGCCCTGACCGCAGAGCCGGCCAGCGAGGCCGATACCGGGTCTGATGCCGAGGCCGGGGAGGCCGTCGAGGATTACGAAGGCATCGAGGACTCGGTTGCCGAAAGCATCGACGACGACGAGGCCGAAGAGCGCGACGAGGCCGAACTGGCCGAATTCGAGGCAGAGGCCGAAGCCGAAGTCGCGGCCGCGCCTGAAGTCGATACTGCGGAAGAGGAAGAGGCCGGGACCGCGGCAGACGATGACTTCGTCGCGACCGAGGATGACGCCGCCTTCCTGAGCAACCTCGCCCGGATCGAGCGCGAAGCCGCCGAACGCCGCGATGGCCCCGAAGGCCGCGCGATCCTCGAACAGACCGACCGCGACAGCGAGGCCTCGGTCTCGCGCCTGATGGACGAGGCCAAGTCGAAGCTTGAGGGCGACGAGAACCGCCGCCGCTTCTCGGCCATCGCCCATCTCAAGGCCGCCGTCGCCGCCACCGTCGCCGATCGCAAGATGAAGCCGCAGGACGACCCCTCGGGCGCCCCGACCGAGACCGAGGCCGAGATCGAGCGCTACCGCGATGACCTGTCCAAGGCGGTGCGCCCGCGCCGCCCGGCCGCCGAAGGCGCCGCCACCACCCGCCGCCCGACGGTCGAGATGCGGCCTGCGCCCTTGATGCTGGTTTCCGAACAGCGGGTCGATCAGCCCGAGGGCGGGCGCCACGACAGCGCGGTGATCCGGCCGCGCCGGATTACCGCCGGCAATCTGGCGCACGGCGCGGACGACGGCGACCTTGACGACGACAGCACCGAGGCGCTGTCGCCCGAAGAGGCGAAAAGCTTCGCCGAGTTTGCCGAACGGCTGGGTGCCGAAAGCCTGCCCGAACTGCTGGAAGCCGCCGCCGCCTATACCGCCGCGGTCGAGGGCCGGCCGCATTTCTCGCGCCCGCACCTGATGCGCAAGATTGCCAATGTCGCCGATGACGGCGATTTCAGCCGCGAGGACGGGCTGCGGTCTTTCGGGATGCTCCTGCGCCAGGGCAAGATCCAGAAGATCCGCCGCGGCCAGTTCACCATCGCCGACGGATCAAAATTCATGACCGAGGCGCGCCGCGCCGCGCACTGACACGATTTTTCACGAGTATCAGGCGGAGCGGTCCCCGGACCGCTCCGCCTTTGCCTTGTCCGCGGCCGCCGGATCGGCTTTGCCGATGCCGCGAAAGATCAGGCGGAAGGGCAGCGCCCAGAGAAAGCCCAAGGTCAGATAGATCAGAAGTTCGGCCCAGACCGGCGGACGGCCGAAGCGCGCGTCAAGCGCGTTGACCGCGCTGACCGCGACCGCGACATAGACCGGCAACCCGATCAGCAGGATCAGCAGGGACAGCCGCCGGCGCGTGCGATACCCGAGCGCCATCAGTCGGCGAAGGGGTCGGTGACAAGGATGGTGTCGTCGCGCTCGGGGCTGGTCGACAACAGCGCCACCGGGCAGCGGATCAGTTCCTCGATCCGGCGGACATACTTGATCGCCGCCGCCGGCAGGTCGGCCCAGGACCGCGCCCCCGCCGTCGATTCCTGCCAGCCCTCCATCTCTTCGTAGACCGGCCGGACCCGGGCCTGAAGGGCGGCCGCGGTCGGCAGATAGTCATAGGTGGTGCCGTCGATCTCGTAGCCGGTGCAGATCCTCAGCACCGCGAACCCGTCCAGCACGTCAAGCTTGGTCAGCGCGATGCCGTTGGCGCCCGAGATCGCGCAGGTCTGGCGCACCAGCACCGCATCGAACCAGCCGCAGCGCCGCTTGCGCCCGGTGACGGTGCCGAACTCGTGGCCGCGCTCGCCCAGCCGCTCGCCATCGGCGTCGGTCAGTTCGGTCGGAAACGGCCCCTCGCCGACCCGCGTGGTATAGGCCTTGACGATGCCGAGGACGAAGCCGATCGCCGAAGGCCCGACGCCGGTGCCCGAGGCCGCCATGCCCGACATCGTGGTCGATGAGGTGACGTAGGGATAGGTGCCGAAATCGATGTCGAGAAGCGCCCCCTGCGCGCCCTCGAAGAGGATGCGCTTGCCGGCCCGGCGCGCCTCGCCCAGCAGCTTCCAGACCGGTTGCGCGAAGGCCAGGAGCTTCGGCGCGATCGCGGTCAACTGCGCCGTCAGCGCCGCCCGGTCGATCGGTTCGGCGCCCAGCCCGGCGCGCAGCGCATCGTGATGGGCCAGAAGCCGGTCGATCCGCGCCTCCAGCGTCTCGGCATCGCCGAGGTCAGCCACCCGGATCGCCCGCCGCCCGACCTTGTCCTCGTAGGCCGGACCGATGCCGCGGCCGGTGGTGCCGATCTTCGCCTTGCCCGCCGCCTCTTCGCGCAGCCGGTCAAGATCCTGGTGCAAGGGCAGGATCAGCGGCGTGTTCTCGGCGATCATCAGGTTTTCGGTCGAGATCGCCACTCCTTGGGCGGTCAGCTTGTCGATCTCGGCGAACAGCGCCCAGGGGTCGAGCACCACGCCATTGCCGATCACCGCAAGCTTGCCCGGCCGCACGATCCCCGAGGGCAGCAGCGACAGCTTGAAGACGGTGCCGCCGATCACCAGCGTATGGCCGGCATTGTGGCCGCCCTGAAAGCGCGCGATCACATCGGCGCGCTCGGACAGCCAGTCGACGATCTTGCCCTTGCCCTCATCGCCCCACTGGGCGCCGACCACCACGACATTGGCCATTGCTGCTTTCTCCTTCGCGGGCAAAACCGCGCTTGGGTATAGCCGGGCCGACAGACGGGCGAAACCGCGAATTTCGCGCCCCCGCCCCCGGTCGTGCCGGGTCGGATCAGACCGGGTTCGGCAGGGCCCGGCCCTCGGCATGGGCGACGAGGTTTTCCACCGCCATCATCCCCATCGCCTCGCGCACCTCCAGCGCGGCGGTGCCGAGATGGGGCAGCAGCACCACATTGTCGAGCGCGCGCAGCGCCTCAGACACCGCCGGCTCCTGCTCATAGACATCGAGGCCCGCCCCGGCGATGCGGCCCGCCGCCAGCGCCGCGACCAGCGCCGCCTCGTCGACGACATCGCCGCGCGATATGTTGATCAGGAAGGCGCCGGGCCGCATCGCCGCGATCGCGGCGGCGTCGATCAGGTGCCGCGTCGCCGCCCCACCCGGCACCGCGACGACGATGAAATCGGCCGCCGCCATCAACTCGGCCAGGCTGCCAAGCTGGCGCGCCGGCAGATCGGCAAGCGTCAACGCCGAGCGGTTGTGAAAGACCACCGGCATGGCAAAGCCGAAATGCGCGCGGCGCGCCACCGCCTGGCCGATCCGGCCCATGCCGATGATGCCGATGGTCCGGCCGCTGACATGGGTGCCGAGCATCTGGGTCGGGTGCCAGCCCTGCCAGAGCCCGGCCCGCACCAGCCGCTCGCCCTCGCCGGCGCGGCGCGCCGCCATCAGAAGAAGCGTCATCGCGATATCGGCGGTGGCATCGGTCACCGCACCGGGCGTATTGGTCACCGCCACCCCGGCGGCGCGCGCCGCGGCGACGTCGATATGGTTGTAGCCGACCCCGAAATTCGCCAGGAGCCGGCAGCGCAAGGGGGCGGCCTCGGCAAAGGCCGGGGCGGCGAAGGCATCGCCCAGTGTCGGCAGCACCGCGTCATGGTCGCGCAGGGCGGCGACGCATTCGCCGTGTCCCATCGGGCGGGTGTCGTCGCGCAGCACCACGTTGAATCGCGCCCGCGCCGCCGCCAGCACCGCCTCGGGCAGCCGCCGGGTGATCAGGATACGCATCAGTAAAGCCTCCCGCCCAGGGGCACGTCATGGCCCGGTCCGACCAGCACCACCTCGCCCTCGGCGTCCGGCACACCAAGGCACAGCACCTCGGACAGCACCGGGCCGATCTGGCGCGGCGGAAAGTTCACCACTGCCAGCACCTGCCGCCCGATCAGCGTCTCGGGCGCATAATGCCGGGTGATCTGCGCCGAGGACCGCTTGACCCCGATCCGCTCGCCGAAATCGATCCAGAGCCGCAGTGCCGGCTTGCGCGCCTCGGGGAAGGGTTCGGCCCGGGTGATCCGGCCGACCCGGACATCGACCTTGAGGAAATCGTCGAAGGTGATGGTCATCGGCCCTGCTCCCGGCCGCTCTCCCGGCCAAGCTCGCGGCCGCGTTCGGCCGCGGCATGGACCGCGGCGCGCAAAAGCGCCGGAAAGCCGCGCGTCTCGTCCATCAGCACCGCCAGCGCCGCCGCCGTGGTGCCGCCCGGCGAGGTGACGTTGACGCGCAGTTGCGCCGGCCCGTCCGTCGTCGCCTCGGCCAGCGCGCCGGCCCCGGCGACGGTCGCCCTGGCCAGCCGCATTGCCAGCTCGGCCGGCAGCCCCTCGGCCACGCCGGCCGCCGCCAGCGTCTCGATCAGGTGAAAGACATAGGCCGGCCCCGAGCCCGAGACCGCGGTGACCGCGTCCATCTGGTCCTCGCCCGCCAGATCGACCACCTCGCCCACCGCCGCCATCAGCGCCGAGGCCAGCGCCCGGTGGCCGGCATCGGCATGGGCGTTGGCGCAAAGCGCGCTGATGCCGCGGCCGATCGCCGCCGGCGTGTTCGGCATCGCCCGCACGACCGGGGTGCGCGCCCCCAGCACCGCCTCAAGCTGCGCGATCGTGGTGCCGGCGGCGATCGACAGGAACAGGGTCTCGCCGCCGCCCAGTGCCGCAATCCCCGGCAGCGCCGCGCCCATCATCTGCGGCTTGACCGCGATCACCACCACCGCCGGCCGCGCCGGCAGGGCCGTGTTCAGGCGCACCCCCCTGCCGGCCAGCCCCGGTGCCGGGCTCGGCTCGATCACACTGATCTCGCCCGGCGCCAGGCCACCGGCCAGCCAGCCTTCGAGCAGCGCCGAACCCATCTTGCCGCAGCCCAGAAGCACCAGCCCCCTGCCGGCCACCCGCTCGCGCAGCGTTCCGATTTCCGCCATTCTGCCATGCCCCCGATCCTGAAACCCGAGGGCAGAGATTACCGATCGCGCGATGAAGGGAAACCCCCCAAAGGCCACGGCCGGGCGAAGGTCGGGGTGCCCTCAGGCGCGCCCGTAGGCCTCGGCGATGGCCACATCCATCGCCCGCTCGGGCGTGTCGTCGCCCCAGCAGGCCAGCTGGAAGGCCGGGTAATAGCGCTCGGCCGATGTCACCGCCTCGGTGATCAGCCGGTTGATCTGCTCCGGCCCGGCGATCTGGCCGCCCGACAGCACCAGCCCGTAGCGCCAGACCATCAGCCGCTGTTCGGACCAGAAGGTGAAGGCGCCGGCCCAGACCTGGTCATTGGCGCGGTTCAGCGTCTCGTAAAGCGCGCCGTGCCGGTTCTCGGGCGGGTCCATCTCGAAGGTGCAGATCAGCCGCAGCGTCTCGTCATAGCCC
>PHEC01000008.1 GCA_002841115.1 Alphaproteobacteria bacterium HGW-Alphaproteobacteria-6 | reverse complement strand
GGACCTGCGCCTCGTCGACACGCTCGAAGGCGGCGTGCCGCGCGGCGCCGTGTTGTTCCTGGCCCACCCGCGCGCGCTGCCGCCGCAGGACATGGTACGGATCGACACGCATCTGCGCGGCGGCGGCAAGGCCGTGATCTTGGCCGACGCGCTGTCGAGCTGGCCGCCGGTCCATGCGCTCGGCGATCCGCGCAATCCGCCCGTGACGAGCCTGCTGACGCCGCTGCTCGACCATATGGGGATCGAACTCGCCGCGCCCGCCGCCGGGGAGGAGGGCGACGTGCGGCTGTTCCTCGATCCGGGCGGGTACATGCTGCGTCTGCATTCGGCGGGGCGCTTCGTGCGCCTGCCCCCGGCGTGCCGCGCCTTCGGCGGCGCGCGGGCCGCGCGCTGCGCGATCGGCGGCGGAACGGCTGAACGCCAGCCGCTGGCGGCCGCCGGCCGGGGCGGGTGCAGCATCCTGCCCATTGTCGCCATCCTCGGCATAGACCAGCCAGAGCCCGGCCCCGAAGAGGAAGAAGACAAAGGAATAGATCGCCGTCCAGACATGCACCGTCGACAGCGAAAAGCTGAGACCGATGAAGGTGATCATCCAGGCAAGCCGCATCTGCGACAGCACCCCGCCCGGGGCGAACTTGCGTCGGGCGACCCGCCACAGCCCGGCCGCATAGCCGAGCGCGATCAGCACAAAGCCCGGAATCCCGTAGCGGACCGCCATGACCAGCCAGAAGTTGTCCATGCTGCCGCTGGACATGTAGTGGGGGCGCACCCAGTTGTTCAGGCCAAGCCCGAACACCGGATTGGCCCAGACGTTGCGCATGCCCCAGTCGAAGATGATGCTGCGCCAGTAGGCGTTATGGGCCGAGAAGGTCGCATAGCTCATGAAGACCTTGATCGGCGTGCGGTTCGACAGAAGGTCGATCACCACATACATCAGCGCAAATAGCCCGAAGAGCAGCCACCAGCGTTTCTCGACCTTGCGGAAGATGAAGGCCCAGACGATCAACCCGAGTTGCAGCAGATAGGCCAGAAGCGCGCCACTGGAAAGCGACAGGAACACCGCCAGCCCGATCGCGCCGGCCCCCAGAAACCGGGCACCCGGCGACATGATGTCCTTGAGGCCGACGAAGACCAGCGACAGCACCACCGAACAGAAGATGCCGTAGTGGATCGGATGGGCAAAGACCACCTGCGCCCGCTCCAGCCCCATGCGCTTGTCCATGGCCGTCTGTGGAACCGAGGTCAGGCCCGGCACTTTCTCGATCAACGCCGGCAGGACCGCATGGCCGTTTTGCGATTCGACGATGGCGAAGGGCAGGGTCAGGACCACCAGCAGCAGCAGCGCGCGGATCAGCGCCGCAAAGGCCTCGGGCGTGCGGATGCAGGCGCGGGCCACCAGATAGCCGCCGAGAAACTCGACCGCGGTCGAGCCGATATTCTCGACGACGCGGTTGGGATTGTTCACCGCCAGCGCGACGGTCGCCCAGCCCATGTGAAGAAAGAACAGGATATCGACCAGCAACAGCCTGCCATAGCGCCCCGCCAGCAGCTTGAAGGTCAGCGGAACCACCACGATCAGCAGCAAGAGCCGCAGCAGCGTCATCGCCAGGCTGCCGACATTGAAGCCGATCGGCAGGATCACCGTCAGCAGGTAAAGCCAGACCAGCCCGGGCAGGGCAATCCGGCCGGCAAGGGCACGGCCGGCGGCGATGACGGCCGAGGGCTGGCCTGAAACGGGGATGGCACGGGCATCGGTCACGGCGGGAGTTCACGCAATCTGGCGAAACGGGGCAGGCCCCGCGTGGGTTATAATGGCATTGCCCGCTGGATGCGAGCCGGAACCGCCGCTTCGGGGCCAATGTATCGTCCACCACCCCGGACCGCGAACAGACCCGCGCGAAGGCGGCGATTGTCCGCCCCCGCGCCACGAACGGCGCAATCGCCGGCCGATGTCACCGCCGGCTGGACAAACCCGGCCCGCCGGCGCGCGGCTGCGAAGCATCGGGCTTGATCCGGGCTGCGGCATGGGCGTATCCAGTCGGCCACAGGGGCGCGGCAATCGCGGCGCCGGACAGGCCGGCCGGGTCAAGGCCGGGGCTGAAGGCGCAACGGCGGGGCATTGCATGGCGGATGGGACGGCGACAACGCCGACGAAAAAGGCCCGCAAGCGCGGGCTGAACCGTCTCGGCGGGCTGCGCAACCTGCTGGTCGCCCTCAAGCGCGTCCTCTACCGGCGGGTCTGGGGCATGGATATCCATCCGACCGCACAATTCTCGCTTTCCGCGGCGTTCGATCGCACCTTTCCGGCCGGCGTCCATGTCGGCCCCCATTCCTATGTCGCCTTCGACAGCCGCATCCTGACCCATGACCGCACCCGCGGGCTTTATCTGCACACCAGGATCGGCGCCAACTGCTTTGTCGGCGGGCGCAGCCTGATCCTGCCGGGGGTCGAGATCGGCGACAACTGCGTCATCGGCGCGGGCTCGGTGGTGACCCGTTCGGTGCCGCCGCGTTCGATCGTCGCCGGCAATCCGGCGCGGGTCATCCGCTCGGATATCGAGGTCGGGCCCTATGGCCGCTTCCTGACCGCCGATGCGACCGAAAGCGCGCTGGCCGAACAGGGCCTGGCCTGAGCGATGCCGGGCCGGGGCGGCCGGATCCGGGTTCGACGGTGGATCGCGGTGCTGGCGGGCGCGGTGGCGGTGGCGGCGGGGATGCTGGTCGGCGTGGCCAGCACCGGCATTCCGGACGGGCCGCCGCGCGACCGTCTTGCGGCGCGACCGCCGCTTGCCCCCGGGCCGGTGACGATCGCCGTCATCGGCACCAGCCTGACCCGCAACGCCATCTGGCCCGAGGCCCTGGTCGAGGCGTTGCAGGCCTGTTCGGGCCGGGTGGTCACGCTGCAACGACTGACCCGCGCCGGCGCCAACGCGGCCTGGGGACGCAGTGCGGTGGCGACAATGGCAGGCCCGCCGCCCGACCTTGCCATCATCGAATTCGCGATCAACGACGCCGACCTGCTGGACGGGACCGGGCGCAAGGCCGCAGCCGAGCACACCGGCGCCATCGTCGCCACGCTGCGCGCCGCCAATCCCCGGATCGGCATCGTGCTTTTCACCACCAATCCGGTGACCGGCCTGCAAAGGCTGAAGCGGCCGCTGCTGGAGCGTCACTACGCCGATTACCACCGGCTGGCCGAGGCGCTTGACCTCGGGCTGGTCGACGGGCGGGCGCGCTGGCTGGGCGCCGGACGGGACCGGATGCGCGACGGCGTGCATCCGAAGCCCGAGGCCGAGGCGGCGCTGGTCCTTGCGCCGATCCTATCGGTCGCCGCGCGATCCGCCGGCATCCCGTGCCCAAATCAGGGCGGCACGGACCCGGGCGGCCGCCCCGTCGCACCCTGACACCGGCCCCGAGCGCGGCGCGGGCGACGCCGGCAAACCCGGCCTGTCGCACAATCCGCCCCTTGTGCGAGTCTTTGCAAGCGTCTAAACGGTGCGCGGCAGGCCGCACTAGCTCAGTTGGTAGAGCACATCATTCGTAATGATGGGGTCGGGGGTTCGAATCCCTCGTGCGGCACCATCCTCAACATGTGAAGCGGGACGGCATTGTCGAGTCGGGTTCGCGGACTCACATGGAAGGGAGAGTCAAGCATTTTTCGTTATAAGCCGCAGTTATCGCTGGCTTCACGAATCTGCCTTGGTTACAAAGATTCCGAGAGGGATTTCATGCGCCGACCTGACCACCTGCCGGACTTCACCAACCCGCCTCTGGACGAGGTGGTCCTTGGCGTGCAGTTCGCGCCTGTGCCAGGCTACGCGTCAGTCCACTCCATGAAGGTTTGGGACCTGTTCCGGGCGGAGTTTCCGAAGGTTCAGGAGTTGCCTGCTCTCGAGCCGCAGTTCGAGACATTTGGCGGCGTCAGCGCTCAGGTCGGACCGCGCATCCAAATTGGTGCATTTCCAGTTGGTAGTCGCCTTTGGTTCCTGTCTGACGACGAAAATCATCTAATCCAGTTTCAACCTGACCGCTTCCTAACAAACTGGCGGCGGGAACCGAATACTCGGCCATATCCGCGTTTCGAGGGGCTCGCGAAGACTTTCGAAGCAAGTGTCAAGAAGCTTGGTACTCACTTCGAATCCGATTTTGCATATCGAATGGACATCAACCAGGCCGAAGTCGCTTACATCAATATCATCCCGGTCGAGAGCTTCTCCGATGCGGGGGATTGGTTCAAATTGTGGAATGGCGGGGCGTTCGAAGTTGAGGCACTGAACACGAGCTTCAACGAAGTGATTAAAGGTGCAGATGCAAAACCGTTCGCTCGTCTCAGTCATCAGATCCAGTCGGTCCTGACCGCAGACGGAAAGCAGCGCGCCTTTCGTCTGTCGCTGACATTCAAAGGTAAGCCAGCCGGGACGAGTATTGATGCGGCCATGGCGTTTCTCGCAGCCGGAAGGGATGCCATCGTGACCCGCTTTGGCGAGATTACGACCAGGGAGGCTCAGAGGAAATGGGGGAAAGTCGAATGAACGCACAACCCGACTTCACGACTGCATTCCAGGACGAAATCCCCAACTACCGAGCGATCACAGACGGGGTTTCGTCGTTGAGCGCACGGGGAACGCGCGTTCGCGTGACACACCCGAGGTCTGCTTGGGTGAATGAGCTTGAGAAGCAGTTTGACGTGTTGACGTCACTCCGTAGGGGCTGGGACGGCTATGCTGGCGTCCCGGTCTCCTTCACCTGCGCCCAATTTGCGGCTAACCTGATCGAGAGGCTCTACATCCGCTCGCTTCCAGCACCTCAACTGGTGCCAATGCCCAATGGCACCATGCGACTTGAGTGGCACAGGAACGAGTTCGATATAGAAGTCGATGTTTTGGGGCCTTACGATGTAGTCGCCTACCGGGCAGACCTTCTGAACGACAGTGAAGACGAGATCGAAATCCAGACCGACTTTACCGAACTCGCGGAATGGGTGGCTGCTCTGGCGGCTGAGCGGGTGCAACTCCAGGAAGTAGCTGGGGGCTAAAAATCTTTGGCGGTGCAACCATACGATGAAGCAGAAATAATCGGCGAAGACACGATCATCCGGCGCGTTCCCGAGCATCAACTGGTGTGGGACGACAACGGAGGCCAGCGTCGCCGCAGAATTTCGTCGGCACTCTACGCCAAATCAACAGGCGCTCAGCAGGGCATGTCGGTCGAGGTTGAGGCACTTATGCTCAAACATCGTGTCGATCCGGCGAATTACGTTACTTCTGACGAGTTTCCTGGCGCGGTAGCCTTTTCGGCAGCGGAGATTCGTGCTCTCGACTTGATGGTCGGATATGATCCGATCAAGGATGATCCAGCGCTACCGGACAACCCATACCATGGGGAGGTCTGGAGAAAAACGGAAGCTCGTCAGTTCACAGGTGCGCAGAAGAATGGACTGCGCGATGCTGCAAGGTGGTACGTCCAGATTGAGGGCGTCGAGTTGAAGTGAGCGGGGGCGGCACTCTTGAAGGATGCTTGCAACGGAGAACTGGCCTGAAAGAAAACCGTTATATTTCAAGAGGTTTAGTCCTTAGACCTGATCATTCGTAATGATGGGGTCGGGGGTTCGAATCCCTCGTGCGGCACCATCCCCGCCCGACATCGTGCTCCTGCAGCGGCCTTGCCACGCCAGACCGACACCTTGAATGCTCGGTCGGCGGAATGCGCTTTCGGCGTTCAAGGTGATCGGTGCGGCTGCCTTGCCCTGACGGCCGGGGTGGCGCGGCGCGGCGGCTGCCCTTGGCCGACTGCGGCTGTTGCAAGACCTCGGGGCCTTCTGTGGCAACCGCCGACCCGGCACGGTCCGTCGCCCGCCTCAGCGGCGGTCGGCAGTCTCTTCTCCCAGAATTTCGGCCTCGACCAGCCCGTCGACGCGGCGCGGCGCCGCCTGGTCATCCGCCGGATCAAGGTCAGCCGGGGCGGCATCGGGCGGGGCAAAGTCCGGCGGGGCGGCGTCGGGCGCGCGGCGCGGCGTGGCAGGCTTCCCCACGATCAGCGGCAGCATTTCCGACCCTTTCGGCATCGGCACGCTGTCCTGAACCGGCTCGCGCCAGGACAGCGTGTCGAAACCGCCGCAATTGCCGCAGGCCGGGGTCCAGTCAGCATGGATCTGATGGCATTTGTCGCAGACCCATTGCTTGCCGCGACTCGCGGTCAGGGCGCGGGTCAACCAGCCGCGCACCGTGGCATCGTCGTCGCCTTCGCCGCGCGCGATGGCGGCCATCATGGTCAGGGCGCGGGCGGTCGGGTGACGCTCGGCCAGATCGCCGAGGGCACGGCGGGCTGCGGGAAAATCCTCGGCCGCGATTGCCAGTTCGGCCCGCAAGAGCCGCGATTCGTCATGCTCGGGGCGCAGCGCCAGCAAGGCCGAGAAGCGCTTTTGACGGGCTGTCGGGGTCTCGGCCGGCTCGATCGCGGCGAAGGCGGCGGCGAGATCGGGGTGGGGTTCCGCCTCCCATGCCTTCTTCAGGATGCGGGTCGCATATTTCGGCTTGCCGGCCAGGACATAGCTTCGTGCCGCCAGAACCGCGGCGGGAATCAGGTCGGGCGAGGCGCGATTGGCGGCAATCGCCGCCTCGCGCGCCTCGATCGGGGCATCCTCGTCGAAGACGCCGCGCGCCTCCTGCAGGGCCAGGATCGCGTCGCGGCGGCGGTAGACATCGCGCGGCAAGAGACCCTGTTTCGCCTTGGCGCCGATCACCTGCCGCGCACCGGACCAGTCGCCCTTCGCGGTCTGAAGCTGCAACAGGGTGTCTTGCACCTCTTCGTGGCGCGGCTTCATCGAGAACGCCTTTTGCGCCAGTTTCAGTGCGGTCTCGGTGTCGCCCTCGGCCAGCTTCTGCCTCATCAGGCCGCGCACCGCGACAAAGCGCGTCCGATCATCGGCCAGAAGCCGGCGGTAGACCTCGCCGGCGCGCCGGCTGTCGCCGGCGGCCTCGGCCGCCTGCGCGGTCAGGAGGCTGGTCAGTTCGGGCCGCCTCAGGAACCGCTCGGCGCGGGTCGCCTGCGACAGGGCCAGACGCGCCTCGCCCGAGGCCAGCGCCATCATCCCGTCGGCCAGTGCCTGATAGCCCTTGCGTTCGCGGTTTCGGTCGAAATAGCGGCTGATCGCGGTCTCGTCGCCGTTGACGAACCGCAAGAGCGCCACGGCAAGCCCGATCAGGCGCAGCACCAGCCAGACCGCCAGGAAGACCGCGAGCGCGGCGATCAGCGCCTGCACCGGGCCCAGCGAAAATTCGGTATTGCCCAGCGATAGGCGGATGCCGGCGCCGGTTTCGGCCAGCCGCCCGGCACCCAGGGTCAGCGCCGCGACGACGGCGACGAAAAGCGCAATCTTGATGAAGGACCAGATCATTCGGAAGCCTCCTGCCCGGTCACCGCGCCGACCAGATCGGCGATCGCCGCGGCGGCCGAAAGGCGCCGGTCGGCCAGCGCCAGCCACTCGGCCATTGGCGCCTGCGCCTCGGGCGGCAGGTCGGCGATGGCGGCGATCGCCCCCGACAGGTCGCCGAGCCGCAGCGCCGCCTCGGCGCGCGACAGGATGGCGTCGGGATCGTCGCCCGCCCGCGGCGCAAGCGACCGCGCCCCCGACTGGCTGCGCAGAAAGGCGCCAAGCCGGGTCCAGGTATCGGCATCGGCCGACCGCACCCGCAAGGCGGCGGACAGCGCGGCACGGGCCGCGCCGGGAAAGGCGTCGCGCAGCGCGGCAAGGCTGGGAATGCCCTGCGCCTGATCGCTCAGCGCCTGCGGCACCGCGATGCCGGCCGCCGACAGGCCGGCCAGCGCATCACCGATCGGCGCCCCGCTTTCCAGCGCCGCCTGAACATGGCGCAAGGAGGCCAGGGCGGCACCGCGCCGGGCCTCGGCCTCGGCCTCGGCCCGGAGCTTGCGGGCTTCGGCATCGACCGAGGCCAGCCGGGCCGCCGCATCCGCCGCCGCGGCCGCGATCCGCTGTTCGGCCGCATCAAGGGCGATGCGTTCGGCGGCGATCTCGGCGCGCATCGCCGCCATGTCGCGGCCGAAGGCCTCGAGCGCGGTCGCCGAGGCGGCGCCGCCTTCGACCGGGCGTTTTTCCAGGGTCGCAAGCCGGGCTTCAAAGCTGGCCAGCCGCGCTGCCGCATCGCTCAGACCGGTTTGCAGGCTGTCAACGGCTTCGCGCGCCGCCGCCAGCCCGGCGGCAAGATCCGCGGTCGTCGCGGTCAGGCCGGCAAGGTCGTCGGCGCCGGCCTTGCCGGTCTGCAGGGCGGCGACGGCGGCGCCGATCTCGTCGATGCGGGCCGAGCGGGCGGCAATCTGGTCGGAGAGTTCTGTCAGTTCGCCGGCGGTCTGCGGCGGCGACAGGAATGGCGGCAGGACATAGATTGCCGCGCCAAAGCCGAGGCCGGCGGCCACCGCGCCACCGAGGACAGTCGGCAAGAAACCGCCCGCACGGCGCCGCGGCGGTGCTACGACCACGGGGCCCGGGTCGGCGACAGGATCGGGCGCCGGGTCGGCGAGCCCGTCCGGACCCCCACCATCCGATTCTCCACCATCCGATTCCCCGGCATCCGCCGGAACCGGATCGGCATCGATCACGGCTGCCGCTTCGGCCTCTGGTGCCGCCCTGTCCGCATCACCGGCAACAGCCTCGGTCGCGCCAGCGGCCGGATCATCGGCGGCGGCGGCCTGCGGGCCGGCCGACTGCGCTGCCGCCGCATCGGCGGTCGCGGTCGTCTTTGCTCGTGCCACCTGGAACTCCTTCGCATGCCGGGCGATTGGCGCAGGGCAGTCTGGTCGCGGCGTCGCACCCCCGCCGCATCAATCTAGCCCGCGCCGGCGACCGTCTCAAGCCGGGTCCGTTGCGGCAAATAGCTCGGCCAGAGCGTCCAGCATGGCGGCGGCATCGGGACGCGCGGCCACTGCCAGGCGTTCCGGCATCAGCGGCTCGGCGGCGCGCGCCACGGTGGCGCTGATCGCGGCAATCCGCAAGGGGGCGCGCGGGGCGGCGAAGGCATCGTGGAACAACTGCGCGGCGCGCGGCGAGAAGAGCGGCAGCAGCACCGGGTCGGCGCCCGCCAGCAATTGCCGCGCCGTGGCCGCCGGCGCGATCGCCGGCTGATCGTAGACCACGGCCTCGATCGTCTCTATCCCGGCCGGACGCAGCAGCGCGGCCATGTCCCGGGCAACCTTGGTGCCGCGCGGATAGTAGACCCGCCCGCCCGGTCGCCCGACCGCCACAAGGGCCGCCAGACCGGCGGCATCGCCCGGCCCGGCGACCGCGTCGAACCCTGCGGCACCGGCCGTCGCCGCCGTTGCCGGACCGACGCACCAGACCCGCAGATCGCGCCGGGCGGTCAGCCCGGCAAGGGCGACCACCGCGGCCTGCGAGGTCACGATCACATCGTCGAGATCGTCCGGCGGCGGTGGCGCGGGCAAAAGCCTGAGCGCCATCAGCGGCGAGCAGACAACCGACCATTCCGCCCCGAAACGCGCGCGGAAGTCGGCGGCGAATTGCGCCGATGCCGGTTCGGGCCGGGTCAGAAGCAGGGTCGGGCGGAATGGGGTCACGGGGGGCCGCCTCGGGATTGTATGGCGTCTCAGCCGGTGTTACCTGCGGGACTGCGCCGAGGCAACCGGCAGGGCCATGACCGAGACGATCACCATCCTGGGGCTGGAAAGCAGCTGCGACGACAGCGCGGCGGCGGTGGTGCGGCTGCGGGGCGGCGAGGCCGTGATCCTGTCGTCGGTGGTGCAGGGGCAGAACGCGCTGCATGCCGATTTCGGCGGCGTGGTCCCCGAGATCGCGGCGCGCGCCCATGCCGAGCGGATCGATCTTTGCGTCGAGGAGGCGCTGGAGGCGGCCGGGCTGCCGCTGCGGGCGATGGATGCGGTGGCGGTGACGGCGGGTCCGGGGCTGATCGGCGGGGTGCTGGCCGGGGTGATGTGCGCCAAGGGCCTTGCCGCCGGGGCCGGGCTGCCGCTGATCGGGGTCAACCATCTGGCCGGCCACGCGCTGACCCCGCGGCTGACCGACGGGCTGGCCTTTCCCTATCTGATGCTGCTGGTCTCGGGCGGGCATTGCCAGTTCCTGATCGTCTCGGGGCCCGAGGATTTCAGCCGTCTCGGCGGCACCATCGACGATGCGCCCGGCGAGGCCTTCGACAAGACCGCGCGGCTGCTGGGCCTCACGCAACCCGGCGGTCCCGAGGTCGAGCGCGCGGCGCAGGCCGGCGACGCGGCGCGCTTTGCCTTTCCGCGGCCACTGTTGAATCGGCCGGGCTGCGATCTGTCGTTTTCCGGGCTGAAGACCGCGTTGTTGCGGCTTCGCGACGGCCTTGTCGCCGAGAAGGGCGGGTTGACGGCGGCGGACCGTGCCGATCTCTGCGCCGGGTTTCAGGAGGCGGTGGCCGATGTCCTGGCGCAAAAGGCGCGCCGGGCGGCGGCGGCCTATCTGGCGATGGCTCCGGCGGCGCCGGTTCTGGCGGTGGCCGGCGGCGTCGCCGCCAATGCCCGGATCCGCGCCGGGTTGCAGGCGGTCTGCGCCGACCTGGACCTGCGCTTTGTCGCGCCGCCGCTGGCGCTGTGCACCGACAATGCGGCGATGATCGCCTGGGCCGGGATCGAGCGCTTTCGCCTTGGCCATGTCGACGGCATGGACCTTGCGGCGCGGCCGCGCTGGCCGCTGGACCAGACGCAGCCGGCGCTGATCGGATCGGGCAAGCGGGGGGCCAAGGCATGAAGGTCGCGGTCCTGGGCGCTGGCGCCTTCGGCACCGCGCTGGCGGTGGCACTGGCTCGGGGTGGCGATGCGGTCGGGCTTTGGGCCCGCGAGCCCGGACAGGCCGCAGCACTGCGGGACCGGCGCCAGAACCCGCGGCGCCTGCCGGGGGTCACCTTGCCGGAAACAGTGTCTGTTTCGGCGGAAATCGGTGATTTCGACGCGGTTCCGCTGATCCTGCTGGCGATGCCGATGCAGGCGCTGGCCGGCTTTCTGGCCGATCATGGCGGTCGGCTGGATGGGCGCGTCCTGATCGCCTGCGCCAAGGGGATCGACCTGGCCTCGGGCCGCGGGCCAAGCGCGATCATCGCCGCCACCTGCCCCGCCGCGCTGCCGGCGCTGCTGACCGGGCCAAGCTTTGCCGCCGATATCGCCCGCGGCCTGCCAACCGCGCTGACGCTGGCCTGTGCCGACGAGACGCGCGGCGCCGAGGTGCAGGCGGCGCTGTCGACCCCGGTCCTCAGGCTTTACCGCACCACCGACACGACCGGCGCCGAACTGGGCGGGGCGCTGAAGAACGTGGTGGCGATCGCCGCCGGGGTGGTGATCGGCGCCGGGCTGGGCGACAGTGCCCGCGCCGCGCTGATGACCCGCGGTTTCGCCGAGATGAACCGGCTGGCGCAGGCGCTTGGCGCGCGGGACGAGACGCTGGCGGGGCTGTCCGGACTTGGCGATCTGGTCCTGACCTGCACTTCGGCTCAATCGCGCAACTTTCGCTTCGGCCACGCGCTGGGTGCCGGCGCGGGGTTCGACGCGGACACCACGGTCGAGGGCGTGGCGACGGCGAAGGCGGCCATCGACCTGGCCCGGCGCCACAGCATCGACATGCCGGTGGCCGCGATGGTCGCGGCCCTTGTCGAGGGATCAATCTCGGTGCCCGAGGCGGCCAGCGGCCTGCTCTCGCGCCCGCTCAGGAGGGAATGAATATGCTTTACGCCGTCATCTGCCGCGACCGGCCCGGCCATCTGCAGGTCCGGCTGGACAACCGCGCCGCCCATCTTGCCTATATCGAGGCGACCGGCATCGTGCGGATGGCCGGACCGTTCATCGAAGAGGGGCAGATGGCCGGCTCGCTGGTCATCATCGAGGCCGGCGACCTTGCGGCGGCGCAGGCCTGGGCGGCGGGCGACCCCTACGGTCTGGCCGGGCTCTTCGACAGCGTCCGCGTGAGCGAATGGAAGAAGGTGATCGGCTGATGGCCTATTGGCTTTTCAAGTCCGAGCCCGACGCCTGGAGCTGGGACCAGCAGGTCGCCAGGGGCGCCGCCGGCGAGGAATGGAACGGGGTGCGCAACTATCAGGCGCGCAACAACATGCGGGCGATGGCGGTCGGCGATCTGGGGTTCTTTTACCATTCCAACGTCGGCAAGGCGGTGGTCGGCATCGTCGAGGTCTGCGCCACCAGCCACCCCGACAGCACCACCGATGATCCGCGCTGGGACTGCGTCGACATCCGCGCGGTCAGGCCGCTGAAGCGCCCGGTGACGCTGGACGAGGCCAAGGCCGAGCCGCGGCTGGCCAAGATGGCGCTGGTGACCAACACCCGCCTGTCGGTGCAGCCGGTGACCGAGGCGGAATGGGCGGTGATCTGCGAACTGGGCGGGTTGGGCTGAGGCGTTCCGGCGTCGTGCCTGAGGGCGGTGCCGAAAAGGGGCCAGAAAAACAAAGGGCCCCGACCTTGCGACCGGGACCCTTCGCCACCCCATGTGCACCCCTGCACCGTGTGGAAACTGGGCCTCGGCCATCCTGGCCTCGTTGGTTGCACCCTAGCCCGGGGTTGCGGTCCGGGCAAGCGCCGAGTGTCTACAATTCCCTTCAACACCAACCGGTTACGGAAAGGTCGCGTTAACCGGACCGAGGCGGCAGCCGCCCGGTCCGGGTGCCGGTCGTATCGCCCTCAGGCGTAGACCTTTTCCTTGCCGAAATGCTTGACCAGCATGTAGTAGACCACGGCGCGATACTTGTTGCGCTCGGACTTGCCGTAGGTCTCGATCACCGAATTGATCGCGTCATCAAGCTGCGGCCCGTCCTTCAGGCCCAGCTTCTTGATCAGGAAATTGTTCTTGACCGTCGCGATCTCGGTCGCCTGACCGGCCGCGACGGTGGCCGAATCCGCGTTGTAGATGGCAGGGCCACAGCCGATCGTGACCTTGGTCAGCAGGTCCATGTCCGGCGTCACCTTGCACTTGTTCCGCAGATCGTCCGCATATCTGGCGATCAGTTCGTCTCTCTTACCCATTGGTTACTCCACCTGTCCTGTGCGCGCTGCGCATGTTCGGGCCTTGATCCTGGCCAATTGCGCCGGCCCGGGCGCAAGGATAGCGGGGAAATCGCGCCGATGGCAAAGGATTCCTCGGCCTGCGGCGGGAATAGGTCGGGGCACCGCATCGCGGCGCCCCTTCCGGTTGTGCAGGTTCAGAAATGCACGGTCAGATCGGCGGTGACACGCCAGTCGAAGACCGAGGATTTCGACCCCGGGATGCCGTCGATCGACTTGTCGACCAGGTCCTGCTCGAAGGCGACACCGAAGATCGAATGGGCGTTCGGCCGGTAGCGGAAGCCGGCGGCCACCGTCACGATCGGATCGGGATCCGAGGTGCCGATGTCGAAAAGATCGGCGCCGGTCAGGTTCGAGGGCAGGCCGGGAAAGCGGTTGCCACCGTCAACCGGGATGATCGCGTTGACCTCGACCAGCGGGAAGAACCCCGGCATGACCTCGTGGTCGGCGTGCAGATGGGCGTGGACATAGCTCCAGTTTTCGCCCGAGACCGCGACCTGAAGGCCAAGCGAGCCCTGAAGCTGGGTGCCGCCCTCGAAAAGCTTGGCGCCGGTGACGAAGGCATCGACATAGCCGTCGCCGTCGCCGGCAAGCTGGATGCCGCCCGAGGTCACATCGCCGGTCGGCGCGGTATAGCGCGCGCCGACGGTCACGATCTCGCCCTTGGCGGGGTTGGTGTAGACCGCGTATTTGGCGCCGACCGCGATATCGAGAAAGCCGGTCTCGTCGGGCAGCACCGACGAGAAGTTGAGGTCGGCATAGCCGTCGGTCGTGGCGATCAGCGCGAAGCGGTCACTGAACGCATAGCGGGCCTGAAGGGCGACAACGCGAACGTCGCCGCCGTCGGTCAGAAAGTCGTTCGGGATGTTGTGATAGGCAAAGATCGGCCTGATTTCGGTGGTGATGAACGGGCTTTCGTTCAGCGTCGGATGCGAAACCGGCGGCACATAGCGCGAAAAGCCGCCCGGGCCGAAAGACCCGCGCTGCGCCGGGCCGAAGAGGCCGCCAAACACACCCTCGGCCGCGACCGGTGTTGCCGCCGCGCCGCTCAGGACAAGGGCAGCCACGGCGGCGCCGGTCCTGAAAACACTTGTTCTTGTCATTGCCTTGATCTCCATTCCTCGTCGAGGGCCCTGCAACTGCCGCAGGATCGCCGGGGATGTGGAAATCACCTATCGCGCGTATCCGACTTGATCCGGATCAACTGGGACATTACGCCGCAGCGCAGCGTCGGGCGCCGCCCCCCCCGGGGGGCAGCGCCGCCATTCGGATCAGTAGCGGTAATGGTCCGACTTGAACGGCCCACCGACCGCGACGCCGATATACTCGGCCTGATCGGGGCTGAGTTCGGTCAGTTTCACCCCGATCTTCTTCAGATGCAGGCGCGCGACCTTTTCATCCAGATGCTTGGGCAGGATGTAGACGCCGGGCTTGTAGTCATTGCCTTTGGTCCAGAGCTCGATCTGCGCCAGAACCTGGTTGGTGAAGGAAGCCGACATCACGAAAGACGGGTGCCCGGTGGCGTTGCCGAGGTTCAGCAGACGGCCTTCGGACAGAAGGATGATCCGCGCGCCCGAGGGCATCTCGATCAGGTCGACCTGGTCCTTGACGTTGGTCCATTTGTGGTTCTTCAGGGCAGCCACCTGGATCTCGTTGTCGAAATGGCCGATGTTTCCGACGATCGCCATGTCCTTCATCGCCCGCATGTGCTCGATGCGGATCACGTCGCGGTTGCCGGTGGTGGTGATGAAGATGTCGGCGCTGTCGACCACGTCTTCCAGCACGATCACCTCGAACCCGTCCATCGCCGCCTGAAGCGCGCATATCGGGTCGACTTCGGTCACCTTCACCCGGGCTCCGGCGCCTTGCAACGATGCGGCACAGCCCTTGCCGACATCGCCGTAGCCGCAGACCACGGCGACCTTGCCGGCCATCATCACGTCGGTGGCCCGGCGGATGCCGTCAACCAGGCTTTCCTTGCAGCCATACTTGTTGTCGAACTTCGACTTGGTGACGCTGTCGTTCACATTGATCGCCGGGAAGGGCAGAAGGCCCTTCTTGTGCAGGTCGTAAAGCCGGTGGACGCCGGTGGTGGTTTCCTCCGACACGCCCTTGATCGCCGCGCGCTGGGCGGTGAACCAGCCCGGTGTCTCGGCCAGGCGCTTGCGAATCTGGTTGAAAAGGCACACTTCCTCGTCACTGGTCGGCACCGCGATCAGGTCGGTTTCCCCGGCCTCGACCCGCGCGCCCATCAGGATGTAAAGCGTCGCATCGCCGCCATCGTCGAGGATCATGTTGCAGGTGCCCTCGGCGAACTGGAAGATCCGGTCGGTATAGGCCCAGTAATCCTCGAGGCTTTCGCCCTTGATCGCAAAGACCGGCACGCCGCTTTGCGCAATCGCGGCGGCGGCGTGGTCCTGGGTCGAGAAGATGTTGCACGAGGCCCAGCGCACCTTCGCGCCAAGCGCTGTCAGCGTCTCGATCAGCACCGCGGTCTGCACCGTCATGTGCAGGCTGCCGGCGATGCGGGCGCCCTTCAGCGGCTGTGCTGCGCCAAACTCCTCGCGCAGCGCCATCAGGCCCGGCATTTCGGTTTCGGCGATATCGAGTTCCTTGCGGCCATAGCCGGCAAGGGCAATGTCCTTGACGATGTAATCCGTCGTCATGCGCGTTTCTCCCTGAATTCGCTGGTTGGCAGTCAGATAGCACCGCCGCCGCCCAGCGGCAATCGTGCCGGCACGATTCGTGCCGGGCCGTGGGCCTTGCCACGCAACAAAAGCTGCGCCAGGGCCGGCAGCCGGTCGATCGCCTGACCGGCCAGCCGCGCGATGGCGAAGACCAGGGGCGGCATGGCGAGGTAGAAGGCCAGATAGGGCGCATCGCCGGGACCGCCGACGATCCGGACCCAGAAGGCCCAGAGGAACGCGATCAGCGGCACATGCATCAGATAGGCCAGATAGCTGTGCCGACCCAGCCGCACCATCCAGGGCGCCGGGGTAAGGCGCAGGAACGCACGCGCCAGCGCCAGCGCCAGAAAGCCGATGCCGAGACGGCGCAGGATGCCGGCCACGGCGTGGACCTCGGACAGGCCGGCGGGCAGAAGCGCCATGGCGGCAAAGCCCGCCAGGGCCAGCCCGTAGCCAAGCGGCAGCGCCAGTGCCGGCCGCGACAGCCTTGTGATCGACAACCCGCGCTCCGATGCGACCGCACCAAGCACCATGAATTGCAGGATGGTCGGCCGGAACACCACCGGCGCGGTCCATTCCAGCACCGCCAGAACCGTCACCAAGAGCGCCATCAGCAAGGGTATCCGCCGGATCAGCGGCGCGACCAGACGCAGGATCAGCGTCGCCACGAAAAGGTCACGCAGGAAGAAAAGCGACAGGTTCGCCGTCGGCCCGGCGACGCCTGTCCAGCCGTTGAGGAAGGCCATCGGCGTCGGCGCCAGACCCAGCAGCATCCGCGACGGCGCGCCGATCACCATTTGCTTGCTTTCCGCCATCACGATGAAGATCGCGCTCCAGACCAGCATCGGCAGGACGACGCTGACAAAGCGGCGCCGGACGGTGGACAGCAGCGGTCTGGATGCCGCCGAAGTCCAGAAGAGATAGCCGCTGATGAAGCTGAGAACCGAGACGCTGATCCGGCCAAGCGTATCGCCGAGGATCAGCCCGACCAGGCGGAAATCACCGGTCGAGACGAAGGACGGCGACGACAGGCCGGGGCTGACATGGACCCACATCATCGCGGTTATGCAAAAGACCCTGAGGATCTCGATCTGGGACTTTTCGTCGGGGCGCATCCGCAATCCGGGCCGGCACGTCCGGCTTGCGTGCAACCCGGTCCTTCATCCAGGGCCTGTTGATCTGCGCCAATACCCGCGATGCGCGAGTGTGCCACGAATAATCATGCCCGCCCGGCCAGTTTGCCGCGGCACATGGGAAATCGGCAACGGTCAGCCCTGAATGCCGCTCATCATCCGGGTCATGAATTCCTGGCTCCAGCCCGATCCGCTGGCCACGACGCAGCTGACGCCATCGGCACGGGTCATCAGCATGGTCCAGGATCCGGTCTTTTTCGACGACCAGACCTCGACGACCTGGGTGTCGGATTGATAGCCAAGCGCCGAAAGCGCCTCGGCATAGGTTTCCTCCAGCCGCTCGACGATCGATTCGCGCGGGCCGCAGAAGGTTTCGGCATGGGCCGCCGGCGGGGCGGTTCCGGCCAGACCGAAGAGAATGGCGGCGGTGAAGAGACGTTTGAACATGATGGTCCTCCTTTCGTCCATCAGGCCGGAGGCGTGCGGCCCGCCGGCCCTGATTCAGATGTCAGGTCGATCGGCGGATTTGACAATGCACGCCCCCGCACGTCCGCGTTCCCGCGCCAAGCGGCTGGATTCGCATCCCTTGTCCTGGCGAATTGCCATGGCGTGGCGGCGCCGGTAATAGTCTGGCGCACCGGATCGTGAACCGGCTTGAAGGGCTGTTACCGATGACGCGACCGCCGCGCGCCTGGCAAAGGATGCTTTCGGGCCGCAGGCTTGACCTGCTGGACCCGACGCCGCTGGACATCGAGATCGAGGATATCGCCCATGGCCTTGCCTTCGTCGCGCGCTGGAACGGCCAGACGCGCGGCGACTGGCCCTATTCGGTGGCCGAGCATTCGCTGCTGGTCGAGGTGATCTTTGCGCGCGCCAATCCCGGCATCGCCGCGCGCTGGCGCCTGGCCGCCCTTTTGCACGACGCGCCGGAATATGTGATCGGCGACATGATCAGCCCGGTCAAGGCGGCGATCGGGCCTGACTATGGCGCGCTTGACGATCGGCTGAGCGCGGCGGTGCATCTGCGCTTCGGCCTGCCGGCGGTGCTGCCTGCGGCGATCAAGAAGTCAATCAAGCGCGCCGATAGGGTTTCGGCATGGCTTGAGGCGGTCGAGATCGCGGGATTCAGCCGGGTCGAGGCCGACAGGCTTTTCGGGGCACCCGACGCGACGATGCTGCGCGGGCTGTCGATCCGCCTGCGCCCGCCGGTCGAGACGCGCGCGGATTTCACCGCGCGCTGCCAGACGTTGATGGCGACGCCCGGATAGACGCCGCCGCTATCGGACCGGTCCGCTCAGATCGCCAGGTCTTCCAGTTTCTTGCCAGCCTTCAGCGCCGCCACGACCCAGCCCGGCTTGCGGCCGCGCCCGCTCCAGGTCTGCGACCGGTCGGCGGGATTGGCGTATCTGGCAACGCCGGGTTTGCGCGTCGGCGCCGTGCCGAGAAGTTCATTCAGCTTGAATCCCAATTCGCGCGCACGCTCTTCAAGCTCTGCACGCGCTTCGATCTTCTTGCGATCCTTGAAGCTTTCGATGGCCTGCGTCACCCTGGTGCGAAGGTTCTTCAATTCCTTCAGTGACAGCTTGTCCAGATTGATATCCATATTCCGCGGTTCCTTGTCCCCGATTGTGCCAATCATTGCACTGCTTGGCTGAAAATGAATTGCGGATCAAGCGCCTGATTGCAATTGCCGGTGCGGATCCGGTTATTTCGGGCTGCGTTTGGCGAGAATACGCTGAAGCGTGCGCCGATGCATGTTCAGCCGCCTTGCGGTTTCCGAGACATTGCGATCACAAAGCTCGTATATCCGCTGGATATGTTCCCAGCGGACACGATCGGCCGACATCGGATTTTCCGGCGGCGCCGGCATCGTATCGGTTCGCGCCAGCAATGCATTGGTGATATCGGCCGCATCCGCCGGCTTGGACAGATAATCGACCGCGCCGATCTTTACTGCGGCCACCGCCGTCGCGATGGCACCGTAACCGGTCAGCACGACGACGCGGCAATCCGGGCGGCAGCCATGCAGCATCTCGACCACTTCAAGCCCGTTGCCATCCTCAAGCCTGAGATCGACAACCGCATAGGCCGGTGGCCGGGCCTGCGCCGCGGCGCGGCCGGCGGCGACGCTTTCGGCGGTCTCGGTCAGAAAGCCGCGCCGCTCCATCGCCCGGGCCAGGCGCGTCACGAAGGCGCTGTCGTCATCGACCAGAAGCAGGGTCCGGTCGGGACCGAGGTCGAGCGGTCTGTCGTCGGTCATGCGCGCATCCCGAATGCATTGTCTGGAACGCTTCTAGGGCGTCGTGCCGGGATGGTCAATTTCCGCCTATTTTGCGGCTTCGATGAAACAGGCGGCGCGGGCGGCCAGGTCTTCGGGCGCTAGGCCACGGTCGAAGAACTCGACAAAACCGTCTTCGGGCAGCATCAGATAGGTATAGGTCATGTGATCGACCAGATAAAATTCGTCGGTCGGCGCCGCGGGCGCCTTGTAGAAGGTCTTGTAGGTCTTGGCGACGGCGGCAATCTCTTCGGCTGTTCCGGTCAGCCCGATCATCCGCGGATGAATGAGATCGGTCCATGCCTTCAGCACCTCCGGCGTATCGCGCCGCGGATCGACCGAAATGAAGACCGGCGTCACCTCGTGGCCCATTTCTTCCAGCACGTCGGCGGCTTCGGCATTGCGCACGGTATCGGTCGGGCAGACGTCGGGGCAGTAGGTATAGCCGAAATAGACCAGGCTTGGCCCGGTCAGCACGTCACGGTCAGTGACGCGGCGGCCGGTCTCGTCGGTCAGCGTGAAGGGGCCGCCGATGGCGCCGGCGCCACCGGCGATCCGCGTGGCCCGGCAGTCGGCAAAGCGATCGGTTCCGCCGCCGATGGTCAGCGCATAGGTGACGACAAGGCCGATGGCCGCGACCGAGGTTGCGGCCAGGGCCAGGCTGCGTGTCGAAATCGTCATCTCTTGCCTCCTGCTGCCTTGCGCGTCCGGCACCGGACCGGCCGGCGCGCGGTGCATTGATCGCGCATTGCGGCGGGACTATCAATCGGAACCGACCGCGATGTGACAAGAGGACCGGCAATGGCGGCGCTTTCCCCCGGAACCCCAAGGTTCGGCCCGGTTTCGGCGCGCGGTGACCGGGTGCGTCTCGGCACGCTCATCCTTCTGCGCTGGATGGCGATCGCCGGCCAGCTTTCGGTGATCTTCGTCGCCTGGCGCTTTTACGACATCGACCTCGACATTGGCCTTTCACTCCTGGCGGTCTGCCCGGCGGTTCTGGCCAATCTGGTGGCGATCTTCGTCTTTCCGCAAAGCAAGCGACTGACCGAGGCCGAGGCGGCGGCGGTGTTTCTGTTCGACACCTCGCAACTGGCGCTTTTGCTGTCGATCACCGGCGGGCTGAACAATCCCTTTGCGGTGCTGATCATCGCGCCCGCGACGATCGCGGCGACCGCCCTGCGCACCCGCGCGACGATCGTCGTGGCGCTGGCCACGGTGGCCTTGGTCACGCTGATTGCGGTGGTGCATCTGCCGCTGCGCACCCGCGACGGGACCGAGATCGTGGTGCCCGGCCTCTTCGGTTTCGGCTTCTGGCTGGCGATCGTGACCGGCGTGGTGTTCCTGGCGCTCTATGCCCGGCGGGTCGCGATCGAGATCCAGTCGATGGGCGACGCGCTTCTGGCGACCCAGATGGCGCTGGCGCGCGAACAGAAGCTGACCGACCTTGGCGGGGTGGTCGCGGCGGCGGCCCATGAACTTGGCACGCCGCTGGCCACGATCATGCTGGCCAGCGGCGATCTGGTCGAGGATCTTGCCGATCAGCCGGCACTTTGCGCCGATGCGCGGTTGATCCGCGAGCAGGCCGACCGATGCCGGGCGATCCTGCGGTCGATGGGCCGGGCCGGCAAGGATGACCTGCACATGCATGCGGCACCCTTGTCGGCGGTGCTGCACGAGGCCGCCGAACCGCATGAGGCGCGCGGCCGCACCATCGTCTTTCATCCGCCCGACAGCGGCCCCGGCGCCGATCAGCCGCAGATCCTGCGCCTGCCCGAGGTCATCCACGGGTTGCGCAACTTCATCCAGAATGCTGTCGATTTCGCGCATGACTGCGTCTGGATCGAAGCCGAATGGACCGAGGCGCGGATCACCGTGCGCATCGCCGATGACGGCCCGGGTTATCCGCCGCAGCTTCTGGGCCGGATCGGCGATCCGTTCATGCGGCGACGGCGCGAGGATCCGGCGCCGGGACGCGAGGGTTACGAGGGGATGGGGCTTGGGCTTTTCATCGCCAAGACGCTTTTGGAGCGGACCGGCGCCGAAGTCAGTTTCGCCAATGGCGCCGATCCCTTCCTGACCGAGGCCGAACGGCCCGAACGCTGTGGTGCGATCATCGAGATCCGCTGGCCGCGCGACCGGATCGAGGCGCCGGCGCCGCAGCCGCTTGGCGCCAACCGGCCGATTCTCTGAACGGCCGGTTTTTTCCCGATTCTGCCGAAATTTCACCTAAAAGTTGTGCGATTAACGGCCCGTTAACGGATTACGGGAACCCTGCGCTGAAGGGTTTCGGGCCATTACAGGGTTGAACGGGAACGACATGATAACCTCGCTCTTGCTCGCCGGCGTCATCGTCATGACATCGGTTGCCGCCGCCCTCGTGGCGCTTCTGATCCTGTCGGCCCTGCCGCGACGCCGCGACCGGCGCCCGGCGCGGGTCGGCCTGACGACCGCGGCCGAACCGGCGATCTTCCTGTTCGAGGATGACGACCTGGTCGACGCCACAACCCCGGCCCGCGCGCTTCTCGCCACGATGTCGGGGGCGGGATCGGACTGGAACCGGCTGTCGGGCTATCTCGCGCAGCGCATCTCCGGCTTCGACGCCGCCATCGCCGGCCTCGGTGAACGCGGCGAGGTCGATCTGGGGGGCAGCGACGGGCTGCGCCTTCGCGCCGAGCATCTCGGCAGCCATGTGCGGCTGACGGTAAGTGACCCGGCGATCGACGGCGAGGGCGTCTTTGTCGACAGCCTGAGCCAGCGCGCGCAGGACGAAGAGCTGGCGCAACTGCGCGAAATGCTGGGCAGCGCTCCGGTCCTGATCTGGCGCCAGAACGGCGAGGGCATGGTGACCTGGGCCAACCAGGCCTATCTTCGCGCCGCCACCGGTGCGGACCGGGACGACCCGGCCGACCTGACCTGGCCCCTGCCGCGCCTGTTCGACCTTGGCCGTGATGCGGCATCGCCAAGCGGCCCGCGGCGGCTGTGCGCCAGCCTGCCGGGCAATGCGACGGGGCGCTGGTATGACTGCCATGCCCGCCCGGCCGGCGACGGCACGTTGCACTATGCCCTGGCGGCCGATGCCGTGGTCAAGGCCGAGACCGCGCTGCGCGAATTCATCCAGACGCTCAGCAAGACCTTCGCCCATCTGCCGATCGGCCTGGCAATCTTCGACCGCCAGCGCCAGCTTGCGCTCTTCAATCCCGCGCTGATCGACCTGACCACGCTTGGTGCGGAATTCCTGTCGGCCCGGCCGACGCTTTTCGCCTTTCTCGACCGGCTGCGCGAGGCCCGCGTGATCCCCGAGCCCAAGGATTACCGCAGCTGGCGCCAGCAGATGACCGAGCTTGAAAAGGCGGCATCCTCCGGCTTTTTCGAGGAAACCTGGTCGCTTGCCTCGGGCCAGACCTACCGCGTCACCGGCCGCCCGCACCCCGACGGCGCGGTCGCCTTCCTGCTCGAGGACATCAGCGCGGAAATGTCGCTGACCCGGCGCTTCCGCTCCGAACTGGAACTGGGGCAGGAAGTGGTCGACAGCCTGGACGAGGCAATCGCGGTATTCTCCTCGGCCGGAGAGCTGACCTTGTCGAACGCGGCCTATGCCCGGCTCTGGGGGGTCGATCCCGGGGCGACGCTGGGGCGGATCACCATCGTCGATTCGTGCCGGCTGTGGCAGGCGGAAACCCGGCCGAACCCGGCCTGGGGCGATGCGCGCGACTTCGTCGGCGACATCGGCGAGCGGGCAGAATGGTCGGCCGAGGTCCAGCGCCCGGACGGCGAGGTGTTGCATTGCCGTTTCGTGCCGCTGTCGGGGGGTGCCACGCTGATCGGCTTCAGCGAGGCGCAGCCGGATCGGCCCTCGGTGCGGCGCAGCCGCAGGCCGCGCCCCGAGACCACCCTGCCGGCCGGCATCGGCGCGCTGCCGGCCTGATCCCGGACGCCCGCCAGCATTCGCCTTGCGGGCCCCGCGCCGGCCGGTAAGATCGGGCCATGTGCCCACCACCACCCGACAACCTGCCACCCGACAACCCGCCGCTCTCCGCCGAGATCGCGCTGCCTTCGCCCGAGGCGACGGCACGGCTGGCTGCCTGGCTGGCACCACGGTTGCGGGCCGGCGACACCATGCTGATCGACGGCCCGATCGGGGCGGGAAAGACTCATTTCTGCCGGGCGCTGATCCAGGCTCGCCTTGCCGCCCTCGGCCAGTCCGAGGATGTCCCCTCGCCCAGCTACACGCTGGTCCAGATCTACGAGGCCGGCGACTGCGCGATCTGGCATGTCGATCTTTACCGGCTGTCCGGTGCCGGCGACCTGAGCGAACTTGGGCTGGACGAGGCCTTTGCGACGGCGATCTGCCTGGTCGAATGGCCCGACCGGCTTGGCCGGGGTGCGCCGGCCACGGCCCTGCGGATGTCGCTGGCGCCGGTCGCGGGCGACGAGGACGCACGCCTCGCCCGGTTTGCCGCCGGCGATCCGCGCTGGGCGGCGCTGATCGGCGCGATCGGCAGCGCCGGCGGCCGGGCATGACCGGGGCCGCGCGCGATGCGGCCGGCTTTCTGCGTGCCGCCGGCTGGCAGGACGCGGTGTCGCGGCCACTGGCCGGCGATGCCTCGGCGCGCAGCTACCGGCGGCTGACGCTGGGCACGCAAAGGGCGGTCCTGATGGACGCGCCGCCGGCGGCCGGGCAGGACACCCGCCGCTTCGTCCGGGTTGCGGACTGGCTTCTGGCGCAGGGCTATTCGGCGCCCCGGCTTTTGCAGGCTGACCATGACGCCGGCTTTCTGCTGCTCGAGGATCTCGGCGACGGGCTTTTCGCCCGGCTTCTTGATGCCGAACCCGGGCGCGAGGCTGATCTTTACCCCGCGGCAACGGAATTTCTGGTCGATCTTCACCGCCATCCCGCCGCCACCTTTCTTGCCACGCTCGACGGCCCGACGCTGGGCGCGATGACCGACCTGGTCCTGCTCTGGTATCTGCCCGGCTGCGGTGAAGGGGACTCTGCCGAGGCGGGCATGATCGCGGGGCTGATCGCGCGCGCCCATGCCCGCCTTTGCCATGCCGGTCCGGTGACTTGCCTGCGCGACTTTCACGCCGAGAACCTGGTCTGGCTGGCCGATCGGCCGATGCCCGGACGGGTCGGCCTTCTCGATTTCCAGGACGCGGTCGCGGCCGATCCGGCCTATGATCTGGTCTCGCTCTTGCAAGACGCCCGGCGCGAGGTTCCGGCCGTGACCGAGGCCCGCGAGATCACCCGCTACTGCGCCGCGAAAGGGCTGGATCAGACCCGGTTTTCGGCGGTCTACGCGCTGATCGGGGCGCAGCGCAACCTGCGCATCCTCGGCGTCTTTGCCCGGCTGGCGATGCAGTCCGGCAAGCCGCGCTACCTTGACTTCATGCCCCGGGTCTGGGGGTATCTGGAGCGCGACCTGGCGCATCCCAACCTGGCCGAGCTGGCCCGCGCGGTGCGCGACACCATTCCCGAACCGACACCCGCACGGGTGCAGAGGATCCTTGATCGATGCGGCCAGAGCCCGACGCCCTGATGCTTTATGCCGCCGGCTTCGGCACCCGCATGGGCGCGCTTGCGGCCGATCGGCCAAAGCCGCTGATCGCGGTCGCCGGCCGGGCGCTGATCGACCATGCGCTCGACATCGCCGGTGCCGCCGGCATCGGCCGCATCGTCGTCAACCTGCATTACCGGGGCGAGCAGATCCGCGCCCATCTGTCGGGCCGCGCCGATATCCGCTTTTCGCCCGAGGAGGCGCCGATTGCCGAGACCGGCGGCGGGCTGAAGCTGGCGCTGCCGCTGCTCGGGCCGGGGCCGGTCTTCACCCTCAACAGCGATGCGGTCTGGACCGGGGCCAACCCGCTGACCCGGTTGCGCGACGCCTGGGATCCGGCGCGGATGGAGGCGCTCTTGCTTCTGGTGCCGAAGCCGCGGGCGACCGGCCATCCCGGGCCGGGCGATTTCGCCATGGCCGCCGACGGGCGGCTGACACGTGGCGGCGACCTGGTCTATTCCGGGGCCGGGATCATCGCCACGGATCGGCTTGCGGCGATGTCCCAACGCTGCTTTTCTCTGAACCCGGTCTGGGACCGGATGGCGGCCGACGGCGGGCTTTTCGGGCTGCTCCACCCCGGCGGCTGGTGCGATGTCGGCCGGCCCGAGGCAATCGCCCTGGCCGAGGCGGTGCTGACGGCAGAGGGGCGCGCCGATGTTTGACGACGCGCCGACGCCACGGCTTTTCGGGCTGCCACCGGGCGCGGATTTTCCGCGTCTGGTGGTCGAGGGGATCACCGCCCGCCTGGCCGGCCAGCCGCCCGAGGCGATGGCGGCGGCGACGCTCTATCTCAACACCGGCCGGATGCTGCGCCGGGTCCGCGCGGCCTTTGCCGGTCACGGCGCGCGGTTCCTGCCACGGCTGCGGCTGATCACCGATCTTGGCCGCGAGCCGCTGGCCGGGGTGGCGCCGCCGGTCCCGCCCCTGCGCCGGCGGCTGGAACTGATGCAGCTGGTCACCCGTCTGCTGGCACGCGAGCCCGACATCGCCCCGCAGCACGCTGCCTTCGATCTGGCCGACAGCCTGGCCCGGCTGCTGGACGAGATGCAGGGCGAAGGGGTTTCCCCCGAGGTTCTGGAAGCCCCCGGCCTGGCCGAGGATCACGCCGCCCATTGGGAGCGCAGCCTGGCCTTCCTCCGCATCATCGCGCGCTATCATGGCGATGACGCGGCCCCCGACGCCGAGGTGCGCCAGCGCCGGGTCGTCGCGGCGCTGGTCGCGCGCTGGCAGGCCGATCCGCCGACAGCGCCGGTGATCGTCGCCGGATCGACCGGGTCGCGGGGCACGACGGCGATGCTGATCGAGGCGGTGGCGCGGCTGCCGCAGGGCGCGGCGATCTTGCCGGGATTTGACTTCGACATGCCTGATTTTGGCTGGAATAGTCTCGATTCCGGATCGGTTCCGAATGAGGATCACCCGCAGTTCCGCTTCCTGCGGCTGATGCGGGCACTGGCGATCGGGCCGGCCGATGTCCGGCCCTGGACGGCATCGGCGGCGCCCGATCCGGCGCGGGGCCGGGTCATCTCGCTGGCGCTGCGGCCAGCGCCGGTGACCGACCAGTGGCTGAGCGAGGGCGCCGAACTTGCCGCGCTCGACCAGGCGACCGGCCGCATGACGCTGATCGCGGCCGAGACCCCGCGCGCCGAGGCGACGGCGATCGCGCTGATCCTGCGCGAGGCGGCCGAGACCGGGCGCCGGGCCGCCTTGATCACCCCGGACCGGACGCTGTCGCGGCGGGTTGCGGCGGTTCTCGACCGCTGGGGGATCGTGCCCGATGACAGTGCCGGCCAACCACTGTCGCTCAGCCCGCCGGGGCGGTTCCTGCGTCAGGTCGCCGGGCTGTTCGGGCACCGTGCACCCTTCGCGCCGCTGCTGGCGCTGCTGAAACACCCGCTCTCAGCCTCGGGCGGCGATCGTGGCGAACATCTGCGCCTGACCCGCGACCTTGAGCTGCGGCTGCGCCGCCGCGGGCCGGCCTTTCCGGATGGCGACGACATCCGGCGCTGGGCGGCAAGCGCCGGCGACGGCGCCCGGATCGCCTGGGCCGACTGGTTGGGCACGGCGCTGGACAGCGCCGCCGCGGTGGCCGATCAGCCGCTTGCAAGCCTTGTCCGCACTCATCTGGTGCTGGCCGAGACGCTGGCTGTTGGTCCTGCCGGCGACGCCGGCCAAAGCGGGCTGTGGCAACGCGAGGCCGGGATCATTGCCCGGCGCGCGATGGACCTGCTTGAGCGCGAGGCAGTGCATGGCGGCACCTTCTCGGCCGATGGCTACGGCGATCTTCTGGCCGCGATCCTGGCAGGGGACACGGTCCGGCAGACCGAGGCGGCTCATCCGGCGATCGCCATCTGGGGCACGCTCGAGGCGCGGGTTCAGGGCTGCGATCTGGTCATCCTCGGCGGGCTGAACGAACGGGTCTGGCCGCCGGCCGCGGCGCCCGATCCTTGGATGTCGCGGCAGATGCGGCTTCGCGCCGGGCTGTTGCTGCCGGAACGCCAGATCGGGCTCTCTGCGCATGACTTCCAGCAGGCCGCCGGCGCGCCCGAGGTGGTGCTGGCACGGGCGGTCCGCGATGCCGAGGCCGAGACGGTGCCGTCGCGCTGGCTGGCGCGGCTGATCAACCTGTTGCAGGGCCTGCCGGCGGCGGGCGGGCCCGAGGCGCTGGCGATGATGCGGGCGCGCGGCGATCACTGGCTGCAGCTGGCGGCGGCGCTTGACACGCCGGCCGCGCCGGTCAGCCCGGCCCGGCGCCCCTCGCCCCGCCCGCCGGTCACAGCGCGGCCGCGCGAATTGCCGGTCACCGCGATCCGCACGCTGATCCGCGACCCCTATGCGGTCTATGCCGAACGGATCCTGCGGCTGCGCCCGCTCGATCCGCTGCAACCCGAACCGGGGGCGGCGCTGCGCGGGCAGATCGTGCACCGGATCATCGAGCGGTTCATCCGCGAGCGCCCGCCCGGCGAGACCGACGAGGCCGCGCGCGCCCGGCTTCTGGCGCTGGCCGAAGAGGTGCTGGCGGCCGAGATTTCCTGGCCCGGCGCGCAGCGTCTGTGGCTGGCGAAACTGGCGCGGATCGCCGACCGCTTCATCACCGCCGAAGCCGCGCGGCAGCAGCGCGGCGAACCGGTGATCATCGAGCAAAAGGGCTCTGTCCGGCTGGACAGGGTCGATTTCACCCTGACCGCGCGGCCCGACCGGATCGATCTTCTGACCGACGGGCGGGTGCATATCCACGACTACAAGACCGGCAAACCGCCAAGCCCGACGCAGATGAAGGCGTTCGATAAGCAACTGCTTCTTGAAGCAGCGTTGGCCGAGCGCGGCGGGTTCGCGGCGCTCGGTCCGCGCCGGGTCGAGGCGGTCAGCTATATCCAGCTTGGTGGCGACGGCGCCGAGCGGCGCCATGAGATCGACGCCGAGACGATTGCCGAGGTCTGGCGCGACCTGAACCGGCTGATCGCGGCCTACAACCGGCGCGAGACCGGCTATACCGCGCGCCGCGCACTGTTCGAGCGGCGCGAGGCCGGGGCCTACGACCATCTGGCACGGCACGGCGAATGGCAGGTCGGCGATGCACCCGGCCCCGAGGAGGTCGGCTGATGCGCCATCCCGCCAGCGCCAGACAGGTCACCGCCGCCGAACCGGACCAGTCGACCTGGCTGTCGGCCAATGCCGGCTCCGGCAAGACCCGGGTGCTGATCGACCGGGTGGCGCGGCTGTTGCTGGGCGGGACCGAACCGCAGCGGGTGCTGTGCCTGACCTATACCAACGCCGCCGCCGCCGAGATGCAGAACCGTCTTTCGGCACGCCTGGGACAATGGGCGATGCTGCCCGAAGCGGCGCTGCGCGACGCCCTGCACGATCTTGGCGTCGAGGGCGCGATCACCTCGGCGACGCTGGCCCGGGCGCGGCGGCTCTTTGCCCGCGCGATCGAGACGCCCGGCGGGCTGAAGATCCAGACCATCCATTCCTTCTGCAACGCGCTCTTGCGGCGCTTTCCGCTTGAGGCCCGGGTCTCGCCGGGGTTTCGCGAGATGGACGACCGCAGCGCCGATCTGCTGCGCGGGGCGATCGTCGAGGAACTGGCGGCGGGGCTTGACCGGGGCGCGGTCGATGCGTTGGCCGCCCATGTCGGGGCCGAGGACCTGAGCCGGCTTCTGGCCGATCTCTGCCGCTTCGGTGATGCTTTCGCGCGGCCGCTGGACCGCGATGCGGCACTGGCGCTTTTCGGCCTGCCGGTCGGTTTTGATGCCGACAGGCTTTCTCGCGAAACGCTGGATGCGGACGACGCCGATCTGCTGGCGGCGCTGACACCGCTGCTCCTGGGCAGTTCGGCCCATGATGTCCGCGACGGGACAAAGCTGTCCCTTTTGCCGGTCGGCCGCGACGGGATGGCGGTTCTGCGCGGGCTGGAGGATGTGATGCTTTACGGCGCCGGTGCGACCCGGTCGGCCCCGTTCACGGCGCGGATCGGGGCCTTTCCGACCAAGGCCCTGGCCCGGGGTGCGGCCGCACCGCTGATGGCGCGACTCGAGGCGCTGATGACGCGGGTCGAGGTCGCGCGATCGCGCCGCATCGCGCTGGCCGCGGCCGAGAAAAGCGTGGCGCTTCATCGCTTCGCGGCGGCCTTCCTGCCGCGCTATCACGCGCGCAAGGCGGCCCATGGCTGGCTTGACTTCGACGATCTGATCACCCTGTCGGCGCGGCTTCTGTCGGATCGCGGCGTCGCGTCCTGGGTGCTGTTCCGGCTGGATGGCGGGATCGACCATATCCTGGTCGACGAGGCGCAGGATACCAGCCCGGCGCAATGGCAGGTGATCGAGCGTCTGGCCGAGGAATTCACCGCCGGCGAGGGCGCGCGCGGCAAGGATCGCACGATCTTCGTCGTCGGCGACAAGAAGCAGTCGATCTATTCGTTCCAGGGCGCCGATCTGGATGCCTTCGACCGGATGGAGCGGCATTTCGGCGCGAAATTCGCCGCCGCCGGTTCGGCGCTGCGGCCGCTGGCACTGGATTATTCCTTCCGTTCGTCGGATGCGATCCTGCGGGTTGTCGACCTGACCTTCGATGAGCGGGTCAACCGCGGCCTCGGCGGGACGCCCAAGCACCTCGCCTTTCACGACAACCGGCCGGGGCGGGTCGATCTCTGGGCGGCGCTGCCGAAGGCCGACAAGGCCGAACCGGACAACTGGTATGACCCGGTTGACCTCTTGCCCGAGACCCATGAGGTCGTGGTTCTGGCCGACCGGATTGCCGCCGCGATCCGAGGCATGATCGATGAGGGTGTGCAGATCCCTGACGGTGACGGTGCCCGCCCGGTGCATGAGGGCGATTTCCTGATCCTGGTGCAGCGGCGCTCCGATCTGTTCGAGCAGATCATCCGTGCCTGCAAGGCGGCGGGCCTGGCCATCGCCGGGGCCGACCGGCTGAAGCTGGGCGCCGAACTGGCGGTGCGCGACCTCGCCGCGGTCCTGTCCTTCCTGGCAACCCCCGAGGATGACCTGTCGCTGGCCGCGGCACTGCGCTCGCCGCTGTTCGGCTGGTCCGAGGCAGCACTTTACGACCTGGCGCACGGCCGGGCCAAGGGCGCCTATCTATGGGCAGCACTGCGGGCGCGCGAGGCCGATTTTCCCGAAACCCTGGCGACCCTGCACGCGCTTCGCGACAGCGCCGACTTCCTGCGCCCTTTCGAATTGATCGAGCGGGTGCTGATACGGCATGACGGGCGGCGGCGGCTTCTGGCCCGGCTTGGCGCCGAGGCCGAGGACGGGATCGACGCGCTTCTGGCCCAGGCAATGACCTATGAGCAATCGGAAGTGCCCAGCCTGACCGGCTTTCTGGCCTGGATGGATACCGGCGATACCGATGTGAAGCGCCGCCTTGACACCGCGTCGCGGGCGATCCGGGTGATGACGGTGCATGGCGCCAAAGGCTTGGAATCGCCGATCGTCATCCTGCCCGATACCGCAAAACGGTCGGTGCAGCCGCGCTCGGAAATCCTTCGGCTTGACGAGGGCGCCGAGGGGCCGGGGCCGGCGGTCTGGCGCACCGCCTCGGGCGAAAGCCCCGAGCGGATCGCCGCGGCGGTGTCGGCGATGGCGGCGCGCGAGGCGGCCGAACGGATGCGCCTGCTTTACGTCGCGATGACCCGGGCGGAAAGCTGGCTGATCGTCTGCGCCGCCGGCGACACCGGCACCGGCGAGCAAAGCTGGTATGCGCTGATCGAGGCGGCGATGGAAAAGGCCGGGGCGGTCACGGCGCTGCCCGACGGCGGCGCCTTCGACTTCGGGCCGGGCAAGCGGGTCGAACTGGGCCGCTGGCCCGATGATCTGAAGGCCGCCGCCGCGCCGGTCGCCGCCCTGCCGCCGCTGCCGGATTGGGCCGGCCGCCGCGCACCACCACTGGTCGAGGACGCGGCCGTGCTGGCGCCATCGGCGCTGGGCGGCGCCAAGGCATTGGCCGGCGAGACCGGCGCGCCCGGCTGGGACGAGGCGGCGGCGATGCGGCGCGGCACCGCGCTGCACCGGTTGCTGGAGCATCTGCCGCTCTGGCCCCGCGCCGACTGGCCGATGATCGCCGAGGCACTGGTGCAGTCGCTGGAAGACGGGCCTGATCCGGCTGAAACAGAGCCGCTTCTGGCCGAGGCGGCGCGCGTTTTGACCGACCCGGCACTGGCGGCGCTGTTCGCGCCCGGCACCCTGGCCGAGGTCGAACTGACCGCCGCCCTGCCGACGCTGGGCGGGCGCCGGGCGCAAGGCACGATCGACCGCCTGCTGATCGGCGCGGAGCGGATCCTGGCGGTGGACTTCAAGTCGAACGCCATCGTCCCGGCCGATGCCGGCGCGGTGCCCGACGGCCTCTTGCGGCAGATGGGCGCCTATGCGGAGATGCTGGCGCAGATCTATCCCGGACGGCGGATCGAGACGGCGATCCTGTGGACAAAGGCGGCGCGGCTGATGCCTTTGCCTCACGACATCGTGAGGGCCGCCCTGGCCGCGACCTCTATCCCTTGACGGTCCCTGTCGCGTGGTGGTCCGGCGCCTCCCTTGACGCGGCCGGGGCACGACCCTAGGTTCTGGCCAGCCCTTGCTGCCCATCCCCCTTTTCCGATCGGAGAATGCCCATGTCCACCGTCGCCGTCACCGACGCCACCTTCGAAACCGAGGTCCGCCAGTCCACGATCCCGGTCGTGGTCGATTTCTGGGCCGAATGGTGCGGCCCCTGCAAGCAGATCGGCCCGGCGCTGGAAGAGCTTTCGGCGCATTATGCCGGCAAGGTGAAGATCGTGAAGGTCAATGTCGACGACAACCCCGACCTTCCCGCCCGGATGGGCGTGCGCGGCATCCCGTCGCTGTTCCTGTTCAAGGACGGTCAGGTGGTGTCGAACAAGGTCGGCGCGGCGCCCAAGGCGGCGCTGCAAAGCTGGATCGAAAGCGCGATCTGAACCGGCCTGGCGACAGGCGGCAGCCGGGCGCCTTCGGGCGCCCTTTTGCTTGTCCGGTTGCGGGCGGGGCGCGTCCCCGCCATATAGGGACCTGACGAACGGAGGGTCCGATGGCCGACGACAGATTTCCCGGCTGGCATGGCACCACGATCATCGGTGTGCGCAGGGGCGGCGAGGTCGTGGTGGCGGGCGACGGCCAGGTCAGCCTGGGCCAGACGGTGATCAAGGGCACCGCGAAGAAGGTGCGGCGCTTGTCGCCGGGCGGGCGCGAGGTGGTGGTGGGCTTTGCCGGATCGACCGCGGATGCCTTCACCCTTCTGGAGCGGCTGGAGAAAAAGCTCGAGGCGGCGCCCGGCCAGCTGGTGCGCGCCTGTGTCGAGCTTGCCAAGGACTGGCGCACCGACAAATACCTGCAAAAGCTGGAAGCCATGCTGATCGTCACCGACGGGGTGACGCTGCTGGTTGTCACCGGGGCGGGCGACGTGCTGGAGCCCGAGCATGAGGTGGCCGCGATCGGCTCTGGCGGCAACTTCGCGCTGGCCGCCGCGCGCGGGCTGATGGAGACCGACCTCGGCGCCGAGGAAATCGCCCGCAAGGCGATGGCGATTGCCGCCGATATCTGCGTCTATACCAACGGCAACCTGACGGTGGAGACGATCCGTGGCTGATGACCCCGCAACCTTCGGCCCGGTCGACCTTCGTGCCGCCGTCGCCGCCGGCATCGTCACCGAGGCGCAGGCGGCCGGCATCACCGCGCTGGCCGATGACCGCGCCGGCAAGCGCGCCCTGCTGCCGGCCGAGGACGAACCTTTCGAGTTCTTCCGCGGCTTTGCCGAGATCTTCATTGCCAGCGGCCTGGCCATCCTGCTTGGCGGTCTTGGCCTGCTTCTCGGCGTGATCGGCGGCGTGGCGATCCTGATCCTGATCCCGGCGATCATCGCCGCCGTGGCCTGGGCGATGGCCGGCTATTTCACGCTGAAGCGGCGGATGAACCTGCCTTCGATGGTGCTGGTCAGTGCCTATTCCGGCGGGCTCTATGTCTCGGCGCTGACCTTGCTCGGCCAGATGGACCTCGGGTTGAAGGGCATTGCCTTCACCTCGGCGGCGCTGACGGCGGCGGCGGTCCTGGTCTGGTTCCGCCGCTTCCGGCTGCCGTTTGCGATGTTTGTCTTCGGGGCTTTCGCGCTGATGGCGACCTATGCGCTTTTCACCCGTTTCAACCCGGGCGGAAGTTTCGACGACATTGACAGCTGGGCCAACAGCTTCCGGCCGCGCGCGAACCTGACCGCCGCCTCGCTGGTTTTCGGGGTCGGCGCCTTTGTCGGCGCGATGTGGTTCGACCTGAAGGATCCGCACCGGATCGGCCGGCATTCGGCGACTGCCTTCTGGCTGCACCTTCTGGCCGGCGCGGCGCTGGTCAACTCGGTCGCCGGCAATCTCTGGGGTGCCGGCGGCTCTGCGGCGATCCTGCCGACGACGCTTGCGCTTCTGGTCTTCGCGCTGGTCGCGCTGATCATCGACCGGCGCTCGATGCTGACCGCGGGCATCGCCTATATCGGCGCGGTGATCTACTGGTCGGTGGCCGGCGACGGCGCGGCCGGTGCGATGGACTGGGCCAAGATCCTGATCATCCTCGGCACCGTCTTCACCGTCCTCGGCACCTGGTGGGTGCAATTGCGCGCCGGCCTGATGCGCGCCCTGCCCGACTTTCCCGGCAAGCGCCGCCTGCCGCCCTATTCGGAGCCGACATGACCAACCTCACCCCGCGCGAGATCGTATCCGAGCTTGACCGCTTCATCATCGGCCAGAGCGATGCCAAACGCGCGGTCGCGGTGGCCTTGCGCAATCGCTGGCGGCGAAAGCAGTTGCCCGATGACCTGCGCGACGAGGTCTACCCCAAGAACATCCTGATGATCGGCCCGACCGGCGTCGGCAAGACCGAAATCAGCCGCCGCCTCGCGAAGCTGGCCAAGGCGCCCTTCATCAAGGTCGAGGCGACGAAGTTCACCGAGGTCGGCTATGTCGGGCGCGATGTCGAACAGATCATCCGCGACCTGACCGATGCGGCGATGACCGAGACCCGGCAAAGGATGCGCGACGAGGTCAAGGCCCGGGCCGAACGCGCCGCCGAGGACCGGGTGATCGAGGCGATCGCCGGGACGGATGCGCGCGAACAGACCCGCGAGATGTTCCGCAAGCGGCTGCGCACCGGCGAACTGGACGACACGGTGATCGAACTCGACATGGCCGAAGCCGCGCCGCAGATGCCGACGCTCGACCTGCCCGGCCAGCCCGGCATGGGGGCGCTGAACCTCGGCGAGATCTTCGGCAAGGCCTTCGGTGGGCGGCGGGTCAGAAAGAAGATGACCGTCGCCGAAAGCCACGAGGCACTGATCGCCGAAGAGGCCGACAAGCTTATCGATGACGAAGCGGTCAAGGCCGCGGCACTTGACGCGGTGCAGGAGGGCGGCATCGTCTTCATCGACGAGATCGACAAGGTCTGCGCCCGCGCCGAGACCCGCGGTGCCGATGTCAGCCGCGAAGGCGTGCAGCGCGACCTTCTGCCGCTGATCGAGGGCACCACCGTCAGCACCAGATACGGGCCGGTGCGGACCGACCATATCCTCTTCATCGCCTCGGGCGCCTTCCATATCGCCAAGCCCTCGGACCTGCTGCCCGAGTTGCAGGGCCGGTTGCCGATCCGGGTCGAGCTCCGGCCGCTGACCGAGGCGGATTTCGTCCGCATCCTGACCGAGACCGACAATGCCCTGACCCGCCAGTATTCGGCGCTGCTGGCGACCGAGGGGGTCACCGTCGATTTCCCCGAGGACGGGATCGCGGCGCTGGCGCATATCGCCGCCGAGGTCAACCGCAGCGTCGAGAATATCGGCGCCCGGCGGCTTTATACCGTGATGGAACGGGTGTTCGAGGAATTGTCCTTTACCGCGCCGGACCGCTCGGGCGAGCAGGTGGCGGTGAATGCGGAGTTTGTCGAAAGGCATCTTGGCGACCTTGCGCGGTCGGCCGACCTCAGCCGCTATGTCCTCTAGGCCGCGGCCCGGTCGGTCCGGCTGGCGCCGGATCGTCGCCGGGCTGGCGCTGGTCGCCGTCCTTGCCGGGTGCAGCACCCGTGGCAGCGTCGTGGTGGTTCCGGCGGCGGCGGCGACCGGAACGGTCGAGACGATCTTCGTCGGCACGACGCGATCGGCAGACCCCGAGACCGGGACCGATTTCGGCATCGGACGCAGCGCCGAGACCCGCTATGCCCGGCTGGATGTCGCGGTGCCGCCGGACCGCAAGCCCGGCACCATCGCCTGGCCGCAGGGCCGGATGCGGCCCGATACGCGCGGCGTGTTTCTGGCCACCGCCGAGAAGGTCTACCCCGATCCCGCCGCCTTCCGCGCCGATCTGTCCTCGGTGCTGCTTGGCGAACGGCGCGGAACCCGCGAGGCGGTGGTCTTCGTTCACGGCTTCAACAACACCTTTGCCGAGGGCGCCTATCGGCTGGCACAGATCGGCCACGACCTCGACCTGCGCGGCGCCTATGTGCATTATGCCTGGTCGTCGCGCGGCCATCCCCTGGGCTATGCCTATGACCGCGACAGCGCGCTTTTCGCCCGCGACGGGCTGGCGGATCTGTTGCGGCAGACGCAGGCCGCCGGGGCCGAGCGGATCCTGCTGATCGCCCATTCTATGGGCGCCGCCCTGACCATGGAAACCCTGCGTCAGATCGCCATTTCCGGCGACCGCGCGCTGCTTGACTGGATCGCGGCGGTGATCCTGATCTCGCCCGATATCGATGTAGACGTGTTTCGCGCCCAGGCCGCCGGGATCGGCACGCTGCCGCAGCCGTTCTACATATTCACCTCGAAGAAGGACCGCGTGCTGGCGCTTTCGGCACGGCTGACCGGGCAGCGTGACCGCCTCGGCACCATCGCCGATATCGACGAGATCGCCGACCTGAAGGTGACGGTGCTGGACACCACGGCCTTTTCCTCGGGCATCGGGCATTTCAACGCCGGCACCTCGTCCGGTCTTCTGACCATTCTCGGCCGCCTGAACGAGGTTGACGCCGCTTTCGCAACCGACCGGGCCGGGCGGGCCGGGGTTCTTCCGGGGGTGGTGCTGACGGTTCAGAATGCGACGCAGATCGTGCTGGCGCCGGTGACGGCGCTGTCGGGCCTGGCGCGCTGAGCACCGGGTCGGCGGGTCAGTCCAGAAACCGCCGTGCGCGGATCAGCGCCAGAAGATCGGCAAGCGAGTCCTGCGGCCGGCGCCCGGCGGTATCAAGCTGCGCCTCGGCACGGTCGTAAAGCGCCTCGCGGCTGGTCAGGATCGCGCGCAACTGCTCCATCGCCTCGGGGTTGCCGGCCATCGGCCTCGTGTCGCCCTGGGCGCGGACACGGGCCATGTGCTCGGCGGCGCTGGCCCGCAGCCAGATGGTATGGAAATGCGCCAGCAGGGCCTTGAAGGTCTCGGGCTCGGCGACGATTCCGCCGGCGACGGCCAGGATCATCGTCTCATGCGTGGCAATCACCCGGCTGACCGCCTGCGCCTCCAGCTTGCGGTAGCCTTCCTGGCCGTAAAGCGCCAGGACCTCGGTCACCGGCATGCCGCTCTGTTCCTCGATCTCGCGGTTGAGCTCGACGAAGGGGATGCCGAGTTCGGCACCGGCGAGCGCGCCGAGGGTCGATTTTCCGGCCCCGCGCAGGCCGATCAGGCAGATCCGCCGCGCCCGCTGGGTCTCTGCCGGGCCGGGCGCCAGCAAGGCCATGACCCGGGCGCGAAGATCGGCGTCGGCGACCCGGAACAGATCGGCGGCCTGCAATGTCTGCGAGGTCCAGGGGTCATCATCGCCGGTGAGCCACTCGATCCGGTAGTCAAGCGCCGAGGCCACCCGCTGCAGGAGCCCGATCGAGATATTGCCCTCGCCGGCCTCAAGCTGGGCAAGATAGCGCGGCGAGACGCCGGACGTCTCGGACAGCACCCGGCGCGGGATGCCGCGCAACTCGCGGGCCTTGCGGACCCTTTCGCCAACCCGCCGGATCAACGCCGCGACCGCGGCATCGGCATCGCTTGCCGCACCGCTGAGTGTCGCCTCGCCGCGGAAGTTGGTGATCTCGCCCATGCCGTCCGTTCAGGATATGTAGAATACTGCACAATCCTAGCCGGGTTGGTGCAATCCTCAATTGATTTCGATCAGGGAGACCGGCGCGACTGCATTATTTTGCGGATCGGGACGCGGTTGCGCCAGTGCGGGCCGCGCCGATGTCTGGCGGATTGCGTGCAAAGGGGTCGCGCTGAGCATCAGTAGGTTTCCACATGATAGCGGCCCTCTTCGCGCATCCGGTCGCGCAGGCCGGCCCAGTCGAGCGCGGCGGCGCGGGCGATGTCCGACAGCGCCGCCTCGACCCCGTGCTCCATCGCCTTCAGGCCGCAGATATAGACATGGCCATCGGGGTTGCGCAAAATCGCCGTCACGGCATCGGCATGGTCGCGCAACTGGTCCTGGACATAGCGCTTGGGCTGTTCGGGCTGGCGCGAGAAGGCGAATATCTTGGTCAGGAAACTGTCCGGAACCTTCTTCAGCGGCCCGAAATAGGGCAGGTCGCTGGGGGTCCGGGCGCCGAAGACCAGGGTCAGGCGACCCTTCAGCGCCGGGTTTTCGCGCTGGCGACGCATGGTGAAGGCGCGGAACGGCGCCGATCCGGTGCCGGTGCAGATCATCAGCAGATGGGCGGCCGGGTCGGAGGGCATCAGGAAGGTGGCGCCGAACGGCCCGGTCAGGCGCAGCCGCTCGCCGTGCTTCAGATCGCACAGATGGTTCGAGCAGACGCCGCCCGGCTCGCGCTTGACGGTCAGCGAGAGGTTGTTGAAGTTCGGCCGCTCGCCGTCACGCGGGCTGGACACCGAATAGAGCCGCGGCAGATGCGGGCGGCCAAGCGCATCGGCTCCGGGGGCGATCACCCCGACCGACTGACCTTCCAGCACCGGGAAGGGCTGGTTGCCGAGATCGAGGATGATGTGGCGCACATCACTGTCGCTGGCCTCGCCGGTCAGCCGGTAGTTGCCCTGCACCACCGCTTCGGCCGGCCTGGCGGTGGTATGAAGGTTGACGGTCGGATGGGCCGCCGAGGCCGGCGCGCGGGCCCGCCCGCCCGCACCCGCGTGCGCCTTCGCCAATAGGGCCGCGACATCGGCATCCAGCGCCTCGATCGCCCCGCCGGCGTCGCCGCCGATCTCGGCCTGCGGCGGCAGTTCGCCCCAGCCATACTGATCGGCCAGCGAATGCGGTTCGGCCACCAGCCGCCATTCGTCGATCGAGCCGGTCGGGCAGACCGGAATGCAGTCCATGCAGAAGTTGCATTTGGCCGCATCGACGACGACGTTGGTGCCGTCATGCTCGATCGCCTGGCGCGGGCAGGTCATCTCGCAGGTGTAGCAGCGGATGCAGATCTCGGGGTCGATCAGGTGCTGCTTGATCGGTTGGGTCATCGCGGCGGACCGGACCGGCGCAGGATCACCTCGGGCAGGAACCACAGCGCGATCGCTTCAAGGCAGGCGCCGGTGCAGCCCGGACAGTCGAGGCAGCCGCGGCGCGGCGCCGGGACCGCGCGTTGCGGGCGAAGGGGGCGTCGGGTGATCGTCATCGCGTCCTCCGTTCGGGCGGTTGGCAGACCGGGCCCGGTTCAGGCCCGGTTCAGGCCATGTGCAGCTTTACATATTCGAAGTCGCCCGGCTTGTTGTCGATGCCGATCTTCGGCGGCGCGATCCAGCCGGCGAACTTTCCCGGTTCGGTGCAGGGCACCATCAGCGACTGGATGAAGTCGCCGTCGGCCCCTGTTGGCAGCCAGTCGACCGAGCGGGCCTGCCAGTCGTCGCGCGGGATGGTCCGGCCGGCGGGATCGACCGAGACGGTCGAGAAGATACCGATCTTGCGGTGAAAGCCCTCGTGCGGCAGGGCCAGGGCAAACTCGATCCCGGCCTTTTCGATGATCTTGTTCCAGCGCCCGACCCCGCCGGCGGCGTCCCGGATGTAGTCGTCGCGCAGGCGCATGTTGATCGCGGTCAGGGCCGGCACATCCTCGGTCAGGATGCGGCCGCCGACCAGGCTGCAGACCGGATAGGTCGCGTCCTTCAGCCGGTGATCATCGTCGATCCGCGCCTCCATGTAGCGGCCCTTGATGCCGGCATTGAAGGCATTGGCGGCATTGGTCGACACCTCTTGCCCGAAAAGATCAAGCGACAGCGAATAATGCAGGTTCAGCTTTTTCTGGATGGTCGGCAGGTCGATCACGCCCAGCGCGCGGATGCGGCCGATGTCGTGGGGGTCGGTGATGCCGGCATCCTTCATCGCCTGGCAGGTGCGTTCCACCACCCGGCCGACGCCGGTTTCGCCGACGAACATGTGATGCGCCTCTTCGGTCAGCATGAAGCGGCAGGTGCGGCTGAGCGGGTCGAAGCCCGATTGCGCGAGGCTTTCAAGCTGCATCTTGCCGTCGCGATCGGTGAAATAGGTGAACATGAAGAACGACAGCCAGTCCGGCGTTTCCTCGTTGAAGGCGCCCAGCATCCGCGGCGCCTCCTCGGACCCCGAGGAGCGGCGCAGAAGGTCGTCGGCCTCTTCGCGGCCATCGGCGCCGAAATACTTGTGCAGAAGATAGACCATCGCCCAGAGGTGGCGGCCCTCCTCGACATTGACCTGAAAGAGGTTGCGCATGTCGTAAAGCGATGGCGCGGTCTTGCCGAGAAAGCGCTGCTGCTCGACCGAGGCCGGCTCGGTGTCGCCCTGAATGACGATCAGCCG
>PHEC01000138.1 GCA_002841115.1 Alphaproteobacteria bacterium HGW-Alphaproteobacteria-6 | reverse complement strand
TTGAACAGGTGTTCAAGGGCAAGGATTTCGACCTGACCATCGTCAGCCATACCGAGCCCGCCGACATCAACATCTACGCCCGGCCCGACTACTATTTTCAGTATGCAAGACCCGAGTTCGTGGCGTTGATGGACAAGCTGACCGTCACCACCGATGCGGCCGAACGCTCGGCGATCCTGAAAGAAGCCCAGGAGATGATCGCGCAGGACCATGTCAACGCCTACCTCTTCCAGCTTGCCAAGACCGGGGTGGCCAACGCCAGGATCGAGGGGCTGTGGGAAAACGCGCCGACCCAGGCCAACGATCTGACGGCGGTGAAGTGGGTCGAGTGAGGGGCGCGAAGGGCCCCTAACCCGGACCGACCGCCTTCACCGCCCAGGCCCGTGCCGAAAGGAGGATGCTGCCGTCCGGCTCGCGGGGCAGGTCGCTTTCCAGCTTCCTGCGCAACTGCTCGCGCCGGTCGGGCGACAGCGAGACGCAGTAGCCCGGCGCGGGACCGGCGCCCAGCGTGAAGGGCGTCCAGTAATCCGCGAAATCGCGGAACCGCGTCGGAACCTCCAGCGCGGTCGTCTCCACCCCGGTGCCCCAGACCTCCGCCGCAAGGCCACGAAGGCCCGCTTCAGTGCAGCCGGGAAAGCGGCGATCCTCCGCGAGCGCCGCGGCGTCGGGGTCAAGCGCACCCGCCGCGCGCCAGAATGCCCGCATGAATGCAATGCCGCCGCCGGGATAGTCCCAGACGAAAAAGCCCAGACTGCCGCCAGGCCGCGCGATCCGCGCCATTTCCGACAGCATCGCCCGCTTGTCCGGGACGAAGTTCAACACCAGCCCCGAGACGACCGCATCCCGGCTTGCATCCGCAAGGTCGATCGCTTGCGCGTCGCCTCGCTGAAAGCGCACCCGCGGGTCCGCGATCGTTGCCGCCGCATGGCGGACGAATCCCTCCGAGGCGTCAATGCCGGTGACGCTGGCCGGCGCGGCCCCGGCGAGGATCGCCTGCGACAGCGACCCGGTGCCGCAGCCGACATCCAGCCAGTCGCCGTTATCCGGCGCCTTCAGCCAGTCGAGAAAGAGCGGTGCGACCTTGCGGCTCCAACGGCCCATATAGGCGTCATAGTTGGCACCGGCCTGCCACGCATCGTGCCGCGAGGTTTCGGACATCCTGGAATCCCGCTTCGGAAAAGTGTTGCATGAAACGGCATCAGCATACGCCTCTTTGCGCGATTTGACGCGGTCTGTATCAGGGACAGGCAAATTCCGGCCAAACCGCGCAAAAGGACAGGACGATGCCCCGCTTCCTTCGCCTCACCCCCGCCGCCGCCTCCCCCGAAACCACCCGCCCCGCGCCGGAAAAGCTGATCGCCGGCGATCCGGTCCACACCACCTGGAATGTCGAGGAGCGCGACGGGCTTTACTGCGGCATCTGGCAGTCCACGCCCGGCAAGTGGCGGATTTCCTATGACGAATGGGAATACTGCCGGATCCTTGCGGGCCGCTCGGTCATCACCGACGCGGCGGGCACCGAATATCGGCTTGGCCCCGGCGACAGTTTCATCCTGCGTCCCGGTTTCACCGGCACCTGGGAGGTGATCGAGACGACGCGGAAGGACTATGTCATCCGCGTCTGACCGCGCTCAGTTGACCTGCACGAACACGCCGTCCGGGTCGGCGGCCGCCGCGGCGAGCGGATCAAGCTCGGTCGCGCCGTAGATGTCTTCGGCCGAGACGATCTTGGCCGGCAGTTCGACGCCGCGGTTGGCATCAACCTCGCCCTCGATCCTGACCGAATCCTCGTAGCTGCGGATCACCACCCGGGTGTCGCCGGCGACCCGGTTGTAGAGGTCGATGATATCCTGGTTGAACAGCCGAATGCAGCCGGCCGAGCCGGAATTGCCGATCGAGCCGAGGTCGTTGGTGCCGTGAATGCGGTAATAGGTGTCGCGACCACCGGAGTAGAGATAGAGCGCCCGCGCGCCAAGCGGGCTTGTCAGCCCGCCCGGAACCCCCCGCGCGAAGGGGCCGTAGACCTCGGGCTCGCTGCGCAGCATGTTGGCGGTCGGCGTCCAGCCCGGCCATTCCGCCTTGCGCCGGACCACGGTCGGGCGGCGCAGCGACTTGCCGGCGCGGCCGACCGCGATCGGATAGCGGATCGCCGATCCGTCACGGTCGATCAGGTAGAGGAACTTGGCATGGGGGTCGATCTCGATCACCCCGCCCGGCTGATCGCCGAGATAGGTGCCGGTCATCCGCCGGTTGACACCGATCAGATAGCGGTCGGGCACGCCGGGCAAGAGATATTCGCCGTCCGCCATCGGCCCGTAGCCGTCCAGGAAGTCTCCTTGCGCGACCTCGCCGCCGTCAAGCTCGGTCCGCGGTCCGGCACAGGCGGCAAGTGCGCCGAAGAGCGCGGTCGAGGCGAACGCGCGTCGCGACAGGGTGATGGTGCTCAAGGCAGGCTCTCCGCGGCAGGGTGGCTTGACGCCAAGGGGATAGCAGCCGGCCGCTTCGATGCCAACGCCGGCCGTCGCAACGGCCGGCAGGTGTTGCCGCGGCGCCCTGATGGCGCCGACTTCAGCCGACCACGTTGAACGCCGGTCCGTAGGGATAATGCGTGATGTCCTCGGCCCCGTCATCGGTGATCACAAGGATGTCATGCTCGCGGTAGCCGCCCGCGCCCGGCCGGCTCTCGGGGATGGTCAGCATCGGCTCCATCGAGATCACCATGCCGGGTTCCAGCACCGTGTCGATATCCTCGCGCAGTTCCAGCCCCGCCTCGCGGCCGTAGTAATGGCTGAGCAGGCCGAAGGAATGGCCATAGCCGAAGGTGCGGTATTGCAGAAGGTCGCGCTCGGCGAAGAAGGCGTTGATCTTCGCCGTCACCTCGGAACATTTCGCGCCCGGCTTCAGAAGGCTGATGCCCAGTTCATGGGCGGCGACATTCGCCTGCCAGATCGCCAGCGATGCCTGATCCACCTCGCGCAGGAACATCGTCCGTTCCAGCGCGGTATAGTAGCCCGAGATCATCGGGAATGTGTTGAGCGACAGGATATCGCCGACCTGAAGGCGGCGCGCGGTGACCGGATTGTGCGCCCCGTCGGTGTTGATGCCCGACTGGAACCAGACCCAGGTATCGCGGTATTCGGCATCCGGAAAGCGTTTCGCGATCTCCAGCTCCATCGCGTCGCGCCCGGCCATCGCCACGTCGATCTCGCGCGCGCCCTCCGCCACCGCCGCGCGGATCGCATGACCGCCGATATCGGCAACATTGGCGCCCGCCCGGATCAGCGCGATTTCGGCGGCGGATTTGTGCATCCGCTGCTTCATCGTCGCCGGCGCGATATCCACCGTCCGCGACGGCGAAAGGAAGGCCTTCAGCTTTTCCGATTGCACCAGCGTCAGGTGATCGCCCTCATGGCCGATCGCCCGGCCCGGCCCCGTCACCGACAGGATCGCCCGCCAGTAGTTGTCGCGGCTCCAGTCGGTATAGGTGATGTTGTCGCCGTGGCTGCGCCGCCAGGGTTGGCCCGCGTCAATGCCGGCGCTGATCGTCACCGCCTCGCCCGCGGTCACGACAAGCGCATAGGGCCGCCCGAACGCGCAGTAGAGGAACCCCGAGTAATAGGCGATGTTGTGCATCGAGGTAAGGACAACCGCCTCGACCCCCGTCGCATCCATGATCGCGCGCAGACCACCCAGCCGCTGGTCGTATTCCGACCCGGCGAAAGGCAGCACGCGGTCGCCCTGATGAAATCTGTATTGCTGTGGACGTTGCATGGTTCAGACCTCGCTTGATGGGGTCTGCGCCTTGGCCCGGACCCCGAAAGGTCCCGGCGTACAGGACTTCTGGCGGAAAAATTCCGCAAGCCTCGGGGTCTCCCCCTGCGGCGACGCCATCGCCGCGGGCCCGGGGCCGGGTATAGCCCGGCCTGCACCGGCTGGCTGGCCGGAAAGCGACATCCCGGCGGCGCCATCACGACAGGCACGGCGGGGGTGCCGGGCCGGGCAGCCGCTTGCGCTTGCCGGTCCGCCGGGGTATGACGCCCGGGTTGCGGGCGTAGCTCAGGGGTAGAGCATCTGCCTTCCAAGCAGAATGTCGCGCGTTCAAATCGCGTCGCCCGCTCCATCCCCCTGCATGATGATTTCCGGACGCGGGCGCCCGACCTGCCTGTCGCGGCCCGACCTGCCCGTGCAGCCCGACCCGCCTGTCGCGCCGGATGGCTTGCCCGCGCGCGTCCTTCGGCCTAAACCCTTGGCCGAACCAACGGAGGCAGCATGGCACGCAGACCCGCGGCGGTCACCGAGGACCGCGAGGCATCGAAACGGGTCGGCGCGCTGACCGCGCTCTGGCCCTTCATCCGGCCCTACCGGGTGATGGTGATGCTGGCCGGGCTGGCGCTGATCACCACCGCGACGGTCAGCCTGATCCTGCCGATGGCGGTGCGCCGGGTGGTCGACGGGTTCAACGCCGGGACCGAACTGCTTGACAGCTACTTCGCCGCGGCGCTGGCGGTTGCCGGGCTGCTGGCACTGGGCACCGGGGCGCGATACTACCTTGTCACCCGGCTGGGCGAGCGGGTGGTCGCCGACATCCGCCGCGCGGTCTTCGACCGGGTGATGGGGCTGAGCCCGGCCTATTTCGAGCGCATCATGACCGGCGAGGTGCTGAGCCGGATCACCACCGACACCACGCTGATCCTGTCGGTGATCGGCTCGTCGGTCTCGGTCGCCTTGCGCAACCTTCTGATGCTGGCGGGGGGGATCGTGCTGATGCTCTTCACCTCGGCCAAGCTTACCGGGCTGGTGCTGTTGCTGGTGCCGGCGGTGGTGGTGCCGATCATTGTGCTGGGCCGGCGCCTGCGCGCGCTCGGGCGCGACAATCAGGACTGGATCGCCAAGGCCTCGGGCAATGCCGCCGAGGCGCTGGGCGCGGTCCAGACGGTGCAGGCCTTCACCCATGAAGGGCCCAGCCGGGCGCGGTTCGCCGCGCTGACCGAAAGCGCCTTCGCCTCGGCCAGGGCACGGATCGCCACGCGGGCGGTGATGACGGTGATCGTGATCTTCCTGGTTTTCGCCGGGGTGGTGGGCGTGCTGTGGATCGGTGCGCGCGACGTGCGGGCGGAGGTGATGAGCCCGGGCCAGCTGGTGCAGTTCGTGATCTACGCGATCCTGGTCGCGGGGGCGGTCGGTTCGCTGTCCGAGATCTGGGGCGAATTGCAGCGCGCTGCGGGGGCAACAGAGCGGCTAGCCGAACTCTTGGGCGCCGAGGACCGGGTGCGCGACCCGGCCGATCCGCTGCCGCTGCCGCGCCCGGTCAGGGGCGAGATCGCGCTGGAAGGGGTGACCTTCCACTATCCGGCACGGCCGACCCAATCGGCGCTGGACCGGGTCGACCTGCATGTGCGCGCTGGCGAGACGGTGGCGCTGGTCGGCCCGTCGGGGGCCGGCAAGACCACGGTGATCCAACTTCTGCAACGCTTCTACGACCCCGATCAGGGCCGCGTCACGATCGACGGCATCGCACTCGATGCGATGGCGCGCGACGACTTCCGCCGCGCCATCGCGCTGGTGCCGCAGGATCCGGTGATCTTCGCCGGATCGGCGCGCGACAACATCCGCTTCGGCCGCCCCGAGGCCAGCGATGCCGAGGTCGAGGCCGCCGCCCGCGCCGCCGCCGCGGATGATTTCATCCTGGCCCTGCCCGAGGGCTATGACACCGCACTGGGCGAACGCGGGGTGATGCTGTCGGGCGGCCAGCGCCAGCGCATCGCGATTGCCCGGGCGATCCTGCGCGACGCGGCGGTGCTTTTGCTCGACGAGGCGACCAGCGCGCTTGACGCCGAAAGCGAGCGCGCGGTGCAGCAGGCGGTCGAGGCGCTGGCAAAGGGGCGCACCACGATCATCGTCGCCCACCGTCTGGCAACGGTGAAGAAGGCCGACCGGATCATCGTCTTCGATCAGGGCCGCATCGTCGCCACCGGCAGCCATGATGCGCTGGTGGCCGAGGGCGGGCTTTACGCCCGGCTGGCGCGCTTGCAGTTTGCCGGCGCCGAGGCCGCCGCCTGACGTTGCGTTTCTCGCGACGACGCGGCGAAACCCTTGCCCGGTGCCGTCTTTGCCCGCATCCTGCGACCCAAGGAAGCGCCGGTCACAGGCGTCAGGGGAGGATTGCACCATGGGACGATTCGCATCGCTTGCCGATCGCGACGCGGTTGAACGCGAGATGGACTGGAATGCGCGCGACCTGCCGGTCACGCTTTATCAGTTCCTGACCCGCGCGCGCGACGCGCACGGGCCGCGCAACGCGATCTCGTTCCAGATCTTCTCGGACCCGAAGGCGCGGGCCGAAACCCTGACCTGGACCGACCTGCACGGCCGCGTCACCCGGGCGGCGAACCTCTTTCGCAGCCTCGGCATCGGCGAGGGCGATGTCGTCGCTTACCTCTTGCCCAATTCGATCGAGACGGCGGTGACGCTTCTGGGCGGCGCTGTCGCCGGCGTCGTCAACCCGATCAACCCGCTGCTGGAGCCCGAGCAGATCGCCGCGATCCTGCGCGAGACCAAGGCCAGGGTTCTGGTGACGCTGAAGGCCTTCCCGAAGTCGGACATCGCCCAGAAGGCGGCCGAGGCGGTGCGCCATGCGCCGGGCGTCCACACGGTTCTGGAAGTTGACCTCAACCGCTATCTCGACCCGCCGAAAAGCTGGATCGTGCCCCTGGTGCGGCCGAAGAACCCGGTCCTGCACAAGGCCGCGGTCAAGGGTTTCGCCAGCGAAGTCGCAAGGATGCCGGCCGACCGGCTGAGCTTTGCCGACAGCACCGGCGACCGGGTGGCGGCCTATTTCCACACCGGCGGCACGACCGGGATGCCCAAGGTCGCGCAGCACCGCTATTCCGGCATGATCTACAACGGCTGGCTTGGCGGGCGGCTGCTGTTCGACGAGACCGACGTGCTGATCTGCCCGCTGCCTCTGTTCCACGTCCTTGCCGCCTATCCGGTCCTGATGTCGGTGATCGCGTCGGGCGCGCATATGGTGATGCCGACGCCGGCTGGCTATCGCGGCGAGGGCGTTTTCGACAATTTCTGGAAACTGATCGAGCGCTGGCAGGCGACCTTCCTGATCACCGTGCCGACCGCCATCGCCGCCTTGATGCAGCGCCCGGTCGATGCCGATGTCTCCTCGCTCAAGATCGCGATCTCGGGCTCGGCGCCGCTGCCGATCGAGCTTTACAGCCGCTTCGAGGCGGCGACCGGGGTTCAGGTGGCCGAGGGCTACGGGCTGACCGAGGCGACCTGCCTTGTCTCGTGCAACCCGATCGACGGGCTGAAGAAGGTCGGCTCGGTCGGCCTGCCGCTACCGCATACCGAGGTCCGCATCCTTGCCCGCGACGGCAAGGGCGGCTTTCGCAAATGCGCCATCGACGAGGTCGGCGAGATCTGCGTCGCCAACCCCGGCGTCTTTGCCGGATCGACCTATACCGAGGACGACAAGAACCGCGACCTCTTCGCCGAGATGCTGTTCCTGCGCACCGGCGATCTCGGCCGGCTCGACGCCGACGGCTATCTGTGGATCACCGGGCGGGCGAAGGACCTGATCATCCGCGGCGGCCACAACATCGACCCGGCCGAGATCGAGGAGGCGCTGGCGCGCCACCCGGCGGTCGCCTTCGTCGGCGCCATCGGTCAGCCCGACGCCTTCGCCGGCGAACTGCCCTGCGCCTATGTCGAACTGGTCAAGGATGCGGCGGTGAGCGAGGCCGAACTGATGGAATTCGCCAAGACCCATATCCACGAGCGCGCCGCGGTGCCGAAGCACGTCGAGATCCTTGACGAGTTGCCGAAGACCGCGGTCGGCAAGATCTTCAAGCCCGACCTGCGCAAACGCGCGATCGCGCGGGTCTATGACGGCGCACTGGCCGAGGCCGGGCTGGCCGCGCGGGTGGCCGTGGTGGTCGAGGACAAGAAGCGCGGCCTCGTCGCGCGGCTCGAGCGCACCGGCACGGTGGACGAGACCGCGCTGGCGCACAAGCTGGGCGAGTTCACCCGGCCCTGGGAATGGCATCAGGGCTGAGGCGCCGCGCCCTCGGCCTTCGCCCGGGTCTGCCCCGGCGGATGATCGGATGCGTCCCGGGGCGCGGCCCCGGGACGCGACGCCGGCGTCAGAGGCTCTCGATCGCGCCGACCGCCTCGTCGGTCGACCAGAGCGCATTGGCCATGTAGCGGAAGTTGATCAGCGCGGCGAGATAGCCGTCCCCCTCGGGCAGCATCGCCGCCGCCGTCGCATCGCCGACCACCGCGACCTCGAAGCCCTGTTCCAGCAATTCGCGCATATGCGCCTCGGTGCACAGGTTGGCCGACATGCCGGCCAGGATCACCTGACTGATGCCGTTCTTCCTGAGTTGCAGGACAAGGTCGTTGGTCTCGGGCCCGTAGACCTTGTGCGGCGAGGTGACGATGGTCTTGCCGTCCTCGATGAACTCCTTGTATTCGGGCATGAAATCGGCGCCCGAATTGCGGAACCCGTCCAGGTCTAGCGGCCCCTTGCGGTCGAACATGCCGATCGCATGCATCAGCTTTTCCAGCGGCCCCTCGAATTTCCAGCCGTGATCGGTGGGGTAGTAGTAATGCGGACTGACCGCGACGGTAAGGCCCTTGGCCTTGGCGGTCTTGAACAGCCGGCCGATGTTGGCAACCGTGCCGTTGCGGGTGACGCTGTCGCCGACGACGCCCCAGGTGACGCCGTCGGGGCTGAGGAAATCGATCTGCGGCGGATTGCCGGCGGCGAACATGACCCGGTACTCCCGCTGCTGCTGGGTATCCTCGGTCGGCTCGGCATCGAAGTAGATGCCGCCGTTCTGGTTGCTCTGGTGAAACAGCCAGAGGATCTGGG
>PHEC01000137.1 GCA_002841115.1 Alphaproteobacteria bacterium HGW-Alphaproteobacteria-6 | reverse complement strand
CGGCGAGCGGCAGTTCGAGCGCAAGTGCCGGATCTGCCATACCCTCACGCCCGATACCGCCCGGCGCGCCGGGCCGACCCCTGCCGGTCCGGCGCGCTATTCGGCGGCGACCCGGCGCGGCTTCAGCATCGGCGCCAGATAGCGCCCGGTATGGCTGGCCGCATTGGCCGCCACCGCCTCGGGCGTGCCCACCGCGACGATCCGGCCGCCGCCGTCGCCGCCCTCGGGGCCGATGTCGATGACCCAGTCGGCGGTCTTGATCACGTCGAGGTTATGCTCGATCACCACCACGCTGTTGCCCTGCTCGACAAGTTCGTGCAGCACCTCCAGCAGTTTTCGAACATCCTCGAAGTGCAGACCGGTCGTCGGCTCGTCGAGGATGTAGAGGGTCCGCCCCGTGGACCGGCGCGACAGCTCCTTGGACAGCTTCACCCTCTGCGCCTCGCCGCCCGACAGCGTGGTCGCCTGCTGGCCGACCTTGACATAGCCAAGCCCCACCCGCACCAGCGCGTCCATCTTCTCGCGGATCGCCGGCACCGCGGCGAAGAAGCCCTGCGCATCCTCGACCGTCATCTCCAGCACATCGGCAATCGATTTGCCCTTGAACTTGATTTCCAGCGTCTCGCGGTTGTAGCGGTGGCCCTTGCAGGTCTCGCAGGTGACATAGACATCGGGCAGGAAATGCATCTCGATCTTGATCAGCCCGTCACCCTGGCAGGCCTCGCAGCGCCCGCCCTTGACGTTGAAGGAAAACCGCCCGGGCAGGTAGCCGCGCGCCTTGGCCTCGGGGAGGCCCGCGAACCAGTCGCGGATCGGGGTGAAGGCGCCGGTATAGGTCGCGGGGTTTGAGCGGGGCGTGCGGCCGATCGGACGCTGGTCGATGTCGATCACCTTGTCGAGATGCTCGAAGCCCCGGATCGTCTCGCAGGGTGCCGGCGTCTCGCGCGCGCCGTTCAGGCGCATCGCCGCGTTCTTGTAAAGCGTCTCGACCGTCAGCGTCGACTTGCCGCCGCCCGAGACCCCGGTGACGCAGACGAAGCGGCCAAGCGGGAAATCCGCCGTCATCTCCTTCAGGTTGTTGCCGGTGGCCTTGACCACGCTCAGCACCTTGCCGTTGCCGTCGCGCCGGTGCCGCGGCACCGCGATCGCGCGGCTGCCCGACAGATACTGCCCGGTCAGCGAGGCCGGATCGGCGGCGATCGCCTCGGGCGTGCCGCGGGCCACCACCTGACCGCCATGCACCCCGGCGCCGGGGCCGATGTCGAAGACATAGTCGGCCGCGCGAATCGCCTCTTCGTCATGCTCGACCACCAGCACCGTGTTGCCCTGGTCGCGCAGCGACTTCAGCGTGCCCAGAAGCCGGTCATTGTCGCGCTGATGCAACCCGATCGAAGGCTCGTCGAGGACATAGAGAACCCCGGTCAGGCCGGAACCGATCTGGCTTGCCAGCCGGATCCGCTGGCTTTCGCCGCCCGACAGCGTGCCGGCATTGCGCGAAAGCGTCAGGTATTCAAGCCCGACATTGTTGAGAAAGCCGAGGCGCTCGCGGATCTCCTTGAGGATCAGCCGGGCGATCTCGTTCTTCTGCTTGGTCAGCCTCGCCGGCACCGTGTCGATCCAGGCGTAAGCCTCCCTGATCGACATCCGCACCACCTCGCCGACATGCAGCCCGGCGATCTTGACCGCCAGCGCCTCGGGGCGAAGCCGGTAGCCGCCGCAGGTGCCGCAGGGGCGGTTGTTCTGGTAGCGCTCGAATTCCTCGCGGACCCAGGCGCTGTCGGTTTCGCGATAGCGGCGCTCCATGTTCGGGATCACGCCCTCGAAGCTGCGGGTCACCTCGTAGACCCGGCCGCCCTCGTCGAAGCGAAAGCTGATCTCCTCCTCGCCCGAGCCATGCAGGAACAGCCGCTGCACCGCCTCGGGCAGGTCCTTCCAGGGCTTCCTTGCGTCAAACCCATAGTGGCGGGCCAGCGCATCGATGGTCTGGGTGAAATAGGGCGACTTGCCCTTGTTCCAGGGGGCGATCGCGCCGTCCTTCAGCTTCAGTGTGACATCCGGCACCACCAGCCGCTCGTCAAAGAACAACTCCACCCCAAGCCCGTCGCAGGACGGGCAGGCACCGAAAGGCGCGTTGAAGGAAAAAAGCCGCGGCTCGATCTCGGGGATGGTGAAGCCCGAGACCGGGCAGGCGAAATTCTCCGAAAAGGTGATGCGCTCGGGCTCGCCCTCGGCCGGCGCTGTCTCCAGCACCGCGATGCCCGAGGCAAGGTTCAGCGCGGTGCGGAAACTGTCGGCAAGCCGGGTTTCCAGCCCCTCGCGCACCACGATCCGGTCGACCACCACATCGATGTCATGGCGGAACTTCTTGTCGAGCGCGGGCGGGTCTTCCAGCTCGTGGAACGCGCCGTCGACCTTCACCCGCTGAAAGCCCTGCTTGCGCAAGTCAAGGAATTCCTTGCGGTATTCGCCCTTGCGGTCGCGCACCACCGGCGCCATCAGATAGCCGCGCGTGCCTTGCGCCATCGCCATCACCGCATCGACCATGTCCTGCACCTGCATCGCCTCGATCGGCTTGCCGGTCGCCGGGCTGTAGGGGGTGCCGACCCGGGCGAAGAGCAGCCGCAGGTAGTCGTAGATCTCGGTCACCGTGCCGACGGTGGAGCGCGGGTTCTTGGATGTCGTCTTCTGCTCGATCGAGATCGCCGGCGACAGCCCCGAGATATGATCGACATCGGGCTTGCCCATCATGTCGAGGAACTGCCGCGCATAGGCGCTGAGGCTCTCGACATAGCGGCGCTGACCCTCGGCATAGATCGTGTCGAAGGCAAGGCTGGACTTGCCCGACCCCGAAAGCCCGGTGATCACCGTCAGCGCATCGCGCGGAATGTCCACGTCGATGTTCTTCAGGTTATGCTCGCGCGCGCCGCGCACTTCGATGAACTTCTGCTCGGCCATGCCCGCCCCCGCCATCCGCGCCACAGTGATAGTGGATGCCGGCCGAGTCTCCAACCGGAATTAAGGAACATTGCGCGAACCGTCAGCCGGTCTCGTGGCGCCGCTGCCAGCCGCCCTGCGCCCGGATCGCCGAGGATGAATGGCCGCGCATCGGCACGTCGAGAAAGCACCAGGCCGGGGCGGGGCGCCGGGCCAGCAGCTTCGCCGCCTCGGCCGGCAGGCGAAAGCGGGCGTATTCCTCGGCGGCGCGGGCGCCGCGCGCCGCCAGCCGCGCGCCGGGGCGGGCAAAGACCCCGACCGGCACATGGGTCATGATCCAGTCCCAGTCCTGCCAGTGATGGAACCCGGCCAGGTTGTCCGCCCCCATCAGCCAGACGAAGCGGACCCCGGGATAGGCCGCCATCAGCCGGCGCAGCGTCGCGGCGGTCGCGCGCGTGCCCAGCCGCGCCTCGATGTCGCTGATCACCACGCGCGGATCGGTGATCACCCGGCGCGCCTGCGCGATGCGCTCGGCGATCGGCGCCGGCGGCTGCGCCTTCAGCGGATTGCCGGGCGAGACCAGCCACCAGACCCGGTCAAGCGCCAGGCGTTTCAGCGCCTCGCGGGTGATATGGGCATGGCCCTCGTGCGCGGGATCGAACGAGCCGCCAAGCAGGCCGACCGTCATCCCGACCGTGGCGACGGGCCATCCGGTGCGCGTCACACCCCCTCCGAGGATCGCGCCCAGAGGTTGATGTCCTCTTCCGCCGCCAGCCGGTCGATCTCGGCCAGTTCGGCCGCGGTGAAATCGAGCCTGCCGACCGCGCCGGCGCAATCGACCACCTGTTCGGGCCGCGAGGCACCGATCAGCGCGGTGGTGATGGCGCCGTCGCGCAGGACCCAGGCAATCGCCATCTGCGCCAGGGTCTGGCCACGCGCCTCGGCGATGCGGTTCAGGGCGCGGATGCTCTCGATCGCGCGGTCGGTGATCATCGCGGGCCGCAGGCTCTTGCCCCGGGTCGCGCGGCTGCCTTCGGGCAGGCCGTCCAGGTATTTCGCCGTCAGCATGCCTTGTGCCAGCGGCGTGAAGGCGATCGAGCCGACGCCAAGCCCGGCCAGCGTCTCCTTCAGCCCGTCACGCTCGACCCAGCGGTTGAGCATGTTGTAGCTGGGCTGATGGATCAGGCAGGGTGTGCCGAGGTCCTTCAGGATCGCCACCGCCTCGCGGGTGCGGCGCGAATTGTAGCTGGAGATCCCGGCGTAAAGGGCGCGCCCCGATCGCACGATTTGATCGAGCGCGCCCATGGTTTCGGCCAGCGGCGTGTCGGGGTCGAAGCGGTGCGAATAGAAGATGTCGACATAGTCGAGCCCCATCCGCTTCAGCGACTGGTCGCAGGAGGCGATGAGGTATTTGCGGCTGCCCCACTGGCCGTAGGGCCCCGGCCACATGTCGTATCCGGCCTTGGTCGAGATGATCAGCTCATCGCGGTAGCCGGCGAAATCGGTTCGCAATATCTCGCCGAAAGCGGTCTCGGCGCTGCCCGGCGGCGGACCGTAGTTGTTGGCAAGGTCGAAATGGGTGATGCCATGGTCGAAGGCGGTGCGGCAGATCGCGCGCTTGACCTCATGGGCGGTGTCGCCGCCGAAATTGTGCCAAAGCCCCAGCGATACCGCCGGCAACTGCACCCCCGAGGCGCCGCAGCGGCGGTAGATCATGCGCTCATAGCGATCGTCGGCCGGCTGATAGCGCATCGTCCCTCCATTCGCGGATCGCGGCCGGTCAGGTCCGGCCCGCCGCGCAGTCAAGCGCAAAGGGCCGGCGCGCGCAAGCGTCCGGCCCAGGCGAGATCGCGGACCGGCGCCGCGGGCCGCACCCCGGCCCTCAGTCGTCGCGCACGACCTTCGGCAGCTTGTGGGCGATGCCCTTGTGGCAGTCGATGCAGGTCGAGCCGCCGCTGAAGTCGGTGCCCAGCGCCACCGGCTCCATCTTCTCGCGCGAGCGGGCGCGCTGATGCTCGAAGGCCATCGCCTCGAAGCTGTGGCAGTTGCGGCATTCGCGCGAATCCGTCTTCTTCATGCTGGCCCAGACGTGATCGGCCAGTTCCGCGCGCTTGGCCTCGAATTTCTCGGGCGTGTTGATGGTGCCGCGCAGCTTGTGGTAGATCTCGTTCGAGGCCTGGATCTTGCGGATCAGCTTCGGCGTCCAGTCATGCGGCACATGGCAGTCCGAACAGATCGCCCGCACCCCGGATGCGTTCTTGTAATGGACCGAGGTCTTGTATTCCTCGTAGACCGTATCGCGCATCTCGTGGCAGGAAATGCAGAATTCCATCGTGTTGGTGGCCTCCATCGCGGTGTTGAATCCGCCCCAGAAGACGATACCGGCAATCCCGCCAATGACGAACAGCACCCCCTGCCCGATCAGCACGCTTGGCCGGGTGAACCAGTGCCATGCCCGTCTGATGATACCTGTCATGTTTCCTGTCCCGTGTTGTCTGTGCGCATTTCCCGACATCCCGCCGGGTTGCCCCGGCGGGTGTCGTCGCGTGACGTCGTTTGCGTGATCTTACTGATCGGGCAGCGTCGCCAGATAGGCGACCAGATTGGCCGACACCTGATGATCGATCGCCCTCAGCGCCGGCATCGCCTCGCCCGGCTGCCCGTTGAGGATCTTGTGCATCACCTCCCAGGGATTGCCGGAAAGCGAGCCCAGCGGTGGCATTTCCTTGGGCAGCTTGCCCTCGGCACCATGGCAGCCGGCGCAGGCGGTGTTGTAGACCTGCTTGCCGGCCTCGGCATCACCAAGCGACTTCTTGTCGGCGACATAGCTGGCCCATTCGATCTGCCCGTAGACCACGAAATTGGCCAGGTCGGTCAGGTCGGCATCGCTCAGCTTGTCGCCATAGCCATGCGCCGGCGCCTTCAGAAGCGCCACCACCGCCGCCGGGTCACCACCGGCCATGCCGTTGATACCCTTGATGCCGGAGGCATGGCTGCCCGACTTGTAGGCACCCTCCGCCCCGAGCCCGTCCCAGCCGTGGCATTCCTTGCAACGCCAGTTCGAGGCCGGATCGGCGGCGTATTTCTCGTTCGCGGCCGGGTAGAGCAGGTGCGACTCCTTCGGCGCCTCGGCCTTCACCACCTTGTACCACTTGTCGTAAAGCTTGCCGCCGCGCGCCACCGATCCCTGATCGATCTCGGCCGCGGCGACCGCGCCCGCCATCAGCCCGACGATCGCCACAGCAACGCCGACGCCGACCCCGAGTTTCCGTTTCAGTGCAAACATATCTTGTCACTCCTCCTTCTGAGCATGGTGTCGGAAACGCGGACAGTCCGCCCTTCCGCCCGATCAGAACGCCCGAAGCGCCGGCGCGGCCATGACATGGATCAAAACGGCGGCATTTTCAGAACGACCATTCAACTTTCGCGGTGATCGCATCACAACCCGCAGGCCGCGTTGCCCTTGCCCGGCAATTCGGCTAGACGACCGGCAATCCCTTATCCGGCAAGGAAACGCGCATGGCAAGCTACCAGTATGTCTACCACATGGATGGCGTCTCCAAGGCCTATCCCGGCGGCAAGAAGTGCTTCGAGAACATCCGCCTGAACTTCCTGCCCGGGGTCAAGATCGGTGTCGTCGGGGTCAACGGCTCGGGCAAGTCCACGCTGCTCAGGATCATGGCCGGCATCGACAAGGACTTTTCCGGCGAGGCCTGGGCGGCCAAGGGCGCCACCGTCGGCTACCTGCCGCAAGAGCCCGAGCTTGACCCCGCGCTGAATGTGCGCGGCAACGTCATGGAAGGGGTTGCGGCCAAGCAGGCCAAGCTTGACCGCTACAATGAACTCGCCATGAACTATTCCGACGAGACCGCCGACGAGATGGCTGCCCTTCAGGACCAGATAGACGCCGAGAACCTCTGGGATCTCGATTCACAGATCGATGTCGCGATGGAGGCGCTGCGCTGCCCGCCCGATGACGCGGCGATCGACACCCTGTCGGGCGGCGAGAAGCGCCGGGTCGCGCTGTGCAAGCTGCTGCTCGAGGCACCCGACATGCTGCTTCTCGACGAACCGACCAACCACCTTGACGCCGAGACCATCGCCTGGCTGCAAAAGCACCTGATCGAATACCAGGGCACCATCCTGATCGTCACCCACGACCGCTATTTCCTTGACGACATCACCTCGTGGATCCTCGAGCTTGAACGCGGCCGCGGCATTCCCTACGAGGGCAATTATTCGGCCTGGCTCGATCAGAAGGCCAAGCGTCTCGCGCAGGAGGCGCGCGAGGACAAGGCCAAGCAGAAGGTGCTTGAGAAAGAGCTGGAATGGATCCGCGCCGGCGCCAAGGCCCGTCAGGCCAAGCAGAAGGCGCGGATCAGCGCCTATGACAAGCTGGCCGGCGAATCCGAGCGCGAGCGTATCTCCAGCGCCCAGATCATCATCCCCAACGGGCCGCGCCTTGGCGGCAAGGTGATCGAGGTCTCAGCCCTGAAGAAACACATGGGCGACAAGCTGCTGATCGAGGATCTCACGTTCACCGTCCCGCCCGGCGCCATCGTCGGGATCATCGGCCCGAACGGGGCGGGCAAGACCACGCTTTTCCGGATGATCACCGGGCAGGAGGCACCCGACAGCGGCACCATTACCATCGGCGAGACGGCGAAGCTGTCTTACGTCGATCAGTCGCGCGACAGTCTCGACCCCGACCAGACCGTCTGGCAGGAAATCTCGGACGGGCTCGACATCGTCGTGCTGGGCGATGCCGAGATGAACTCGCGCGCCTATTGCTCGGCCTTCAACTTCAAGGGCGCCGACCAGCAGAAGAAGGTCGGCATCCTGTCGGGGGGCGAGCGCAACCGCGTCCACCTTGCGCAACTGGTGAAAGCCGGCGGCAATGTCCTGCTGCTCGACGAGCCGACCAACGATCTTGATGTCGAAACCCTGCAGGCGCTGGAAGCGGCGATCGAGGATTTCGCCGGCTGCGCGGTGATCATCAGCCACGACCGCTTCTTCCTCGACCGCCTTTGCACGCATATCCTCGCGTTTGAGGGCGACGCGCATGTCGAATGGTTCGAGGGCAACTTCGAGGCGTATGAAGAGGATAAGGTGCGCAGGCTGGGGGCGGATTCGATCGAGCCGAAGCGGGTGAAGTACAAGAAGTTTACGAGGTAGGGGGGCTATCTTAGTGCGTCGGCGCCACGGAAAGGTAACCCGTCGTCCTCTAACTGAGCTTGCAGAAGACTTGCAAGGTATTCTTCCATATCAGAAAAATCCAAGTGGCCGTTGTCCCATGCGCGGTCTGCGGACTTCAAAGCGCGCTCGTATTCCGAGCGCGACTCCCGGATACGTTCGGGAACAATTTTTCGCCCTGGCAGTAACGCACCAGAACGAACGCATAACAGAAAATAACACGCCGCCCTCGCGGTCCGCCCATTGCCTTCAATGAAAGGATGAATCCAGTTCATCCGCCAAAGCCCGTAGGCCGCCAGTTCGGTCGGCGTCCAAATGTACCAGTTCTCTTGTACTGTTGAGATGAATCGGTCCATCCAGTCGTCTACATCTTTGAAATGTGGCGGCCTATGATCACCAACATAGATAGGTTCTCGACGAAAGCGTCCGCCAAACTGAGATATGTTTGCCACTGCTACATGGTTAAGCGCCCACAACAGGTACTTGTCAAAGGAACCGGGCCCTTTTTTTAGCCCGATTTCTATGCAGTTGGTTAGTAGTTCATACTGTCGATTGAGGTTTTGCTCCTGGATGCGGTCGTAGAGTTCTGGGCCCTCTTCTTCCAGAATGAACATCCATTTAACTCCTCAGGCGGGAAGTCTCACCACCCGAAGACGATCAACCGAAGCCGCAGCTGACTCCCGAGTGATCCGAGAGCCTTCGGGCGCATTCCCGTACACAAAACTTGCGCGCTGCGCCCTGAGTTCGTCATCGGTTACTACATGCCTGCGCGCCATCTCGAGCAAAGCCTCCAACTCAGGACGAGCAGGCGCGCGCTTGAGCGCGGATTTCCGTTCCACCATGGTTTGGCCTCCTTGCCTATGACCACCGATTGTCTCGGTGCTCTTGTCGTTGACTATATATGCGCTGG
>PHEC01000136.1 GCA_002841115.1 Alphaproteobacteria bacterium HGW-Alphaproteobacteria-6 | reverse complement strand
GCGTTGAAGGTCTTGTCCATCGCCATGACGTCTTGTTCCTGTCAGATCACGGGGTTCCGGCCTGCTCTAGCGAATGTGGGCCGAAAGGAAAAGGCGGCGACGGCATTTTCCGCGCCGGGCATGCGTCGGGATGGCAAGGGGCGCGCTCTGGCGCTAAGCTGTGCGCCTGGCGATGAGAGGGCAGGCGATGACAGGTGCGCGGTGCTGGCGGATAGCGTCTGACGGAAGCGGCGAGGAGGTGGTGCCGAGCGGGGCCGAGCTTGCCAGCGCGCGGTCGCGCAAGGCGATCGGGCCGCCGGCCGCGCGCTGCACCGGCCAGTCGCCACCGCCCGGCATGCCGCCGAGCGCCCGCAACTCGCCGGTGTCGATCAGGATCTCGGCCAGCCCCTCGGCCTGAAGCATCCGGGCCACGCGATCGGCGATATAGCCCTGCGCGATGCCGTTCAGGGTGATCGCCATGCCGGGCCGCGCCAGGGCGATCCGGGCCGGGGCGACATCGACACCCGCCCAGCCGACCAGGCGGCGCGCCGCGGCGATCGCGGTCGCGGCCGGGGCGGTGCCGGCGGCATGGGCCTCGGCATAGGCGGCCCAGAGCGGCTGCACGGTCGGATCGAAGGCGCCGCCGGTCGCGGCGTGGACCGCCCCCGCGATCGACAGGCATTCGACCAGCTCGAACGGCGGCCCGTCAATCGCGGCGTCGCGGTTCAGCCGCGACAGCGCCGAATCCGCGCGGTAAAGGCTGAAGACCTGCTCCAGCCGCGCGATCTCGGCCAGCACGCTTGCCACCAGCCGGTCGGCCTCGGGGTGCGACAGGGTCAGCGAGGCGCGCGCGCCCAGTGCGGTGCCGGTCCAGCGCCGGACCGGCCGGGCCAGCGCCGGCCGGGCGACAAGGGCGGCGGCCGAGATCGCGATGAAGCGGCGGCGGGAGAGGATCGGCATGGCGCGCCTCCTAATCGGCGACCGCCCGGTCGGGCGGGATGAAGTTTCCGTCGGCGTCAAGCGCGACATCGACCGGCGCCAGGACGATCCGGTCCGGGACACGGTCGAGGGTCATGACCTCGCCGCCGTTTCGTGCGGCGAAGGCCGCGGCCGCTGCAGGCTCGGCGAAGGGCACAAGCTCGGGGGCGCCCATGCCGCCCGGCACCGTCGCGCCGACGACAAAGACCGCATCCCCGGCGGCGGTCCAGTTCGCGGCGCCGGGATCATCCCAGCTTGGCGCCTTGCCCATGTCGCTGACATAGATGGCGACGATGGCATGGCTCTGCTCGGGCATCCGCTGGTAGGCGACCGCGTCGCGGACCTGGCTGAAGAACAGCGGATCGGGCAGGCCGGCAAGATGGACCTGCGCCTTGGGGCCGGGATGCTCCAGGATATCCATCTGGCAATAATGGCCGACGGCGGCGGCGGTCATCGTCACCGGAAGGGGTGGCCCGGCAAGGTCTTCCTTGCAGGCCCCGAGCGCCAGCACCGCCAGCGCGGCGAAAGTCAGGCGGTTCATGGCGTGACCCTCCGGAAGGCGAGAATTGCCAGCGCGAAGCCGCCCGCCACCCAGGCCAGCAGCGAGCCGAGCGCCCAGGCCGGCGGGATCGTCTGGGCCGCGCCGCCGATGCCGGCGGCGACGCCGGCGGCGCCCGAGGCGGCAAGGTTGTAAAGGCGGAAGGCATCGGCCGGGTTGGCCAGCAAAAGCCAGGGAAAGACCTGCGTGGTGAAGCCGCCGCCGCCGTCGGCGACGACCGCGGCCAGAAGCCCGAGGTCATAAAGCACGACCAGCACCAGCCAGAGCCCGATGACCAGGCCCGCCGCCGCGCCGGGACGCCGGGCCAGCGCCGAAAGGGCATAGCCGACGCCCAGAAAGACCGCGCCGAGCGCGAGCGAGGTCGCGCCAAGCCGGGCAAGCGCGGCCAGGCCGGCGGCCGCACCCGGACCCGCGGCGAAGGCCGCCGCCGCCGCCACCCCGTAGCCCACGGCCAGCGCCAGCGCGAGGACCGCGAGATGGGCAAGAAACTTGCCCGCGAGGATCTCGGCCCGGCTGACCGGATAGGTCAGGATCAGCGGCAGGGTGCCGCGCTCGACCTCGCCGGCCACCGCGTCGAAGGACATCAGAAGTGCCAGCAGCGGCACCAGATAGACCGCCAGCGAGGTCAGGCTTGCCACCGTCACCGACAGCGCATCGGCCCCGACCCGCCCGGTCGGCGCGCTGCCCGCCGCCGACAGGACCAGCGCGAAAAGCGCCATCATCGCCACCGCGATCGCGACCCAGCGGTTGCGCATGGCGATGCGCATCTCGGCCCCCGCCCCGGCGATCACCCGGCTCATTCCCCTGCCCTCCGGCTGAAGTGGGTATAGAGGTCTTCGAGGCTTGGCGGCATCACCTCGACATCCTCGATCAGGCCGCCGAGACCGGCGATCTGGCCCAGCCGGGCCAGCTTGTCGTCCGGCCCGCAATGCAGCGCGACCCGGACGCCGTTGACGCGGGTGCCCGACAGCCGCTCGGCGACCTCGCCCACCGTTCCGGGCCGGGCCGCGACCTCGATCTGGATCGGCAGCCCGGCCTCGCGGCGCAGCGCGCCGAGCGTGTCATTGGCGACCAGCCGCCCCTTCGACAGGATCGCGATGCGGTCGGTCCGCGCCTCGACCTCGGTCAGCGCGTGCGACGACAGCAGGATCGCCGCGCCGGCGCGCGCAAGCTCGTCGAGGATGGCGTAGAACTCGCGCCGCGACACCGGGTCAAGCCCCGATGTCGGCTCGTCCAGCACCATCAGCCGCGGCCGCCCGATCAGCGCCTGCGCCAGGCCGACGCGCTGGCGCATCCCCTTGGAATAGGTGCCGATCCGCCGGTCGGCAGCGGCGCCAAGCCCGACCCGCTCAAGCAGCGCGCCGGCCTTTGCCGCCGCCTCGCCGCGCAGCCGCAGGTAAAGCGCGATCTGCTCGCGCCCGGTCAGCGCCGGGTGGAAGGCGGCGTTTTCGGGCAGATAGGCGGCGGCCTCGCGCGCCGTCCGGCTGCCCGGCCCGGCCCCGGCGACGGTGACCCGGCCCGAGGTCGCCGGGATCAGCCCCAGCACGATCTTCATCAGCGTCGACTTGCCCGCGCCGTTGTGACCGAGAAGCGCCACCCGCTCGCCCGGCGCCACGTCAAGCGTGACATCGCACAGCGCGCGGACCCCGGCGTAGTCCTTAGTGACCTGTGTGCAGGTCAGCATCGCTCACGTCCTCTCTGTCTGCGGCGCGGGCCAGGGCCTCGGCCTCCATCGCCGCGATCGCCTCGGGCACCACGATCACCGGCGCCGTCATCAGCGGCGCGCTGTCAAGCACGCCACCGGGCAGGGTAGCCGGAAAGGCGGCCTGGCTCCAGCGGACAAGCTGCACCGCGGGCGAGCCGAGAAGCAGGCTGGCGGCGGGCTGCGACCACAGGATATGGTCCATCAGGTCATTGGGGCGGAAGGCGCCATCGGCGATGCCGTCGCCCGAAAGGTCGAAGGCGGGATGGTCCGACCAGAAGTTGCCACGGCCCCCGACGCTCCATTCCACATGCCGGGTTCCGACGTATTTCACCTGGTTGCGGTTGCCGACAAAGCCGTTGCCGGTGATCTCGTTGCGCTCGGACCCGGCGGTGAAATGGATGCCGATCGCGCAGCCCTCGAAGCGGTTGCCCTCGATCCGGTTCTTGTGGGCATTGTAGATGAAGGCGCATTTCTCATGGCGGCCGCCGCGCACCAGATTGCCGCTGACCTCGGCATTGTTGGCATAGTTCAGCATGATCCCGTGCCCGCGGTCGGCCAGCGACAGGTTGCCCCGCACGATGATCCGGTTCGAGAACATCAGCGCATAGCCAAGCGCGTTGCCGACCGAGACATTGCCCGAGATCTCGGAATTGTTGGTATACATGTAGTGGACCGCGAAGCGCAGGTCGCGCAAGAGGTTGCCGCGAAAGACGTTCTGCTTCGAGGCATTGGCGAAGATGCCGTCGCGGCCCCAGCGGATGTCGTTGCCCTCGACCACGGTTCCCGGGGCGTTCCAGACATAGATGCCGTTGCCACGGTCGTTGACGCGGCCGTCGCGGCGGCCCTCGATCACATTGGCGCGCACCAGGCTGTCTTGCGCGCCGTGGACGGTGATGCCGTGCAGGTTGCCGGTCAGCCGGTTGTTCTCGACCCGCGCGCCGGTGGCGGTGCGGGCCAGCTTCACGCCCGAATCGATCTCGGCCCCGTCATCGCCCGAGCCGCGGATCTCGAGCCCGCGCAAGACCGCGCCGTCGCCGGTGACGGTGACCACGCTGCCGCGGCCGTTGCCCTCGATCACCGCGCCGGGCCGGCCGTCCAGCGTCAGCGGGCGGTCGATCGTCACCGGGCCCTGGTGCAGGCCCGGCGACAGGATCAGCACATCGCCGGGGGCGGCCCCGGCGATCGCGGGCAGCAGCGCCCCCGCCCCCGCCTCGACCACGCGCGTCGTCGCCGCCGCCCCGCAAGGGGCGACGCCAAGCGCCAGCGCAAGGACGAGACGAAGACGGGGACGCCGCATCATCGTCAGGCCGCCCGCGGTTCGACGAACATCCGGCCGCGCATCTCCATGTGGAGCGCGTGGCAGAACCACTGGCAGTAGTACCAGTAGACGCCCGGCTGCGCCGCCGTGAAGGTGACCGAGGCGGTGGCCTGCGGCGCGACCTCCATCGCGACGCCGTGGTTGCCCATGGTGAAGCCGTGGGTCAGGTCCTCGATGTCGTCCTGGTTGGTGACGTAGACCGTGACCTCGTCGCCCTCCTTCACGGTGAAGCTTTCCAGGCTGAAGGTCGGCGCCTGGCTGGTCATGTAGACCCGCACCTTGTTGCCGTCGCGGATCACGTCGGCGCCCCAGTCGATGTCGACGCCGTCGGCCGCCGCCTGCTGGCGCGCCGCTTCCCACATCGGATCGTCGCGCTTCCAGACGTGAAGCGGGTTGACCTTGGTGCGGTGGACCAGGATCGAATCGTGCGGCTCGGCAAAGGTCGGGCCGTCATGCACCAGGGTCAGCGCATCGCCGTCGATGACGAAAAGCTGTTCGTTCTCGGGCTTCAGCGGGCCGACGTTCAGGAACCGGTCCTTCGAGAACTTGTTCATCGACAGATAGTAGGTCGGCGAGGCGTCAAGCGTCTCGCCCTCGGTGGTCGAGTTGTGGCCGGGCTGATAATGGACATCGGCCTTGGTGATGATCGGATCGACCGCTTCGCCGGCGAAGGCGCGCACCGCCTTGTCGATGTTCCACTTGACCACCTGGCTGTCGAGAAAGAGCGTGGTGAAGGCGTTGCCCTGTCCGTCAAAGCAGGTGTGCAGCGGCCCGAGGCCCAGTTCCGGTTCCGCGACCACGACCGAGCGCGGCTCGGCGCCTTCGTAGAAGAGCGCGTCGAGCTTGCGCACGTCGATCACGCTGACCGTCGGCGACAGCTTGCCGCCGATGCACAGGTGGATCTTGTCCGGCGCCATGTTGCAGCCATGCGGGTTGTTGGGGATCGGGATGTAGCGGACATAGTTCTTTTCCGACCCCTTGCGCCCGTCGATGACCTTGACGCCGTTCATCTCCTGATAGTCGCCCTCGGCGATGCCCTTCTCGATCTCGGCGAGGTTGTAGACCACGACATGGTCCATGTCCGAGGCCGTCATGTCGGCCAGCGTCATGCCCATTTCCGAGTTGTAGGAGGTCGAGAAGGCGTATTTGCCGTCATAGTCGGCATCGGTGTTGTCGAGGTTGCCGCTGACGATGACCTGCCAGGCAATGGTCATGTCATCGGCATTGATCGCGGTGTAGAAGTTGACGTATTTCGACGGATCATCAAGGATCTTGCCGTCGTTGACCATCGGCACCTCATCCTCGCCATTGGCGAAGACATAGTTGGTGCGCGGCCATTTCTGCGGGCGCAGGCCGTGGATGCCCTTGGCGTTCGGGATCTCGATGATCTTGTCGCATTTCATCACGTCGCAGCGGACCCGCGCGACGCGGGTATTGGCCTTGTCGTTCATGAACAGGAACCGGCCGTCATACTTGCCCTCGGTAAAGGACATGTGGACGTGATGCAGGTCGCCGTTGCGCGGAAACTCCAGCCCGTTGGCGGCGAGGTAGTCCTTGGTCTTCTGGGTCAGGCCCTCGGTCAGGATCTTCTTGGACTCGTTGGTGATCCCCCAGCCGGTCGCCGAGCAGATGTTGAACACCGGCACCCGCATCAGCTCGCGCATCGAGGGGACGCCGAGGATACGCATCTCGCCGGTCTGGCCCGAGGACCAGAAGCCGTAGTATTCGTCAAGCTCGCCCGGCGCGACCTGACCGGCGCCGGTTGCGGCCCGTGCCGGCGTCGCCGCGCCGAAAAGCGCCCCGCCGGCCGCCCCGGCAATCACTGCGCCGCCGGTCGCACCAAGCGTTCCGAGCGCCGCGCCACCGGCGGTCGCGCCAAGCAGGCCACGCCTGCTGCCTGCTGAGGCCGCCATTCCCCGTATTGTCAGACATCTCATGTCTCCTTTCTGCTGGGGTGATTGGTAAGAACCCGGTCAAGCGCCTCGGCGCCCGCCGAAGCCGTCGCCCGCCGCTTTTCGCGGCGCTGGACGACCGGGCATTTCGTCCTGGACTGGTAGAGCACCTGGCAGTTCAGGCAGTTCAGGCACTCGTTGGGGTTGATCTCTCCGGTCGGATGGATCGCCTGCACCATGCAGTCGTTGGCGCAGGTCTGGCAGGGGTTGCCGCATTCGCGGTAGCGCTTCAGCCAGTCGAACATGCGGATCCGCGCCGGGATCGCCAGCGCCGCGCCCAGCGGGCAGAGATAGCGGCAATAGAAGCGCTCGACGAAAAGCCCGATGCCGAGAAGCACCAGCGCATAAAGCACGAAGGGCCAGGCGCGGTCGAATTTCAGGATGATCGCGGTCTTGAACGGCTCGACCTCGGCCAGTTGCTCGGCCTGGTCGATCGACGCCAGCGAGACCCCGAAAAGGCCGAGGAAGAGGATGTATTTCACCGCCCAGAGCCGTTCGTGCAGCCCCCAGGGCAGGGTCCATTGCGGCACCCGCAGGCGCTTTGCGATCCGGTTGGTCAGTTCCTGCAGGGCGCCGAACGGGCAGAGCCAGCCGCAGTAGGCGCCGCGGCCCCAGAAGATCAGCGAGGCGGCGACCGAGAACCACAGGATGAAGGTCAGCGGATCGAGAAGGAATGCCTCCCAGGTGAAGTCGGTCGCCAGCGAATGCGCCAGCGCCATCAGGTTGACCACCGAAAGCTGGGCATTCGCATACCAGCCGAGGAAGACCAGAGTCAGCACCAGGAAAACGATGCGGAACCTGAGCGTGGCGCGGGCCGACCGGGTCAGCAGGTTCTGAAAGAAGAACGCCGTGGTCAGCGCGCCCAGCATCAGCCCCAGCACGACGATCTCGACCCGCTTGTCGCGCCAGATCCGCTGCCAGAGCGCCGCCTTCGCGGCCGCCTCGCCGGGATCGGTGGCGGCGGACGGCGCCGGGGCGGCGGCGATCTCGGTCAGGAAGGCGGCGGGCGGCTGCCAGGCGGTCTCGAACGTGGTGTAGACCCGCTCGATCGCGCCGACGTCGCGCTGCACCAGAAGCTGCAGGCGGAACGGCTGGGCCGGATCGAAACCGGCGGCGGCCGGGATGCGGAACATGTCCATCTCGGGCAGCGCCGGCGCGCCGGCGATCGCGATGCGCCCGACCCGGACATGGTCACGGTCGCGGAACCGCACCGAGATATCGCCCTGGATCAGCTGGATGCGGTCGAAGATGCCGCCCCGGACATAGCCCGATCCCTTGAAGGAATAGGGGCCGCGGGCCGCCACCAGGATCGCCTCGTCGCCCTCGCCCAGCCAGCCGCGCAGCGACTGCGCCTCGCCGGGTTCCAGCAGCGCATCGGCAATCCCCGGGATCGACACCAGCGTGGTGTAGAGATCGATGACCACGTCGCCCTCGGCGCCCGGCAGCGGCCGCTGGGCGGCGCGCGGATCCTCGACCGCCTCGAAGGCCCGGTTGACCTGCCCGACATCCAGCGACAGGCGGCGCAGGGTTCCGTCGCCGGTCAGCCGGTGCCAGTCGCCGGCGGCGCGCGCCTGCCGGTCGATCGCAAAGCGCGGGCCGGCCGGCCGGGTCTCGGCGACCAGCCCGCCCAGACCAAGTGCGCGGGCGACGCGGATCGACGAGCGCACCACCGAATCGTCGATCACCATGATCGTGACGGTGGCGCCCGAGATGATGTTGAGATCATGGCCCGCGCCGCCCGCCGCGGCCTCGGCGGCGATGTCGAGGCCGGCATAGGATTCGGTCAGCGCCCTGACCCGCGCCTCGGGAATGCCGATCAGCACGATCGGCTCGGAATGCTTCACCAGCCGGACCGCCCGCAGCACCGCATCCGGGCCGATGGCGACAAGGACATGGATCGGCTTGCCGGAATAGCCGGTGGTGCCGACGAAATCCGAGGTGACGAAGGCCCAGCCGAGGGTTTCGCCGGCCTTCAGGATCGGCGCGACAGGAATGTCGCCGCGCATGGCGCCGAAGCCGTCGGCCCCGGCGATCAACTCGCCGGCCGGCACCTCGTCGAGAAACTGTGAAAGGATCGGTGCCTGTGCGGCGGCCGGACCGGCGAAAAGCGCCAGCAGCACCAGCAGCCGCGCGATCAGGCCGGTCAGGAAAGTCGGGGCAGTCATGCGGCGTCCTCGGGCGGGGGGCCGCGGGCTTCGGGACGAAGCCTTGGCCCGGCGGGCAGGGAAATCCGTGGCGCCGGCGCGGCAAGGCTGCCGCTGCCGGCCGATCCGGCCACCGCGCCGCCGGCTGCCGGCAAGGCGACATCGGTCGCGGGCGCCAGGCAATCACAGCCCGGGCAGGAACAGTCCTGGTCTTGCGAGGTCTCGATCGGCACGCCATCGGCATCGACCCGGATGGTCTTCTCGGCGCCGTCGGCACAGATCACTCTCTCGACGCCCGGCTGCGCGCGATGCGCCGCCGCGCCGCCCGGCACGGCCGCGCCAAGCACCATCGCGACAGCGACGCTCAGGGCGAGGGTCAGGGGTGCCAGAGGATTGATCATGCGCGCAGCCTTCCCATTCCGGCGCAGGTTCCGCTTTGATCTTAGTCAAGCGGCGGACGGATACCGCGCTTTTGCGCCCCGCCCTGCCCCGCCCTGCCCTGCCCCGTCCGTCCCGGATCGGCGCACCCGTCTCATGCCGCGCGGTCTGGCCGTGCCATGGCGGCAAACCCGGCCGCGGTCGCGGGTGTCGGCCACATGGCACAAGATATCCGTCGGATGCGGGGTATCGGTCATTGATCCGGCATCCTTGCGCGAAACGGCCAGATGACGGCCTGGAGCCCTACTTGATCTTCGCACGCAATGCCGCGAATGACCGCGTCTGCGGCGTGCCCGCCGACCGCGCGATGTCATGCCAGGTGGGCGCCATACCAGGTCAGCGCTTCGTCGATCGACGTCGTCAGGCCAGGCTCTCGATACACGCCGAAATGACCGATCGGCAGCACCACCAGTCTTTTGGGCTCTCCTGCCCGTTCGAATGCGGCTCTCAGTGCGTCCAGCGGGATCAGACTGTCCGACTCGGCGGCAATGATCAGCAAGGCTGTTGGCGCCAGCATCCGGATCAGACTGACAGGATCGAATTCCCGCATCTTTTCGAGGGACTCGAGCGTGATTTCATTTCGCCAGTTGGGGGCGGCGCTGCCCGCATTGAAGAAATCGAGGCTCTCCTGTCCGGGCAGCAGACAGGGTTCTCCCTCGGGTGCCACGACCGGAATCGTCCTGACTGCACCGGTCTCGTAGCGAGAAATGCGATCCGCGATCAGCATCTTCCCGACGGCCTCCCAACGGTCAGGATCCATGGCACGCCGTGCCTCGGCGTTGATGATGCTGGGGACCTGAGCGACGATTGCCTTGACACGGCGGTCGATCGTGGCCGCATGGGTTGCCAGACCGCCACTGTAGGAGGTTCCCCAAAGACCGACGCGCTTCGGATCGACCTTCGGCTGCTGGCAGCTCCAGGTGATGGCGTTGCGGAAGTCCTCGACCATGTCATGCGGGAAGAGTTGGCCGCGCGGGTCGCCTTCACTCGCGCCGAAATGTCTGAAATCAAACACGGTTACGGCGAATCCTCCACGAGCAAACCGCTTGGCAACCGCGTCCAGACCCTGTTCCTTCACACCACTCAATCCATGCGCCATGATGATGACCGGCAAGGTGGCACCGGCGTCCATGGCGTCCGGAAGATAGAACCAGCCCGAACAGGTGTCCGAACCGGATGAAAAGGTGATGTCTTGTCGCAATTCGGCCTCCCCCTCTGACCGGGCGATGCTACCACGCCTTCCGCTACGTCAGGGGGTATTTTCCGTGGCCCGGGATGCGGACGTTCGCCGGCATCCGCCTCGCCCCGCATTGCCGCCCGTCGAACCGTCGCCCGAAAGACCCGGGGCACAGCCGAGGCAGACAGCGAACCGATTGCCAGGTGGCAAACACCGGCCCGGCCAAGGGATCAGGCCCCGGCCCCCGATTGGCGATGCCGATCTGCCGCAGCCGGGCAGTTCGCGCTTTTCTTGGCCCGGTCGGGATGGTCTAACAGGACCGGCAGAATCGCAGGAGGGTCAGGCGACATGGCGGGATCGGTCAACAAGGTCATTCTGGTCGGCAACCTCGGTCGCGACCCCGAAGTGCGGTCCTTCCCCTCGGGCGGCAAGGTCTGCAATCTCAGGATCGCCACCTCCGAGACCTGGCGCGACAAGCAGTCGGGCGAGCGGCGCGAAAAGACCGAATGGCATTCGGTCGCGATCTTTTCCGAGCCTCTGGTGCGGATCGCCGAGCAATATCTGAAGAAAGGCTCGAAGGTCTATCTCGAGGGCCAACTCGAAACCCGCAAGTGGCAGGACCAGTCAGGTGCCGACCGCTACACCACCGAGGTCGTGCTGCGCCCCTATCGCGGCGAGATGACCCTGCTCGACGGGCGCGGTGACGGCGGCAGCGGCGGCGGCGGCGGTTCGGCCGGCGGCTACGACGAAGGCGGCGCGGGCGGCGGCTATGGCGGGGCTTCGGGCGGTGGCGGCGGCGGCCGCTCCGATCTCGACGACGAAATCCCCTTCTGAGGCCGCGCGGCCCTGCGCGCGCCCCTTCGCCCCCGCAGCACTTCTTCTGTTCAAAAATACCTCCGCCGGAGGCACGCCGCCACCGGCGGCGTCATGATGCGGAGCCACGCGCGCCTCAGCGCCCGGCCAGCGCATCCTCCAGCACGGCCTTGACCGCCTCCGGCGGCACGTCATCGGCGACGAAGGCCGACCCGATCCCGCGCACCAGGATGAAGCGAAGCCGCCCGTCGACCACCTTCTTGTCCTGCGCCATCAGCGCCATCAGCGCCTCGGCCCCGGGCAGATCGCCGGGAATGTCGGCAAGGTCGCATGTCATCCCCATCGCCTTCAGATGCGCGCGCACCCGGCTTGGTGCCTCCTGGCTGCACAGGCCCAGCCGCTGGGAAAGCGCGAAGGCGAGCGCGCAGCCGATCGCCACGCCCTCGCCATGCAACAGCCGCCCCGAATACCCGGTTGCCGCCTCCAGCGCATGGCCGAAGGTATGGCCCAGGTTCAAAAGCGCGCGCTCGCCGGCCTCGGTCTCGTCGCGCTCGACGATCCCGGCCTTCATCGCGACCGACCGGCGCACCGCCTCCTGGCGCGCCTGCCCGTCGCCCGCCGCCAGCGCCGGGCCATGCGCCTCGAGCCAGTCGAAGAATCCGGCATCGCCCAGAAGCCCGTATTTCACCACCTCGCCGTAGCCCGACAGCAGGTCGCGCGCCGGCAGGCTTGCCAGCACGCCGGTATCGGCCAGAACCAGGCTCGGCTGGTGAAAGGCGCCGATCAGGTTCTTGCCGAGCGCCGAGTTGATCCCGGTCTTGCCGCCGACCGAACTGTCGACCTGCGCCAGAAGCGTCGTCGGCACCTGAACGAAGCGCACGCCGCGGCGCAGCACCGCGGCGGCAAAGCCGGCCAGATCGCCGATCACCCCGCCGCCGAGGGCGATGACGATGTCGCGCCGCTCGACCTTCTCGGCCAGAAGCCAGTCGACGGTGCGTGACAGCTGCGCCCAGCCCTTGGTCGCCTCGCCCGCCGGCAGCGCCAGCGCCGCCATCGCGATATCGCCCAGTCCGGCGCGCAGCGCCTCCAGATGCAGCCCGGCGACGGTCTCGTCGGTCACGACCGCGACCCGCGGCCGCGCCAGCAGCGGCGCGATCTCGGCCCCGGCGCGGGCCAGAAGCCCGGCCCCGATCCGCACCTTGTAGCTGCGCGCGCCAAGCGCCACCCCGACCTCGTCGATCGCCGTTCCTTGCGTCATCCGTCCCGCATCCTCATTCCACCACCCCGCCATGGGCTTCCAGCGCCGCGAGCACCCGCGCCGCCATCGCCTCGATCGCATAATCCGCGCTGGCATCGACGATGATCGCCGCCTCGGCATAGACCGGCGCGCGTTCGTCCAGAAGCCCGGCCAGAACCCCGCGCGGATCGGCGCTGCGCAGCAGGGGCCGCGTCGCCTTGTGGCGCACCCTTTGCCACAACAACTCCAGATCCGCCCTGAGCCAGACCGCCACCCCGGCCCGTGCGATCGCCGCCCGGTTGGCCGCCGACATGAAGGCGCCGCCGCCGGTCGACAGGATGCAGGGCCGGCCGGCCAGAAGCCGCATCAAGACCTCGCTTTCGCGGGCGCGAAAGAACGCCTCGCCGTCGCGGCGAAAGATCTCGGCGACGCTCATGTTGGCGGCGCGCTCGATCTCCTCGTCGGAATCGATGAAGGGCGCGGCCAGCATCCGCGCCAGCGCGGTGCCCACTGCCGTCTTGCCGGCCCCCATCATCCCGACCAGCACCACCGTCCGCATCAGCCGCCGCTGCTTCACGCCAAGATCCGCCCCCTGCTAGCCCCCGGCCCGCGCCACCGCCGGCCCGGCCGATCCGCGGTTCGCCGCCCAGGGTGAAACTTTGTGCCCTGAATGGCGTGAACTCGCCGGAAATGCCATATATAATCGCTGCCGGAACCCGGCGGGGCCGTTGGCAGGGCCGGGCCGCAGTCCGGCCGGCCGGACCAGCGTCCCGAACGACGAAACGGACGGCGAAACGGACGGCGGCAGAAACAAAGACAAGAACAACGACAAGAATAGGGGCAGAACACCATGGTGCGGATTCTCAAGCTGCTGGTCCTTCTCGGCGTCATCGCCTTTCTGGGGCTTGTGGGCTATGCCTATCTCGGCGATCTCGCGCCCCGGCGCGGCGATGTCAGGCAACCGGTCGAGTTGAATGTCGGGAAATAGATCCGACACTCCATCCGGCGACTACCCGGCCGCTCCGCGCGCTTGCCGCCCGGTAGCACTTCTCGCCGGTCTGGCGATTCTGCTGGCGGCTCAGGACGGGTTGGCCCAGGACGACGCCGGGCCGCTCTCGGCGATCGACTGGCTGTCGCGATCGGTCACCACGCCGGGAACCGACCTGCCGCGGCCCGGCCTGCCGCCCGACGAGCCGCCGGTCGCGACCTCGGCGCTGCCCGGCGAGATCAGCACGCACAGCCTCGACGGGCCGACGCTCGATGCGCTCGGGCTGGTGCCGGTCGCCGCCAGCGGCCTGCCGCGCGACCTCTGGGGCACCAGCCCGACCGCCGAGCTGGCCCGCTTGCTGCGCGCCGAGCGGATCGAGACGCTGCCGGCGATCCAGGCGCTGCTGATGACGCTGCTGCTGGCCGAACTGGACCCGCCCGAGGACCGCGCCGACGATGGCATGCTTTTCCTGGCGCGGATCGACAAGCTTCTCGACCTCGGCGCACTCGACCCGGCGCTGGCGCTTCTGGAACTCGCCGGCGAGCCGCAGCCCGAGCCGTTCCGGCGCTGGTTCGACATCGCCCTTCTGACCGGGCAGGAGGATCGCGCCTGCGCGGTGATGCGCGACAGCCCGCGGATCGCGCCGACCTTTCCGGCGCGGATCTTCTGCCTGGCGCGCGGCGGCGACTGGAACGCCGCGGCGCTGTCGCTCAGGACCGGCGAGGCGCTCGGCCATATCGAGCCCGAGATGGCCGGGCTGCTGGCGCGCTTTCTCGACCCCGAGCTTTTCGAGGGCGAGCCCGACCTGCCGCTGCCCGACCGGCCCTCGCCGCTGGTGCTGCGGCTGATGGAGGCGATCGGCCAGCCGATGGCGACGACGACGCTGCCCCTGGCCTTCGCCCATGCCGATCTCAGCGCCAATGCCGGCTGGAAGACCCGGATCGAGGCCGGCGAGCGGCTGGCCCGCACCGGTGCGATCGAGCCGAACCGGCTCTGGGGGCTTTACACCGAACGCCGGGCGGCGGCCTCGGGCGGGGTCTGGGACCGGGTTCGCGCGGTGCAGGCCATCGATGCCGCAATCGAGGCGCGCGACGGCCGGGCGGTGGCGGCGGCGCTGCAACCGGCCTGGGCGGCGATGGTCGCGGTCGGGCTCGAGGTGCCCTTCGCCAGCCTTTACGGCGAGAGCCTCGCCGGCATGGACCTGACCGGGCCGGCCGGCGCCTTGGCCTTCCGCATCGGCCTCTTGTCGGATGCCTATCAGACGGTCGCGGCGCGACGGCGGCCCGAAGGCCCGGACGAGGCCTTTCTGGCCGGGCTGGCGCAGGGCGACGGCGCGGCCGGATCGCCCGCCGACCAGCTTGGCGTTGCGGTCCGCAGTGCCTTTGCACCCGGCGCCCGGCCCGCCGCCGACTTCGCCGACCTGATCGATGGGCGGCGCCGCGGCGAGGCGCTGCTGACCGCGATCGACCATGTCACCGAAGGCGCGCGCGGCGATCTGCGCGACATCACCGCCGGGCTGGTGCTGTTGCGCCATGTCGGGCTCGAGACGGTGGCGCGGCGCGCCGCGCTTGAACTTCTCTTGCTGGAACGGCGGGGCTGAGCGCGATGGCGGCGGCCCCATCCGGCGATCTGACCTGGATCGCGACCTTCCTTGAAGCGCGGGCGGCCGAGGCCGGGGCGGCGCGCAACACGCTGCTGGCCTATGGCCGCGACCTGAAGGACTTTGCCGGCTGGCTGGCCCACCGCGGCGGCGGCCTGGCATGTGCTGCGCGCGCCGATGTCGAGGCCTATCTGGTCGGCTGCGATGCCGCCGGGCTTGGCCGCGCGACCCGGGCGCGGCGGCTGTCGGCGATCCGCCAGCTTTACCGCTTTGCCCATGACGAGGGCTGGCGCGGCGATGATCCGGCGATCCGCATCACCGGCCCCGGCCGGGCCCGGCGCCTGCCCCGGACCCTGAGCCAGGCCGAGGTCGCCGCCCTGATCGGCGCGGCCGGATCGACCGGCCACGACCCGCGCGAGCGGCAACGCACCCTGTGCCTGGTCGAACTGCTCTATGCCACCGGGATGCGGGTCAGCGAACTGGTCGCGCTGCCGCTTGCCGCCGCCGTCGGCGATCCCGAGATGATCCTGGTGCGCGGCAAGGGCGGGCGCGAGCGGCTGGTGCCGCTGTCGGCGCCGGCGCGGCGCGCGCTGGCCGACTGGCTGGCGGTGCGGATCCCGGCCGGGGCCGACGGCAAGCCGGCGC
>PHEC01000135.1 GCA_002841115.1 Alphaproteobacteria bacterium HGW-Alphaproteobacteria-6 | reverse complement strand
GGCGAGCGCCTTGCGCGCGCCCTCGGGCAGCACGGCCACCGCCGCCGCAGGCGTGCCCGGCAGAAGAGCCGCCGTCGCCACGCTGACCGCGCCCAGCACGCCGATCGCTTCGTGGCAGCGGTGCGGGATGAATGTGCGCGTGCAGAGCGCCCCGCCCGCGCGCGGGGCCGGGCGGCTGATCTGGGCCTTGCCGTCGCTGCTGCTTTGCGGCGGTGGGCTGGTGCTGGCGGCGGCGGTGCGCCGCCGGACAAGGGCCCCGGTCCCGAGCGGCCCGCCGCTCGATGCGGCCAAGCTGCGGGAGATGGAACTATGAGTGCGCTCACGCTGATGGTCGTATTCGGGGTGCTGGCGCTGGTGCCGGTGGCGCTGCCGCTTCTGGCGCGCGAGACCCGAGCGCTCGGGCGCGGGCTGGAAGATGACAGCCCGCTGCGCCGATGGGAGGCGGAAAAGGCGCGCCTGATCACGCAGTTGCAGGATAACGATCTGGCGCTGGCCGAGGACCGCGTCGATGCCCCGGCCCATGCCGCTATCGCCGCGCGGCTGGGCCACGAGGCCGAGGCGGCGGTCGCCACCCTGCGCCGCCTGCGCGCCGAATTTGGCACGCCCCCGCCCGAGACTGCGATGCGCCCCGGCATCATGGGCAGCGCCGCCGCCCTCCTGTCGGTGCTCGGCCTTGCCCTTGGTGCGCAGCATCTGGCGCGGTGGCAGGATATCGACCTTGCGGGCTCGCCCCATGCCGATGGGCGCGTGGCGCTCGATGCTTCGGCACCGACGCCCGCTGAGACGCCGGTGATCGGGCCGGATGGCGCGCCCGATATCGGCGCGATGGTCGCGCGGCTGGAGGGGCGGGTAGCCGATGGCGATGCCTCGGCCGAGGATATCAAGATGCTGTTGCGCAGCTATGACACAATGGGCCGCCAGGACGAGGCGCGCGACGTGCTGGAGGCCGCGCTGGCGCGCTGGCCCGACGATAGCGATTTCCAGATCGGCTGGCTGCGCGCGCAGATCGCCGCCCCCGACACGCTCGATCCCGCCACGGCCCTGCCGGTGGCCGAACGGCTGATCGCGGCGCTGCCCGATCTGGCCGAGGCGCGTTGGTATCGCAGCCTGTTGCTGGTCCGGCTGGGGCGGGCCGAGGATGCGCGCCACGAGTTGATGTGGCTCGCCCCGCGCCTGCCAGAGGGCAGCCCGGCGGCACAAGCTGTCGCAGGACTGTTGGCCGAGATCGACGCAGGGACAGGGAAATGAGGGGGGATTACGCAATGCGGTCGAACGGACCCGATTACGAGGCGCTGATGCAGGGCCATCTCGATGCGCTGCACGCCGAAGCACGCTACCGCGTCTTTCAGGAACATGACCGCCGCGCCGGGGCGTTTCCGCGTTCGGTGATGCAGACCGATGCGGGCCCGCGCGAGGTGGTGGTGTGGTGCTCGAACGATTACCTCGGCATGGGTCAGAACGCGGGCGTGCGCGCGGCGATGAAGGCGGCGATCGACCGGCACGGCGCAGGTGCGGGCGGCACCCGCAACATCTCGGGCAATCACGGGCCGGTGGTGGCGCTGGAACGTGAGCTGGCCGCGTTACACACCAAGCCCGCAGCACTGGTCTTTGGTTGCGGCTGGCTGGCCAATCAGGCGACGCTTTCGGCGCTCGGGCGGCTTCTGCCCGGCTGCGTCTTCCTGTCGGATGCGCAGAACCACGCCTCGATGATCGAGGGCATCCGCGCGGCGGGCTGTGACAAGCGCATCTTTCGCCACAACGATCTTCGCCACCTTGAAGAGCTGCTGAGGGCATTGCCGCGCGAGCGTTGCAAGGTGATCGCGTTTGAAAGCGTCTATTCGATGGATGGTGACATCGCCCCGATTGCCGGGATCGTCGAACTGGCGCGGCGCTATGGTGCGCTGACCTATCTCGACGAGGTTCACGCCGTCGGCATGTATGGCCCGACCGGCGCCGGCATCGCCGAGGCAGAGGGGCTGGGCCACGCCATCGACATCGTGCAGGGCACGCTGGCCAAGGCGTATGGCGTGATCGGCGGCTATATCGCGGCCTCAGGCGCTATGGTTGACGCGATCCGCAGCCATGGCGGCGGCTTCATCTTTACCACCGCGATCCCGCCCGCGGTGGCGGCGGGCGCGCTGGCCTCGGTCCGCCACCTGCGCGAAAGCGGGGCGGAGCGCGCGGCACTGATCGAGCGCACGGGCCGGTTGCGCGGGATGCTCGACGCCGCCCGCATCCCGCATCTCGCCAACCCGAGCCATATCGTGCCGGTGATGGTCGGCGACGCGGCGCGGGCCAAGGCGCTGTCGGATCTGCTGCTGGCGGATCACGCCGTCTACGCCCAGCCGATCAACTATCCCACCGTGCCGCGCGGCACCGAGCGGCTGCGCCTCACGGCGACGCCACTGCATGACGATGCGATGATGGAAGGGCTGGTGCATGGGCTCGATACCTGCTGGCAGGCGCTGCAATTGCCGCGCGCAAGGGGCCGGTCATGCGCGGTCTGAAGAAACGCCGCCGGGTGCGGCTGATCCTTTGGACCGGGGCCGCGCTGACGCTCTCGGTGGTGTTCTTCGGCTATGCCTTCCGCGATGGCATTCAGTTCTTTCGCACCCCCGCCCAGGTGGTGGCCAAGGCCCCCGACCCGCGCGAGACCTTTCGCCTTGGCGGCATGGTTGAGGCGGGCAGCCTGACGCGCAGCGGTGCGCAGGTGGCATTTCGCGTCACCGATGGCGAAGGCACGATTGCGGTCAGCTATACCGGCATCACGCCCGATCTTTTCGCCGAAGGCGAGGGGGTGATCGCGACGGGGCGGCTGGAGAACGGAATCTTCCGCGCGACGGAAATCCTTGCCAAGCATGACGAGAATTACATGCCGCGCGAACTGGCCGGGCTGATGGCCGATGCGAAGTGATCAGCCGACAAGCCCCAGAACCCGGCGCACCGGCGCGTGGCGTGGCAGGGCCTCGGCCAGCGTCCGGCGGTCGAGCGCGGCAAAGAATGCCTCCTGCGCCTCGGCGAGGATCGGCGTCATCCCGCAGACCGGAGCGAGAACGCAGCTCACGGGGCCGCCGCGCAGACATTCCGCCGGACCGGACCCGGCCTCGCTGCGGCGGATCACGTCTCCGATCACGATCTCTTCGGGTGGGCGCGCGAGTCGCAGGCCACCCGACCGCCCGCGCGTGGCGACGACGAAACCTTCGCGCGCCAGGAACTGCGCGATCTTGGCAACGTGGTCGAAGGACAGTCCATGGCGCGCGGCGATCTCGCGGGCGGGCACGGGCCTGTCCCCGGCCACGGCAAGAAACATCAGCGAGCGCAAGGCGTAATCGGAAAAGGCTGAAAGCTGCATGACGCCAATGTGATGCAAAAGATTTGACAGCGCAACAGGGTTAGGCATTAATACGTAAATACAATACTTAATATAAAATCAACAGGGAGGACACCGGATGCAAATGACCGTTCTGGCCATCAGTCTGGTCGTGATGGCAGCACTCGCATGGGCCTTTGTCGCCGCCGTGCGCGCATCGGGCAGCGACGAGGTTTCGACAGGGGTCGAGACGCAGCGCAACAGGTTGATTGCCCTGCTGACGGTGGTCGGGGTGATCGTCAGCATTGCCTCGCTCCGGCCCTGGCCCCATGCGGTTTCGGCCGCACCGGCGGCAGTGATCAATGTCTCGGGCGGGCAATGGTATTGGGACATCGACGCGCAAGACGTGCCCCTGCACCAGCCGGTCGCCTTCAACGTCCATACCGTCGATGTCACCCACGGCTTCGGCGTGGTGAACGAGGCTGGGCGGATGCTGTTCCAGACCCAGGCGATCCCCGGATACGCCAACCGGGTGGACTACACCTTCGACACCCCCGGCACCTACCGCGTCGTCTGTCTGGAATATTGCGGCGTCGCGCATCACGACATGATCACCGAATTCACCGTTGCGGCCGAGTGAGGGGAAGCACAATGACCACCATGACAGAGACGACCGCCCCCGCCGCGCCGCAGGCCGGTGTGGTGAAACTGACGATGCTGCTGGGCGGTGTCGTTTTCCTGCTGATGATGATCTTCGGCTTGCTGATGCGCGTGGCCCAGGGCGGGTTGATCGAGATCGACCCGGCGCTGTTCTACCAGATCCTGACGGCGCATGGCGCTGGCATGGTGGGCACGGCGGGCCTGACCGGGGCGGCGATCCTGTGGTATTTCACCGGACGGCATGTGCCGCTGCTGGCCGGCGTCTACTGGGCCTTTCTGGGGCTGTTCCTGCTTGGTGTCGTGCTGATCCTCGGCGCGATGGCGGGGCTGTGGTTCGTGCGCGAGCATCTGGGCATGACGGCCGCGCTGTGGGTGTTCGGCATGGTGTGGGCGACCGACATCGGCGCCTATTTCGCGGGCCGCGCGTTCGGGGGATCGCGCCTCGCGCCGAAGATCAGCCCGTCGAAGACATGGTCGGGGCTGATCGGCGGCATGATCGCGGCGCTGATCGCCAGCGCGACGATCGGCGACCGCGCGGGCATCACCGGCGTGCCGCTGACCATCGGCCTCGCGATGGGCCTGCTCTCGCAAATGGGCGACCTTGGCGAAAGCTGGATGAAGCGCCGCGCGGGCGTTAAGGATTCGGGCAAGCTGATCCCCGGCCACGGCGGCCTGTTCGACCGCGTCGACGGGCTGCTGCCGGTCGCGCTGGTGCTGGGCGCGCTGGCCTTCGCGGGCCAGATCGCGGTGCGGGCGGCGGGCTGAGATGACGCGCCGCCTCTCGCTGTTCGGGGCCACGGGTTCGGTCGGGCAATCGACGCTCGACCTTGTGCGCCGCGACGGGGCGGCATGGCAAGTCGGCGTGCTGACCGCGAACAGCGACGTCGCCGAACTGGCGCGGCTGGCGCGGGAATTCCAGCCCGAGCTTGCGGTGATCGCCGATGAAAGCCGCTATGACGAACTCAAGGCGGCGCTGGCGGATACGAACATCGGCGTCGCGGCTGGCGCGAAGGCGCTGACCGAGGCGGCGACATACCCGGCCGATCTGGTGCTGGCGGCGATCGTCGGCACGGCGGGCCTCGCGCCGACCATGGCGGCGCTGGAGGCCGGGCGCGATGTCGCGCTCGCCAACAAGGAATCCCTCGTGTCGGCGGGCGAGTTGATGATCGCCGCCGCCCGGAAATCGGGCGCGACGATCCTGCCCGTCGACAGCGAGCATAATGCGATCTTCCAGTGCCTGTCGGGCGGACGGATAGACCAAGTGCGCCGCATTATCCTGACCGCGAGCGGCGGGCCGTTCCGCACCATGCGCGCCGAGGACATGGCGCGCGTCACGCCTGCTGAGGCCGTCGCGCATCCCAACTGGTCGATGGGTGCGAAGATCAGCGTCGATTCGGCAACGATGATGAACAAAGGTCTCGAACTCATTGAGGCTCATCATCTTTTTCCGGTCGGTCTCGACCGCATCGAGATTCTCGTCCACCCGCAATCGGTGATCCACAGCCTCGTCGAGTTCGTCGATTGCTCGACGCTCGCGCAGCTTGGCTCGCCCGACATGCGGATTCCCATCGCATCGGCGCTCGCCTGGCCGCAGCGGATGGCGACGCCCTGCGCGCCGCTCGACCTCGCCAGCATCGCGCGGCTCGATTTCGAGGCGCCCGACGAAGCGCGCTTCCCCGCGACCGCGCTGTGCCGCGCCGCCATTGCCGAGGGCGGCGCGCGCCCGGCGCAGCTCAATGCCGCGAACGAAGTCGCCGTCGCGGCGTTCCTCGCGGGCCGCCTGTCCTTCCCGGCGATCGTCGATACGGTGGCCCGCGTGCTCGATGCAGACGCGCCTGCCGCGCCCGCGTCGCTTCAGGACATATTCAGCGTCGATGCCGCATCGCGTGCGGCGGCGCAGCGCCTTGTGGACCAATATGAACATGCTTGAATCGCCCGGCTTCCTGTTCACCGTGCTTGTCTTCCTGCTGGTGCTGGGACCGCTCGTCTTCGTGCACGAATATGGCCATTATATCGTCGGCCGCTGGTGCGGCGTGAAGGCGGACGCTTTCTCGATCGGTTTCGGGCGCAAGATCGTCGGCTGGACCGACAAGCGCGGCACGGAATGGAAGATCGGCTGGCTGCCGCTGGGCGGCTATGTCCAGTTCGCCGGCGACCGCGATCCCGTCAGCCGTCCCGACGGCGAATGGCAGGGGCTTCCTGACGTCCAGCGCGCGCACACCTTCCCGGCCCAACCGGTATGGAAGCGCGCGGCGATCGTCGCGGCGGGACCGTTCACCAATTTCCTGTTCGCGATCCTGATCCTCGCCGGTTTCGCGTGGATCAGCGGCGTGCCGACCACGCCGCCCGTCGCGGGCACGGTGCTGGAGGGATCGGCGGCCGAGGCGGCGGGCATGCGCTCCGGCGACCGCATCGTCTCGATCGACGGGCGTAAGATGGATGTTTTCACGGACATCATGATGGCCGTCGCGCACCGCCCCGGCGAGGCGATGCAGGTCCGCATCGAGCGGAACGGCGCCGAGCATGACGTCCGCCTCACGCCCCGCCTCGTCAAGGAGAAGGACCGCTTCGGCAATGATTATGAGCGTGCGCTGATCGGCATCGCCCCCAGCGAATTGCGGTTCGAGAAGGTTTCGCTGGCAGAGGCGCCCGTGGTCGCGGTACGCCAGACGGGTCAGATCATCCGCCAGACCTTTGAAGTGCTGGGGCAGCTTCTGACCGGCAACCGCTCCGTCAAGGATCTCAGCGGCCCGCTCAAGATCGCCAAGGTGTCGGGCGAGGCCGCGACGCTGGGCGTGGCGTCGCTGATCTTCCTCGCGGCGCTGATCTCCATCAATCTGGGGTTCATCAATCTCTTGCCATTGCCGATGCTCGATGGCGGCCACTTGCTTTTCCATGCCTATGAGGCGATCCGGCGACGCCCCGCGCCGCCGCGGGCACAGGAATGGGCGTTTCGATTCGGTTTTGCGGCCGTCGTCACCTTGATGCTGGTCGTGACTTTCAATGATTTGGCCTCATTCGGTCTGTGGGACCGGATCGCGCGCTTGATTGGATAGCCGGACTCGGGCAGGGAGTGCGCCGGTCCCGCGTCCGGGCGGGTTTGTCGCTTTTGAGTTAATTTTGCGGGATGAACAGCGTGGCTTCAGACAAATATTCGGCGCGGACGCAGCTTTCGGCCTTCCTGCTGGCCGGAACCATGCTGGCGTGGCCCGCGGCGCCGATGGCGCAGCAAGTGGCGCCGCCGGCCGTACCGGCTCCCGCGGCAGAGGCGGTGCCCAGCGCCGCGACGATCCGCTCGATCACCGTGGTGGGCAACCAGCGGCTGGAGGCGCAGACGATCCTGTCCTATCTGCGCCTGCGCATCGGCCAGAGCTATGACCGCGCGACGCTCGATCAGGCGCTGAAGGACCTTGCCGCGACCGAGCTGTTCCGCGACTTCCAGATCAGCGACGATGGGGGTGCGCTGACGATCCAGGTCGCGGAGAACCCGGTGATCAACCGCGTGATCCTGGAAGGCAACAAGCGGCTGAAGGAAGACAAGATCAGGCCCGAGATCAAGCTCGCGCCGCGCCAGATCTTCACGCGCTCGAAAGTCCGTGCCGACGTCGCCCGCATCATCGAGCTTTACAAGCGTCAGGGCCGTTTCGCCGCGACCGTCGAGCCGAAGATGGTGTCGCTCGACCAGAACCGCGTCGATGTGGTGTTCGAGATCAACGAAGGGCCGAAATCGAAGGTCCGCAAAATCAACATCATCGGCAACGAGAAGTTCAGCGACGGCGATCTGCGCGGTGAAATGGCGACCAAGCAGGCGGGCCTGTCCACCATCCTGTCGTCGAACACCAGCTACGATCCCGACCGCCTCGCCTATGACCAGCAGAAGCTGCGCCTGTTCTATCTCCAGAACGGCTATGCCGATTTCCGGGTGATCTCGGCGGTCGCGGAACTGACCAGCAACAAGCAGGACTTCATCATCACCTATGTCGTCGAGGAGGGCGAGCGCTACAAGTTCGGCGACATCGACGTCGAAAGCGAGATCCGCGACTTCCGCCCGGAGACGCTGAAGGCGATGCTGCCGATGAAGACCGGCGACTGGTACGACGCCAAGCTGGTCGAGGACACGGTCGAACGGCTGAGCGAGACGGCGGGCCTGTTCGGATACGCCTTTGCCGACATCAACCCGGAGTTCCGCCGCGATGCGGAGACGCGGACGATGTCGATCAACTTCAACGTCGCCGAAAGCCCGCGTACTTATGTGGAGCGGATCGACGTCAACGGCAACACGCTGACCCACGACAAGGTGGTGCGGCGCGAGTTCCGCCTGAACGAAGGCGATGCCTTCAACAGCTTCGGCGTCAAGCGCACCGAGAACCGCATCAACAGCCTGGGCTTCTTCCAGGAGAATCTGACGATCGACCGCAAGGAAGGCAGCGCCCCCGACCGCATCATTCTGGAGACCAATGTCGAGGAGAAACCGACGGGCGAGCTGTCGCTGTCGGCGGGTTTCTCGTCGATCGAGAATTTCCTGCTGCAAGGCTCGATCCGCCAGCGCAACTTCCGCGGTCTTGGCCAGATGCTGTCGGCGTCGGTCAACTATTCCAGCTATTCGAAATCGGTCGAACTGGGTTTCACGGAACCCTATCTGTTCGACCGCAACATCTCGATCGGCGGCAGCGTCTATCGCCGCGACCTCAATTCGTTCAACTTCATCGGCAACGATCGCCGCACGACGTTCGAGCAGTCGACGACGGGCTTCCAGGTCAGCGCGGGCGTGCCGTTGACGGAATATCTGTCCTTCTTCGGGCGCTACAGCCTCAACTATGACGATGTGTCGCTCGATCGCGACCTCTATTATTTCCGCGGCGAGTGCGACCCACTGGTCGCGGGCCGCTATCTGTGCGACGCGATCGGCAAGCGCACCACCTCGCTGGTCGGCTATACGATCGCCTATGACGACCGCGACAACCGCCTGCGTCCGACGCGCGGCCAGTCGCTGTCGCTTAGCCAGGATTTCGCGGGGTTGGGCGGCAGCGTCAAATATGTCCGCTCGCGTGCGTCGGCGAGCAAGCATTTCAATCTCGGCAGCCGCTTCATCCTCAACGTCTCGGCGGAGGGCGGCTATATCCACCCGCTCGGCGGGCG
>PHEC01000007.1 GCA_002841115.1 Alphaproteobacteria bacterium HGW-Alphaproteobacteria-6 | reverse complement strand
GGCCTTGCCGCGCCCGGCACCGGTCTATCTGCGCCCCGCCGATGCCGCGCCCGCGCGCGATGGCGCGCCGGCGATCCTGCCGTGAACGCCGCGGCTGCGGACCCGGCCGGCCTTGCCGCGATCCATGCCGCCGCCTTCACCCGGCCGCCGCCCTGGCCGGCCGCGGCGATCGCGCAGACCCTGACCACGCCGGGCGCCTTTCTCTGTGCCGCGCCGGATGGGTTCCTGATCGGCCGGGTGCTGGCCGGCGAGGCCGAACTGCTGACCCTTGCGGTCCGGCCCGAGGCGCGCCGGCACGGGATCGGGCGCCGCCTTGTCGCCGAATTCCTGCGCATCGCCGCCGGTCGCGGCGCCGAAACCGCCTTTCTCGAGGTTGCCGCCGACAATGCGGCGGCGATCGCGCTCTACCGGGCGGCGGGCTTTGCCGGGGCTGGGCGGCGGCGGGGTTACTATGGCGGCGCGGCGGCGGCGCCGGTCGATGCGCTTGTCCTGTCACAGCCGCTGACCGGATTTGCGCCACCATCCTGACCAAAGAGTCAAACTTCCGCCGAATGGGCCCAAATAGCTATTGACCGGCCATCGGGCTTTGGCCCTAATCGGGGGCAATCCGCGCGGGACCGGCCGCCGATCGGGCGCGCCCCAAGGACGCGGATATCCACGGACGTCAACTGGGAGCGATCCATGACCCTTCACAGATATTTCCTCGGCGCGGCCGCCACGCTGGCGCTGGGCGCGGGTGCGGCACTGGCCGATCCCGCGATCATCTATGACCTTGGCGGCAAGTTCGACAAATCCTTCAACGAGGCGGCCTTTGCCGGCGCCGAGAAGTGGAAGGCCGAAACCGGCGGCACCTACAAGGAACTGGAAATGCAGTCCGAGGCGCAGCGCGAACAGGCGTTGCGGCGGCTGGCCGAGGCCGGCGCCAACCCGGTGGTGATGACCGGCTTTGCCTTCGGCGACGTGCTGAACGAGGTCGCGCCCGACTTTCCCGACACCAGGTTCGCGATCATCGACATGGTGGTCGAACAGCCCAACATCCAGTCGGTGGTCTTCACCGAGGAACAGGGTTCCTATCTGGTGGGCATGATGGCGGCGATGGCCTCGAAGACCGGCACCGTCGGCTTCATCGGCGGCATGGACATTCCGCTGATCCGCAAGTTCGCCTGCGGCTATGTGCAGGGTGTCAAGGCGGCCAATCCCGATGCCAGGGTGATCCAGAACATGACCGGCACCACGCCGACCGCCTGGAACGACCCGGTCAAGGGCGCCGAACTCGCCAGGGCGCAGAAAAGCCAGGGCGCCGACGTGATCTATGCCGCCGCCGGCGGCACCGGGATCGGCGTCCTGCAGGCTGCCGCCGACGAGGGCATCCTGTCGATCGGGGTGGACAGCAACCAGAACCACCTGCATCCGGGCCAGGTTCTGACCTCGATGGTCAAGCGGGTCGACAACTCGGTCTACGAGGCGTTCAAGGCCGGGGCGGATCTTGCGCCCGGCATCCAGGTGATGGATCTGGCCTCGGAAGGGGTCGGCTATGCGCTGGATGACAACAACGCCGCCCTCGTCAGCGACGAGATGAAGGCCGCCGTCGATGCCGCCGCCGCCAGCATCAAGGCCGGCGAGATCGCGGTGCATGACTACATGTCCGACAACACCTGCCCGGTCAGCTGAGGCCGCGCGGGTATGGTCGCGAAGGACACCCTGGGGCGGCAGGCAACTGCCGCCCCGGCCGGATCGGGCCAGCCCCCGCCCGCGATCGAGTTGCGCGGCATCTCCAAGGCCTTCGGGCCGGTGCAGGCCAACAAGGACATCTCGATCCGGGTCGAGAAGGGCACGATCCACGGCATCATCGGCGAGAACGGCGCCGGCAAGTCGACGCTGATGTCGATCCTTTACGGCTTCTACAAGGCCGACAGCGGCGAGATCCTGGTCAACGGCGCGCCGATCACCATCCCCGACAGCCAGGCCGCGATCCGCGCCGGCATCGGCATGGTGTTCCAGCATTTCAAGCTGGTGCAGAACTTCACCGTGCTGGAAAACATCATCCTCGGCGCCGAGGAGGGCGCGCTTTTGCGCCCGTCGCTGGCCAAGGCCCGGCGCGTCCTGAAGGAGCTGGCCGAGGAATACGAGCTTGATGTCGATCCCGAGGCGGTGATCGACGACCTCAGCGTCGGCCATCAGCAGCGGGTCGAGATCCTCAAGGCGCTTTACCGCCATGCCGACATCCTGATCCTGGACGAGCCGACCGGCGTGTTGACCCCCGACGAGGCCGATCACCTCTTTCGCATCCTGCGCGGGCTGCGCGAGCAGGGCAAGACCATCGTCCTGATCACCCACAAGCTGCGCGAGATCATGGAGATCACCGACAGCGTCAGCGTCATGCGCCGCGGCGAGATGACCGCGACGGTGGCCACCGCCGGCACCAGCCCCGAGGCGCTGGCCGAATTGATGGTCGGGCGCAAGGTGCTGTTGCACGTTCCCAAGGGCCCGGCGAAGCCCGGCCGCACCGTGCTGGAGGTCGAGGATCTGCGGGTCACCGATGCCGACGGGGTCGAGCGGCTGAAGGGCATATCGCTGTCGATCCGCGCCGGCGAGATCCTCGGCATCGCCGGGGTCGCCGGCAACGGCCAGTCCGAGCTTCTCGGGGTGCTCGGCGGGATCATGCGCGGCCGCGGCCGGGTGCGGATCAACGGCGACGAGATCGACCTGACCGGGCGCCGTTCGGACGGTCAGTCGCGCCGCGCCCGCGGCATCGCCCATGTCCCCGAGGATCGCCAGCGGCTGGGCCTGATCATGGATTTCACCGCCTGGGAAAACCTGGTCTTCGGCTATCACAACGACCCGGCCTATCAGAAGAACGCGCTTCTGATGGACAATGCCGGGATGATCGAGAAGGCGCAGGTCGCGATGGAGCGCTTCGACGTGCGCCCGCCGACCCCGACCCTGACGGCGAAAAGCTTTTCCGGCGGCAACCAGCAAAAGATCGTGCTGGCCCGCGAGATCGACCGCAACCCCGACCTTCTGCTGGTCGGCCAGCCGACCCGCGGCGTCGACATCGGCGCGATCGAGTTCATCCACCGCGAGATCGTGGCACTGCGCGATGCCGGCAAGGCGGTGCTGCTGGTCTCGGTCGAACTGGACGAGATCATGAGCCTCGCCGACCGCATCGCGGTGATGTTCGACGGCCGGATCATGGGCGAACGCCTGCCCGGCGAAACCGACGAACGCGCGCTTGGCCTTCTGATGGCCGGCGTCGGCGAAAGGGCCGCGTGATGACCAGACTGCCGCAATGGGCCGATGTCGTGCTGGTGCCGCTGATCAGCCTGCTGATGGCCGGGATCATCTCGGCGCTGGTGGTGCTGGCGATCGGCGGCAGCCCGTCCGAGGTGCTTGGCACCATGGTCACCGGCGCGGTCGGCTCGTCCTATGCCTGGGGCTACACGCTTTACTATGCGACCAGCTTCATCTTCACCGGCCTGGCGGTGACGGTGGCGTTCCATGCCAGCCTCTTCAACATCGGCGGCGAGGGGCAGGCGCAGCTTGGCGGGCTGGGCGTGGCGCTGGTCTGCCTGGCACTTCCCTGGCCGCACTGGACGCTGGCCCTGCCGGCGGCGATGCTGGGTGCTGCGGCCTTCGGCGCGGCCTGGGCGGCGATACCGGCCTGGCTTCAGGCCCGGCGCGGCAGCCATATCGTCATCACCACGATCATGTTCAACTACATCGGCGCGGCGCTGATCATCCATCTTCTGGTCAACGTGCTCAGGCCGGCCGGCCAGATGGACCCGGCCACCGCGCGCTTTCCCGCCGGCACCGACCTGCCGACGCTGCACGAAATCCCCGGCCTGTCGCTGCTCTTCGACAAGCAGGTGCCGGCCAATGTCACGTTCTTCGTGGCGCTGGTCGCCTGCGTTCTGGTCTGGATCCTCTTGTGGCGCACCCGGCTTGGCTATCAGATCCGCGCCTTCGGCCGGTCCGAGCCGGCGGCGACCTATGCCGGCATCTCGGCCTTCAAGGTGACGATGCTGGCGATGCTGATCTCGGGCGCGCTGGCCGGGCTGATGTCGATCAACAACGTCATGGGCGAAAGCGGGCGGCTGCTGCAGAACTCCTCCGAAGGGGCGGGTTTCATCGGCATCGCGGTGGCGCTGATGGGGCGCAACCATCCCCTTGGCGTCTTCCTTGCCGCGATCCTCTTCGGCTTTCTCTATCAGGGCGGGGCCGAGCTTGGCCTCTGGACCACGATCCCGATCGAGCTCAGGATCGTCGTGCAGGGGCTGGTGATCCTGTTCACCGGGGCGCTGGATCACATGGTGCGGATGATGCTGGGGGTGTTCTTCCGGCCGCGCCGCACCGCCGTGGTTCCGGCATGACGGGGGCGCGGTGATGGATTACGCAACGCTTCTGCAGATCCTCGATTCGACGCTGCGGCTGGCGACGCCCTTGCTGCTGGCCTGTCTGGCCGGGCTTTATTCCGAACGCTCGGGCATCTTCGACATCGGGCTTGAAGGCAAGATGCTGATGGCGGCGATGGCGACCGGGGCGGTGGCGGCGCTGAGCGGATCGGTCTGGCTGGGGCTTCTGGCCGGGATCGCCGGGGCGATGCTGCTGGCGGTGGTGCACGGTCTGGCCTCGATCACCTTTCGCGGCAACCAGCTGATTTCCGGCGTGGCGCTGAACTTCGTCGCCTCGGGCCTGACCGTGCTGATCGCGCAGTCGCTGTTCCGGCAGGGCGGGCGCACCCCGCCCTTGTCCGGCGCGGCGCGGTTCAACCCGATCGAGCTGCCCTTCGCCGAGGCGCTGCGTGGCGTGCCGGTGCTTGGCCCCTTCTACGCCGAGGTGCTGTCGGGCCATACCGCGCTGGTCTATGTCGCGCTTTTGATGGTGCCGGTCAGCTGGTGGGCGCTTTACCGCACCCGGTTCGGCCTGCGCCTGCGCGCGGTCGGCGAGAACCCGGCCTCGGTCGATACCGCCGGCATTTCGGTGGTGCGGCTGCGCTATACCGCAGTGGCGATCACCGGGGTCCTGTGCGGGCTGGCCGGCGCCTACATGGCGGCCGGGCTTCAGGCCGGCTTCGGCCGCGAGATGACCGCCGGGCGCGGCTATATCGCCCTTGCCGCACTGATCTTCGCCAAATGGCGGCCGTGGTATGCGCTCTGGGCGACGCTTCTCTTCGGCTTCCTGCAGGCGCTGGCGCTCAGAAGCGACGTGGTCACCGCGACCATCGGCTTCGAGGTGCCGGTGCCGGCGCTGGATGCGCTGCCCTATGTCCTGACCGTGATCGTGCTGGCCGGATTCGTCGGCCGGGCGATCCCGCCGCGGGCCGGGGGCGAGCCCTATGTCAAGGAACGCTGAGCGCCGGGCCGGGCCGGGCCCCTGCGGCCATGCCGCAACGCCGCACGATCTTGCCGCCTGACGGTTTGACAGCGCCGGTGCAAGCGCGCATCACTGGTTGACACGGCATCTCCTTTCCTGCGCGGCCCCGACCTGATGCAGATCTATCTGCCCATCGCCGAAGTTTCCGTGAATGCCTACCTGCTGTTCGGGCTGGGCGGCATTGTCGGCGTGCTGTCGGGCATGTTCGGCGTCGGTGGCGGTTTTCTGATCACGCCCTTGCTGTTCTTCATCGGGATTCCACCCACGGTGGCGGTGGCGACCGGGGCCAATCAGGTCGTCGCCTCGTCGGTCTCGGGGGTGCTGGCGCAGATCCGGCGGCGCAATGTCGATTTCCGCATGGGGCTGGTGCTGCTGGCCGGCGGCATCCTCGGTTCGGCGATCGGGATCTGGGTGTTCAACATCCTCAGGCAGAAGGGACAGATCGACCTGGTGGTGCAGCTGTCCTATGTCGTCTTCCTCGGGCTGATCGGGCTGTTGATGCTGCAAGAAAGCCTGCGTGCCCTGGGCCGGGCCAAGGGCACGCAGCCCCGGATCAAGCGCCATCAGCATCTGTGGCTGCACAACCTGCCGCTGAAGATCAAGTTCCGTGCCTCGGGGCTTTACATCAGTGTCGTGCCGCCCCTGCTGGTCGGGGTCCTGGTCGGGGTGCTGGCGGCGCTGATGGGGGTCGGCGGCGGCTTCATCATGGTGCCGGCGATGATCTATCTGCTCGGCATGCCGACCAAGGTGGTGATCGGCACCTCGCTGTTCCAGATCATCTTCGTCACCGCCTTCACCACCTTCATGCATGCGCTGACCAATCAGTCGGTCGACATGCTGCTGGCGGTCCTGCTGATCGTCGGCGGCGTGGTCGGCGCGCAGATCGGCACAAGGCTGGGTGCGCGGCTGAAGGCCGAACAGCTGCGCGTGCTGCTGGCGCTTCTGGTGCTGCTGGTCTGCGGCAAGCTGGCGATCGATCTTCTGGTCACGCCGGCCGAGGTCTATTCGATCACCGCGGTGGGGGGCTGAGGATGCGGGGCCCGATCGCGGCGCTCATGGTGCTTCTGCTTTCCCTCGGCGCGGCGCGGGGCAGCGAAGAGGTGGTCGCCGGCCTCAGCCAGGACAGCATCTCGATCACCGCGAATTTCGATGGTTCGGATCTTCTGATCTACGGCGCGGTCAAGCGCGAGGTGCCGATCCCGACCGGCACGGCGCTGGCGGTCATCATCACCGTCGAGGGGCCCTCGGCGCCGCTGACGGTGCGGCGCAAGTCGCGGAAGTTCGGCATCTGGATCAATACCGCCGCGGTCGAGGTCGATTACGCGCCAAGCTTCTATGCCGTCACCACCTCGGCCCCGATGGCCGAGATCCTGTCGCAGACCGAAGACCTGCGGCGCAAGATCTCGGTGCCGCAGGCGATCCGTTCGGTCGGCGCGCCGATGGATGTGACGGATTCGCCGGCCTTCACCGCCGCGCTGATCCGGCTGCGCGAGGCCGGCGGCTATTACAGCCTGTCCGAGGGCGGCGTCCGGCTGGAGCAGGAGACGCTGTTTCGTGCCGATGTCGACCTGCCGGCCGATCTGATCGAGGGCGCCTACCAGACCCGGATCTTCCTGCTGCGCGACAAGCGGGTGATCGCGCAGCACAGCGCGGTCATCGATGTGCGCATGGTCGGGCTTGAACGCTGGCTTTTCACCCTGGCGCATGAATGGCCGGCGGCCTACGGCGCGCTGGCGCTGGTGCTGGCGGTGATCGCCGGCTGGGCGGCTTCGGCGATCTTTCGCTATCTGCGCTACTGATCGCGGCGCCGCCCGGCGCGTTCAGAAGGCGCGGAAGGTCATCGTGGTCAGGGTGCGGCTGATCCCGGCGATATCGAAAAGCCGCGCGCTCAGCCACTGGCCGATGTCCTCATCCTCGGGGATGTAGATCTTGGCCAGAAGATCGTATTCGCCCGAGGTCGAGTAAAGCTCTGACACCACCTCGCGGTCATAGATCGCGTCGGCGACCTCGTAGGTCTTGCCGGGGTGGCAACGGAACTGGACGAAGACGCAGCGCATGGGGCCCTCCGCGGTGATGATCGGCGCCAGCGTAATGGGTTTCGCGGCGGACCGGAACCCTTGGTGCGGTCTGCCGGGCGATGTCAGTCGGGCGATGTCAGTCGGGCGATGTCTGGGCCAGCGCCAGCGCCGGCGCGGCCTTCGGCAGGTCCTCGGTGGTCAGCGGCGCCTGCGGCCGGGCCAGCCGGTTGCGCACCACCCAGTGAAGCCGGTTCTCGGCGCGGGTGATCGCGACATAGGCGAGACGCTTCCACAAGGGCAGCCCGGCCTCGGTCCGGCCGGCGCGCGAGGCGGCGTAAAGATCGGGCGCGAAGACCTGGACCACCGGCCATTGCGACCCTTGCGCCTTGTGGATCGTCACCGCGGCGCCATGCAGGAAGGCAGCACCCATGGTCGCGGCATAGGGGATGAAGGGTTCCTCTTCGTCGGGCCGCTCGATCTTGATGATCGAGGCGGCGGCGACGCGCGGATCCTCGGCACCGATGACATGCAGCCGCGAGAAGCCGGGTTTCGATCCGGGGCCGAGATAGATCACCTGGGCCCCCTTGATCAGCCCGCGCGCCTCCAGATCGATGCGCCGCTTGCGGTGCTTCAGCGGCAGTTCGATACCGTCGCAGATCAACGGCTCGCCGGGCAGAAGCGCGTCGGCCGGCGCGCCATGGACGGCACGAAACGCCTCGATCAGCCGGATCCGGGTGACGTTGCGCCAGACCAGCACCGGCGAGCGCGCCATCAGCCCGGCCTCGACCCGTTCGGCCCAGACCACGCGATCGTCGCGCCTTGCGGTTTCCTCGACGCGCCGCTCGAAGGCCTCGAAGCCAAGGTCGGGATCGGCCAGCGCATGGGCAAGGTCAAGGATCGGGCTGTCGGCGGCCTGGCGGTGGATGCGATGAAGATGCAGCAGCGACGGTGCCGGCAGCCGGTCAAAGACCATCTCGCCGGACTGGCCGACCGGGGCAAGCTGCGCAGGGTCGCCGAAAAGGACCAGCGTCGGGAAGATCTCGCGCAGGTCATCAAGGGCGCGCTGGTCAAGCATCGAGGACTCGTCGACGAAGCCGACATCAAGCGCGTCCTCGCGCCGTTTCCAGCCCTTGATGAAGTCGGAGCCGCGCAACCCGGCGGCCGCAAGGGCGCCCGGGATCGACTTGACCTGGTCGAAGAAGGCCCGCGCCCGATCAAGCGCGATCTCGCTCAGCCCCTCGACCACCGGGCGGCTGCCGGTGCCGGCAAGCCATTCGGCGATGCGTTCGTATTCGGGATCATAGACCGGGGTATAGAGGATGCGGTGGATCGTCGTCGCCGGCACGCCGCGGCCGCGCAGGACACTGGCGGCCTTGTTGGTCGGCGCCAGGATCGCGAGCGTGCGGCGGTCCTTGCGGCGGCGGCCCTCGTAGTCGCCCGACACCGTCTCGACCCCGGCTTCGGCAAGGGCCCGTGCCAGTGCCGCCAGCAGCATGGTCTTGCCCGACCCGGCCTTGCCGACGATCGCCAGCACCGTCGGCCCGCCTTCGGCCGCGGGGGCGAGCCGGGCGTTCACAAGGTCGATGCCGACGCCCTGCAACACCGCGGCCACACGGTCCCAGGCCTCGGCCTGGTCGGCGGAAAATTCCGGATCAAGGGCTGTCATCGGCGCGACCCTAGGGCGGCCGGGGCGGAATGTGAACCATTGATCAGCTGCCGGCAGGACGGGTCGGCAAGCTCAGCGCAGGTGATCAGCCGCCTTTGCCGGCCCGCGATCCGGCGCTGCGCGCGCTGCGCTCGGACCCGGGCGGAAGGGCGGAGGCGGCATGGGCAATCTCGGCGGTCGCCACGGCCAGCGTATCCTCGAGTTGCAGGGCCAGGCGATCAAACCCGTTGGCCTGCGCGAAGGCCCGCAGATCGGTCAGCACATCGGTGATCCAGTCATGTTGCATGGCGCGCGCTCGCTGGGGCTGCCGGTCGAATGCCGGCACAACCCTAGCACGATCCGCGGGCGCGCCGTCAACTGGCAATGCGCAGCGGCCTTGCGACACTCTGCGCAAGATGATCGGCAAGCCGCAGCGCCAGCGCCAGGATCGTCAGGGTCGGATTGGCCCAGCCCGATGTCGGAAAGACCGAGCTGCCGGCGACCCAGAGGTTGGCGATGCCATGCACCTTGCAGTCGGCATCGACGACGCCGGCGCGTGGGCTGGCGGCCATCCGGGTGGTGCCCATGTGATGGAACCCGCCGATCGGGTGGTTGGAGATCAGGGGATCGGTCTGCCAGTCCGGCCCGTCATCGGCCAGCCAGGGTTCCAGGATGCAGCGGCCCAGCCCCAGCCGCGCCAGTTCGCCGTCGAGCGCCAGCATCGTCGCCCGCGCGGTGTGCTTGTCGATCGCGCTCATCCGCCAGTCGAGCGAGACCTGTCGCATCCCGAGCGCGTCGCGCGCCGGGCCAAGCGTGACGCGGCTTTGCGGATTGGGTGCCTGTTCGGCCCGCAGCACCGTGTAAAGACCGTAACCGCCCGAGCGGATGCTGGCCCAGGCCAGCAGCGGGCCGGCATGTTGGCGCAGCCGGATCACCTGACGGCGGTAGAGGTTCCACAGCCGGCGGTTCTGCCGGTCAGGATCGAGATTGTCGCGCAGCGACAGCAACAGCCGCTTGGCCATGACCATGCGCGCGCCGGGATGCTGGCGCGCGGCCAGGGTGAAGGCGCTGTTCAGCAGGCCCTCGCGCCTTTGCAACGCCGGTGCCGGGCGCGCGACCGCGGCATGGCGGATGCCGCCCCGGCTGTAGCTGCGCGGCAGTGCCCGCAGCAGGCGCATCACCGCGGATGTCTCGATCCGCGCACCGCGGGCATGGGGATGTTCCATGAAGAAGCGGCCGACCAGATCGTGGTCATTGCCGACACCATTGGGGCGCACATCGTCGGAGGCCAGAAGGATGCGGGCATTCTCGATCCCGCCGGCGGCGAGCACGAACTGACGCGCCCGCACCCGGCCCCGGCCGCCGGCAAGATTGGCGAAATCCAGCGCCACGACGGCGCTGCCCTGCGGGTTCAGCCGGATCCCGGTCACCGAGGCATGAAGCAGGATGCGGGCGCGTCGCGAGGCCTTGATCCGCGCCGGCTGGCGCACCGCGAAGCGGTCGCTTTCCTGGTCGAACTGCCAGAAGGCGCTGCCGATGACCTCGGGCGACCAGGGCGGCGGGGTCAGGCCATGGGCATCCCAAAGCTCGTCCTCGCCATCGGTCGGCGGCAGGCCAAGCAAACCTTGGGCGCGGGCGTAAAGCGGGGCCAGATCGGCCTTGGTGATCGGCCAGCCACTGTGCGGCACCCAGGCGCGGCGCTGAAAGTCGATCTCGTTCAGCTGCGCGCAGCGCCCGCCCCAGATCGCCGTGGTGCCGCCGAAAAACCGCAGCCGGCAATCGGCAAGGTCGTAATAGGGAAAGCCGTGCGAGGCGCCCTGCATCAGGCTTTGCACGGCGGGATCGTGATCGGTGCCACCGCTTTCCAGCAGCAGAACCTCGCGGCCCTCGGCGACCAGCGCATCGGCCAGCGTCACGCCGCTCGCCCCGCCGCCGACGATGCAGACATCGGCGATCAGGTTCGCCCGGTCGCCCCGCGCATCAAAATGTTCGATCATCGGCCCCCTCCGGTCATCCTGTCACCACGCTACCCCCCCCGGTCGATCCGGGGAAAATCACGTTGGCGGCAGAGATGGCGTGAACGGGGCCGGTTCGGTGATCAGCGGCGGCCGGCCTCCAGCGCGTCCTCGAAGGTTCTGAGCCCGGTGCGCGGCGCCTGGACCAGCACCGCCATGTTGCCCGGCTTGTGCTCGTTGCGACGCATCTTCATGTGGGCGGCCGGGATCTCGGCCCAGGGAAAGACCTCGGACATGCAGGGGTCAAGCCGGCGTTCCAGCATCAGCTTGTTGGCCGCCGCCGCCTGCTTGAGATTGGCGAAGTGGCTGCCCTGCACCCGCTTCTGGTGCATCCACAGATAGCGCACGTCGAAGGTGAGGTTGTAGCCGGTGGTGCCGGCGCAGATCACCACCATGCCGCCGCGTTTCACCACGAAGACCGAGACCGGAAAGGTCGCCTCGCCGGGGTGCTCGAACACCATGTCGACATTGTTGCCCTTGCCGGTGATCGCCCAGATCGCCGCGCCGAAGCGGCGCGCCTCCTTGAACCAGGCGGCATATTCGGGGGTGTTCACCGTCGGCATCTGGCCCCAGCAGGCGAAGTCCTTGCGGTTGATCACGCCTTTCGCGCCCAGCCCCATGACGAAATCGCGCTTGTCCTCTTCCGAGATCACCCCGATCGCATTGGCGCCGGCGGCGTTGATCAGCTGGATCGCGTAAGACCCGAGCCCCCCCGAGGCGCCCCAGACCAGAACGTTGTCGCCGGGCTTCAGGATATGCGGGCGGTGGCCGAACAGCATCCGGTAGGCGGTGGCCAGCGTCAGCGTGTAGCAGCCGCATTCTTCCCAGGTCAGGTGTTTTGGTCGCGGCATAAGCTGCTGCGCCTGGACCCGGGTGAACTGCGCGAAACTGCCGTCCGGCGTCTCGTAGCCCCAGATCCGCTGGGAGGGCGAGAACATCGGGTCGCCGCCGTTGCATTCCTCGTCGTCGCCGTCGTCCTGGTTGCAATGCACCACGACCTCGTCGCCGACCTTCCAGCGCTTGACCTTGTCGCCGACCGCCCAGACGATGCCCGAGGCATCGGAACCGGCGATGTGATACGGCGCCTTGTGGCCGTCGAAGGGGCTGATCGGGATACCGAGTGCCGCCCAGACGCCGTTGTAGTTGACCCCGGCGGCCATCACCATCACCAGCACTTCGTGGCTGTCGATCGTCGGGGTTTCCACCACCTCGACCTGCATGGCGCTGTCGGGCTCGCCGTGGCGTTCGCGGCGGATCGCCCAGGCATGCATCCGCTTCGGCACATGGCCGAGGGGCGGCATCTCGCCGATCTCGTAAAGATCCTTTTCCGGCGCGTCATAGGGCGCGATCTCGGTTTTCACGTCCAGAGCCATCGGTGTCTCCTGAAGTCCATGCCGCAACGCAGAATCAGCGCGGCCTCAGAGGGAGGGATACGGCTGGAAAAGCAATAATGCAATAGGTGAAGTCAATATTTTTGAAACATTATGTCTTAGTGATGTTGGATTCCCGGGATCTTGCCCGGATTTCCGGCGGCTTTCATGCCGCAGGCGCAGCAAGGTGCTGATCAACTGCCGCCGCATAGAAGCTTATCAGCGCCCGGTCCGCCGGCGCCACGATCACCCGCGCACCGTCGCGCCGGATGATCCTGCGCGGTGCCAGCAGGGCCAGTGCCCGGTCAACCCCGCGGTCCACCGATCCCTCGGGCAGATCAAGGTGAACGCCGCGGTCGCGCAAGGCCCTTGCGATCCCTGCCGCCTCGACGCGAAGCGCGGCCTCGTCCATCTCGGCCCGCTCGCCAAGCGCGGCGCAGATCAGTGGCACCGGCAGCACCGGCACATTGGCGGCAATCCGTGCCATCAGCTCTTCTGCAAGGCCCTGCGTGGCATCGCCATGCGCATCCTCCAGAACCGCCGCCAGCGACAAGGGCGCCCCGAAGCTGACCGAGGCGGTGCCGAATTTCTGGAACCGCCCGGTCAGCACCCGCCACGACTGACGACCGACGAACTTCACGATCGCCCCGATCGAGGCCCGGAACCGCCGCTCGCCGCTGCGGTGGGCGGCGGTCAGCACCCGGTCCTCGATCACCCGGTCATAGGCAAGCGAGACCGGGACGAAGACCACGTCGCGCCCGCCGGGCCGGTGCCCGGCGACGATGTAGGACAGGATGCCAAGCCTGGCGCCCCCCACGCGCCCGTCAAGCGACAACCCGCCCTCGGGGAAGACCGCCTGGGTCACGCCTTCTTCGGTCGCCATCTGGACATAGCGCGCCAGCACCCGGCGATAGAGCGGATTGTTCGACTTGCGCCGGATGAAATAGGCCCCCGAGGCCCGGATCAGCCAGGACAATGGCCAGACATGCGCCCATTCGCCAACCGCGTAGGACAGCGCCGAGCGGTTGGCGGCGAGGTAGGTGACCAGGACGTAATCCATGTTCGAGCGGTGGTTCATCACGAAGACGACCGTCGCGCCCCGGTCGATCGCGGCGATGGCCTCGGCATCGAACTGCCCGACCCGGACCCGGTAGACCAGCCGCGCCAGCCATTTAGCCGCCCGCGTCGCAAAGCCGAAATAGACCGAGGCCGAGAAGGCCGGGACGATCTCGCGCGCGTAGCGCCGCGCGCGTTCCAGATGCACCGTCTCGGGCACCCCGGTCGCGGCGGCCTCGGCGGCGATCGCCTCGGCCACCTTCGGGTCATGCGCAAGCCGCATGATCATGTCGGGACGGGCCATCAGCTTGAACGGCTGGATCGGCCGGTCGAGCCGGCGGTTGAGACGGTCCACGACCCGCTCCATCCGCCGCCGGAAGAACCAGCGCACCGAGGGAAAGAGGAAATGCGACGCAAAGGCAACCCCGGCGAAGACCAGGATCAGGACGAAAAGCCAGAAGGGCAGCGTCACCGGCCGGAACATGGGCGCGAGCGTGGCAGGTCGGCGGGCCGCGGTAAATCCCGTCATGCCGCAACGCGGCGAATTGACATCGTCAGGAAATGTCGCCTATCTCTGCCCGGGCGAAATAAAGTTTCAAGGACGATTCCGGAGGCGCTGCGATGACCGAGGCCGAGAAGGACAAGCCGTGGCTGTTCAGGACCTATGCCGGCCATTCGACTGCCGCAGAGTCGAACGCGCTTTTCCGGGCCAATCTGGCCAGGGGCCAGACCGGGCTGTCGGTCGCCTTCGACCTGCCGACCCAGACCGGCCATGACAGCGACCACGCGCTGGCGCGCGGCGAGGTCGGCAAGGTCGGCGTGCCGGTCTGCCATCTTGGCGACATGCGGACGCTTTTCGAGGGCATTCCGCTGGACGCGATGAACACCTCGATGACGATCAACGCCACCGCCCCCTGGCTTCTGGCGCTGTATGTCGCGGTGGCCGAGGAACAGGGCGCCGATGTCGCACGCCTTCAGGGCACGGTGCAGAACGACCTGGTCAAGGAATACCTGTCACGCGGCACCTATATCTGCCCGCCGAAGCCCTCGCTGGCGATGATCACCGATGTTGCCGCCTACACGCGCGAGCATCTGCCGAAATGGAACCCGATGAACGTCTGCTCCTACCACCTGCAGGAGGCGGGGGCGACACCGGAACAGGAACTGGCCTTTGCGCTGGCGACCGCGATCGCGGTGCTCGACGATCTCAGGGCCAAGGTGCCGGCCGAAGTCTTTCCCGAGATGGTCGGGCGCATTTCGTTCTTCGTCAACGCCGGCATCCGCTTTGTCACCGAGATGTGCAAGATGCGGGCCTTCTCGGAACTCTGGGACGATATCTGCCGCGACCGCTACGGCATCGCGGAGGAGAAATTCCGCCGCTTCCGCTACGGCGTGCAGGTGAACAGCCTCGGCCTGACCGAGCAGCAGCCGGAAAACAACGTCTACCGCATCCTGCTGGAGATGCTCGCGGTCACGCTGTCGCGATCGGCCCGCGCCCGGGCGGTGCAGCTGCCGGCCTGGAACGAGGCCCTGGGCCTGCCGCGACCCTGGGATCAGCAATGGTCGCTGAGGATGCAGCAGATCCTCGCCTACGAGACCGATCTGCTGGAATATGGCGACCTTTTTGACGGCAGTCCGGTGGTGGCGGCGAAGGTCGCGGCGCTGAAAGAGGCCGCGCGGGCGGAACTGGCGACGCTTCATGCGATGGGCGGTGCCATTGCCGCGATCGGCTATATGAAGGGCCGCCTGGTCGAGGCCAATGCCGAGAGGCTGGGCCGGATCGAGGCGGGCGAGACGGTGGTGGTCGGCGTCAACCGCTGGCGCGAGGGCGAGGCCTCGCCGCTGACGGCGGGCGAGGGGACGATCCTGACCGTCGATCCGGGCGTCGAGGCCGCGCAGATCGCCCGGCTGGCGGACTGGCGGCGGGGTCGCGACCCGCGGGCCATCGAGGCCGCGCTGGCCGCGCTGCGCGTGGCCGCGCAGTCGGGTGCCAATATCATGCCGGCATCGATCGTGGCAGCCAAGGCCGGGGTGACCACTGGCGAATGGGCCGGGGTGATGCGGGCGGTTCACGGCCAGTATCGCGGGCCGACCGGGGTTTCGGCCAGCCCGTCAAACCGGACCGAGGGGCTGGAGGACGTGCGCGCGGCGGTCGACGCGGTCTCTGCCCGGCTGGGACGGCGGCTGAGCCTTCTGGTCGGCAAGCCCGGGCTGGACGGCCATTCCAACGGCGCCGAGCAGATCGCGGCGCGGGCGCGCGACTGCGGCATGGCGATCCGTTACGACGGCATCCGCCTGACCCCGGCCGAGATCGCCGCCACCGCGGTCGAGACCGGCGCCCATGTCGTCGGCCTGTCGATCCTGTCGGGCAGCCACATGCCGCTGGTGGCCGAGGTCATCGCCGAACTGCGGGCGGTCGGGCTTGGCGATGTGCCGGTGGTGGCCGGCGGCATCATCCCCGAAGCCGACGCCCGGCGCTTGCGCGACATCGGCGTGGCGCGGGTCTACAGCCCCAAGGACTTCGAGCTGAACCGGATCATGTTCGACATCGTCGAACTGGCCGCGCCGACCGGGGTCGCCGCGGCGTGACGCCGGGGTCGGCCCCGAGGTGGCGCCCCTCCGGGCCGCCTTTGTGAAAGCGATCACGGCCCCGCGCATGGGCCCGGGCCATCGCAGATGGCTGGTCGAGACCGGTCCGCGCGGTGCACCGGTCCGGGCCGGGTCACCGGGTCAGGCGCTGCGCGCCGCCTGCGGCAGCTTCCACGGCGGGGTGATCGTCGGCGCGCCGAAATAGTAGCCCTGCATGCAGTCCATGCCGATCGTCGTCAGCCAGGCCGCGTCGGCGGCATTCTCGACCGATTCGGCCACCGCGAACATGTCGAAATGCCGCGCTATCGACAAAAGCGCCTGGGTCAGCACCTGATTGTCGGGGCTGGTGGCGACGCCGCGGATGAACTGGCCATCGATCTTGAGGATGTCGAAGTAGAATTCCCGCAGGTAGCGAAACGAGGTCTGGCCGGCGCCGAAATCATCGAGGGCGAAGGCGATGCCCTCGGTCTGGAGATCCTTCATGAAGACCGCGACGATTTCGGGGATCGCCATCGCCGAGGATTCGGTGATCTCGAGGATCAGCCGTTCGGCGGCGGTCGGGTCAGCGCGGATCCCCTGGCGCAGGATCCGCATCCATCGGGGATAGGCGATGGAGCGGGCCGACATGTTGATCGCAAGCCGCAGCGTCGCGTCGCGGCCGAGGGCGCGCAGCCCCATGTCGAGCGCCAGGCAATCGATCACCCGCCCGGTTTCGGTGGGCTCCACCGCCTCGATGAACTCGCGCGCCGGGATGATGCGGCCGGTCTCGTCGAGGATGCGGATCAGACCCTCGTGGAAGGCCGGGCGGTCGGGTCGTGCGGCCTGCACCACCGGCTGGAAGGCCAGCATCACGTCGCGCCGCTTCAGCGCCCGTTCGACCATGGCCATGGTGCCGCGGTCGCGTTCGGCAACCGCCACGGCGAGCGGACTTTCGGTTGCGGCATCGCGCGCCATGCGCCCCGGCTTTTTCATCGAGAGCTCCCCTCTGTCCTTGGACAGGGTGATGAGAACAGGATAAGAACGGGTAAACGGGCGGCCGAAAATTCCGGGCCGCGGCGATCAAAGCGGGAGAGGGCAATGGGCGAGCGCTGTGGCTGGTGCGGAAGCGATCCTCTTTACGTCGCCTATCATGACGAGGAATGGGGCGTGCCGGAGCGCGACAGCCGGGCGCTGTGGGAAAAGCTGGTCCTCGACGGGTTTCAGGCGGGGCTGGCCTGGATCACCATCCTGCGCAAGCGCGACGGGTTCCGCGCCGCCTTCGAGGGCTTCGATCCGGCGGTGATCGCGCGCTGGGGCGAGGCCGATGTCGAGCGCCTGCTGGGCGACGCGCGCATCGTGCGGTCTCGCGCCAAGATCGAGGCGACGATCGGCAATGCCCGGGCCTGGCTTGCGATCGAGGAGGCGGGCGGCTTTGCCCCCTTCCTCTGGCGATATCTCGACGGAACGCCCTTGCAGAACCGATTTTCCAGCATGGCCGAGGTGCCGGCCGCAACGCCCCTCTCGGAGCGGATGGCGAAGGATCTGAAGAAGGCGGGGTTCCGGTTCTGCGGGCCGGTGATCACCTATGCCTTCATGCAGGCGGTGGGCATGGTCAACGACCACCTCGTCACCTGCCCCTGTCACGGCCGGGTGGCGGCGCTGGCCTGACAGCGAGGGGCGCGCCGGCGGGGCTCAGCCGGCGGGGGCCAGCAGCGCCTCGATGATGCGCTTGGCCTCGGGGCTGTCCCAGTGGGCGTCACCGATCAGCCGGGCGATCTCGCGCCCTTCAGGATCAAGGATCAGGCTGATCGGCAGGCCCATCACCGCCATGTTGCGCGCCAGTTCCTGCTTGGGGTCGCGCAGCACCGGCAGATGGGTGATGCCTTCCTCGGCAAAGAACTTCTCGATCGCCGGCAGGGGATTGCGGCCGGTGGCGATGGTCACCACCGCGAACCGGTCGCCGCCAAGGTCGGCCTGAAGCCGGTCGAGCGACGGCATCTCGGCCCGGCAGGGCGCGCACCAGGTCGCCCAGAAGTTCACCAGCACATATTTGCCCTGCCAGTCCGACAGCCGGTATTCGGCCCCGGCGGCATCGACAAAGGCGGTGTCGGGCACCGCGGCGGGTTCCTTCAGGAAACGCAGCTTGACCATGTCGCCATCGCGCAAGGCCTCGAGTGCCGCCACCCCGGGGCCGGTGTCGCTGGCCATGGCCGCATTTGCACCAAGCGCAAGGGCCGTGTAGAGGATCGCGGAGCGGAAGCGATGCATGGGTTTCCTCCCGAGGGGACGGATGATGAACGAGACGACAGGCCACAAGACGACCACCGGAACGACCGAGGCCCCTGCCCCCGCGGCCAATGCCCCCGCGGCCAATGCCATGTGGGGCGGGCGCTTTGCCGGCGGGCCGGATGCGATCATGACGGCGATCAACGCCTCGATCGGGTTCGACCGCCGGCTTTACGCCCAGGACATCGCGGGCAGCCGGGCCCACGCCGCAATGCTGGCAGCGACAGGCATCATCAGTGATAGCGACGGCGCCGCGATCAGGGAAGGGCTGATCACGGTATTGTCAGAGATCGAGGCCGGCCGCTTTGTCTTTTCCACAGCACTCGAGGACATTCACATGAATGTCGAGGCGCGGCTGAAAGAGCTGATCGGCGCTCCGGCCGGCCGGCTTCACACCGCGCGGTCGCGCAACGATCAGGTGGCAACCGACTTCCGGCTCTGGGTGCGCGACCAGTGTGATGCCGCCACCGCGGCGCTTGACGCGCTGATGCGGGCACTTCTCGCCCAGGCCGGGGCCGGGGCCGACTGGGTGATGCCGGGCTTCACCCATCTGCAGACCGCCCAGCCGGTGACCTGGGGCCATCACATGCTGGCCTATGTCGAGATGTTTTCCCGTGACCGGGGCCGCTTTGCCGATGCCCGGGCGCGGATGAACGAATGCCCGCTCGGCGCGGCGGCGCTGGCCGGCACCTCGTTCCCGATCGACCGCCAGATGACCGCCGCGGCGCTTGGCTTCGACCGGCCCTGCGCCAATTCGCTTGATGCGGTCAGCGACCGCGACTTCGCGCTGGAGTTCCTCTCGGCCGCGGCGATCTCGGCGATCCACCTTTCGCGGCTGGCCGAGGAACTGGTGATCTGGTCCTCGGCGCAGTTCCGCTTCGTCACCCTGTCGGACCGCTTCACCACCGGGTCCTCGATCATGCCGCAAAAGAAGAACCCCGACGCGGCGGAACTGCTGCGCGCCAAGGTCGGGCGCATCCTCGGGGCGACGGTGGCCTTGTTCACGGTGATGAAGGGGTTGCCCTTGGCTTATTCCAAGGACATGCAGGAAGACAAGGAACAGGTCTTTGACGCCGCCGACACGCTGATGCTGTCGCTGGCGGCGATGGAGGGCATGATCGCCGACATGACCGCCAACCGGGCCTCGCTGGAAAAGGCGGCGGCGGCGGGCTTTTCCACCGCGACCGATCTGGCCGACTGGCTGGTGCGCGAGGCGAACCTGCCGTTCCGCGAGGCCCACCACGTCACCGGCACGCTGGTGGCGCTGGCCGAGGGCAAGGGCTGCGATCTGCCGGACCTGTCGCTGGCCGAGATGGCTTCGGTGCATCCGGCCATCGATCAGTCGGTCTATTCGGTCCTTGGCGTGCATAATTCGGTGGCCAGCCGGCAAAGCTTCGGCGGCACCGCGCCCGATCAGGTCCGCGCCCGCGTCGCCCACTGGAAAGAGGTGCTGAAATGAAGGCCGCCAGCCTTTTCGCAACCCTGCTGGCGCTGGCCGCCTGCGGCGTCGACGGCCCGCCGAAATCACCGGAGCCGACCCATCCCGGGGTGACGGTCACCGGCGCGGTCAAGGTCGGCGTCTCGGGCGGGCTTTGACGGCCGGCGGTTTTAGCGTTTCGCGCGATCAGGGTCGCGGGCCGGATGGGACAGGGTTGATGGATCACTTTCTTTACCGCGACGGGGTTCTGCACGCCGAGGATGTCGCGATCCCCGAGATCGCCGCCGCCGTCGGCACGCCCTTCTATGTCTATTCCACCGCCACCCTGACCCGCCACTACCGGCTTTTCGAGGAGGCGCTGGCGGGGATGCCGCATCTCGTCTGCTATGCGATGAAGGCCAATTCCAACCTTGCGGTGATCCGCACCCTGGCCGATCTGGGTGCGGGCATGGATGTGGTCTCGGGCGGCGAATACCGCAAGGCGCGCGCCGCCGGGGTGCCGGGCGACAGAATCGTCTTTTCCGGGGTCGGCAAGACCGCCGAAGAGATGCGGCTGGCGCTGACAGGCGGCATCCGCCAGTTCAACGTCGAGAGCGAACCGGAACTTCTGGTGCTGAACGCGGTGGCGCTGTCGATGGGTCTGCGCGCGCCGGTGACGATCCGGGTCAACCCCGATGTCGATGCCCGGACCCATGAGAAGATTGCCACCGGCAAGAAAGAGAACAAGTTCGGTATTCCGATCGGCCGGGCCCGCGCGGTCTATGCCGAGGCCGCCGCCTTGCCGGGAATCGAGGTGGTCGGGATCGATGTCCACATCGGCAGCCAGCTGACCGATCTGGCGCCCTTCGAGGCCGCCTATGCCAAGCTTGCCGACCTGACCCGGCAGCTTCGCGCCGATGGCCACGCGATCCGCCGGCTGGACCTTGGCGGCGGCCTGGGCATTCCCTACGAGCGCAGCAATGCCGACCCGCCGCTGCCGGCCGATTACGGCGCGGTGATCCGCCGCACGCTCGGCGATCTTGGCGCCGAGATCGAGATCGAGCCGGGCCGGCTGATCGCCGGCAACGCCGGGTTGCTGGTATCGTCGGTGATCTATGTGAAATCCGGCGAGGACCGCGATTTTCTCATTCTCGACAGTGCGATGAACGATCTGATCCGGCCGGCGATGTATGGCGCGCATCACGATATCGTCGCGGTGGCGGAACCCGCGCCGGGCACCGCCCTGCACCCTTACGACATCGTCGGCCCGGTCTGCGAGACCGGCGACACCTTCGCCCGTCAGCGCGCCATGGCGCCGCTTGTGGCGGGCGATCTGGTCGCCTTCCGCTCGGCCGGGGCCTACGGCGCGGTGATGGCCTCGGAATACAATTCGCGCCCGCTGGTGCCCGAGGTTCTGGTCCGGGATGATCACTTCGCGGTCATTCGTGCCCGACCAAGCTTTGACGAGATGCTGAAACGCGATAGCATGCCGGAATGGCTGCAGGCCCGGGATGACGCTTAGGCCGCCGCCTCTGGACCGGGGGCGGTGACGTGACCGAGGCCGGGGCGGGACGAACCGGGATGGCCAAGCCAGGATGACCGAGCCAGGATGACCGAGAAAGCCAAGCCCCGTGATGCCGCCCTGGCGCCGCTTGAATGGCCGCTGCGGCTGACCCGTCTGGGCATGCTGACCGAACAGGTGACACGGGCCTTCTGGCCGCTCTGGTCGATCCTTTTCGCGCTGTTCGCCGCCCTCGCCTTCGGTCTGGCCGATCCGCTGTCGCCGGTGGCGCTGTGGGTCGGGGCCGGTCTGGCGGCGGCGGCGCTGGCGGCGGCGCTGATCGGCGGGATCAGGCGGTTTTCCTGGCCCGGGCGCGATGCGGCCCTGGCGCGGCTGGATGCGACCATGCCCGATCGGCCGATCGCCGCCCTGCGCGATGCTCAGGCGCTTGGCGTCGCGGATACGGGATCGGTGGCGGTCTGGCGCGCCCATGTCGCGCGCATGGTCCGGCGGGCAGGCGAGGCCCGCGCGCCGGCGCCCGACCTGCGCCTGTCGCAGCGCGACCGCTTTGCGCTGCGCTATGCCGCGCTGGTCGCGGTGGTGCTGGCGGTCCTGTTCGGGTCGTTCTGGCGCGCCGCCGATGTCGTCGCTGCCGCCACCGGGGGGGCAGCGCGGCCGATCGCCGGCGGGCCGTCCTGGGAAGGCTGGGCCGAGCCGCCGTCCTATACCGGCCGACCCAGCCTTTACCTTAATTCCCTGGCCGCTGGCGCGCTGGACCTGCCACGGGGCAGCCTGCTGACGCTGCGGCTTTACGGCCCGGCCGAGGCGATGACGGTGACCGAGACGGTATCGGGCCGCGCCGCCGACAGCGCGCCGGCGGCCGGCGATCCGGCGGCGGATGCGGCCGAGGCCGGTGATATGCCACGGCTGGTGGAATTCACCGCAGACCAGTCCGGGCGCGTCACGATTGACGGCGAGGGCGGGCGCGAATGGGCGGTGACGGTGCTGCCCGATGCGGCCCCGACCGTCGCCCTTGCCGGCGCGATCAGCCGTGAGGCGGACGGCACGATGTCGCAGCCCTTCGAGGCGGCGGACGATTACGGCGTGACCGGCGGGCTGGCGCGCTTCACGCTTGATCTGGCCGAGGTCGAGCGCCGCTTCGGCCTAGCCCCGACCCCCGAGCCGCGCGAGGCGCTGGAAATGGACCTGCCGCTGCCGGTCACCGGCAGCCGCGCCGACTTTACCGAGGCGCTGGTCGGGGATGCCTCGAAACATCCCTGGGCCAACCTGCCGGTGACGCTGGTGCTGACCGTCGAGGACGGTCTGGGCCAGAGCGGGCAGAGCGAGACACAGGCCCTGATCCTGCCCGGCCGGCGCTTTTTCGATCCGGTCGCGGCGGCGGTGATCGAGATGCGGCGCGACCTTCTGTGGACCCGCGACAACGCGCCCCGGGTGGCGCAGCTTCTGCACGCGCTGACCCACCGGCCCGAGGGGCTTTTGCGCAACGAGCGCGCCTATCTGATGCTGCGCGTGGCGATGCGCCGGCTTGACAGCGCGGTGGCGCAGGGCCGGCTCAGCCCCGGGATGCGCGACGAAAGCGCCGAGGCGCTGTGGGAAATCGCCATGCTGATCGAGGATGGCGGCCTTGCCGACGCGCTCGACCGCATGACCCAGGCCCAGGAGCGGCTGTCCGAGGCGATCCGCAACGGTGCCACGCCCGAGGAAATCCAGAAGCTGATGGACGAGTTGCGTCAGGCGACCGATGATTACATCCGCATGCTGGCCGAACGCGGCGAGACCGACCCGGCCGACCGGTTCACCCAGAACCAGCAGGGCCAGCAGATCACCGGCGACCAGATCCAGCAGTTGATGGACGAGATCCAGCGGCTGATGGAGGAAGGCCGCATGGCCGAGGCGCAGGAACTTCTCGAGCAGCTTCAGCGGCTGATGGAGAACCTGCGCGTGACCCAGGGTCCGGGCGGCGAGGGCCAGCAGGGCGAGGGCGGACAGGCGCTTCAGGACCTGCGCCAGACCTTGCGCGACCAGCAGGGCCTGTCGGACGAGGCATTCCGCGACCTGCAGCAGCAGTTCGGCCAGGGCGGCGGTATGCCCAATGGTTCGCCGCCGCCCGGTGCCGAGGGCGAGGGCCAGCCCGGGGGCGAGGGCGAGACCGCCGAAGGCGAGGCCGGGCGCGGGGCTGGCGAGGAGGGCAGGCTTGCCGACCGCCAGCGCGCCCTGCGCGACGAGCTTGACCGCCAGCGCGGAGCCTTGCCGGGGGCCGAGGGCGCGGCCCGCGATGCCGCGCGCCAGGCGCTTGATCAGGCCGGCCGGGCCATGGAAGACGCCGAGCGCGCCTTGCGCGACGGCGAGACGGCGGGGGCGATCGAACGCCAGGCCGAGGCGATCGAGAAGCTGCGCGAAGGGCTGCGCAACCTCGGCGAGGCGCTTGCCAGCGATCAGAGGCCGGGCCAGGGCGAGGCCGAGGGCCAGGCCGGCCGCGAGGTGCCGCGCGATCCGCTTGGCCGCTCGACCGGCCAGACCGGCCGCACCGGCACCGACGAGAACCTGCTTCAGGGCGACGACATCTATCGCCGGGCCCGCGACATCCTGGACGAGATCCGCCGCCGCTCGGGCGACCGGACCCGGCCCGAGGTCGAGCGCGACTATCTTCGCCGGCTGCTCGATCGGTTCTGAGGCCGGTCTGCCGCGCCGATCCCCTGCCCCGCGCTACTGCGAGGGCGAGCCGCGCATCGCCTCGGTCGAGGATTTCATCTTGGCATCCAGCCAGAACCGGGCCTGGTCGACCGCCGCGACATAGCGGGCCAGCGACGGTTCCAGCGATGGTGCGCGGGCGGCGATCACCGGCGCCAGCACATAGATCGCCAGAAGGAAGACCGCGACGATCAGCGAGGTCGAAAAGCCCATGCGGAAACCGCTGCGCCGGCGGCGCAGGGTTTCGGGCGCGTCGCGCGCCGCCGCCTCGTCGCCGCGGTCCGAGGTGGCGCGCAGGGTCGAATTGATCTCTTCGATATCGGGCAGAAGCTCGCGGCGCGAGCCGCGCCCGGCCAGCGATTCGTCGGCCTCGTCGGCATCCTCGGCATCGTCATGAAGCCTGGCCACCCGGTCGCGCGACGGCGCCGCCGCGGCGGCGTCGGCACGCGAGGCGGCGATGGTCGAGGCGATGGCGGCGGTCAGGCCCAGATCGCTTTGGGTTTCGATCGCGGTTCCCTCGGCGGCGCGGGCCCGGGCCTCGCGCGCCGCCTCTTCGCGCAGCACGTTGAGCACCGCGTCATCAAGGGTCTGGCGGCGCGGCGTAGCGGCCGGCTCAGACTGAGGCTCAGGCTGCGGCTCGGGTTGAGGCTCAGGCTGCGGCTCGGGTTGAGGCTCAGGCTGCGGCTCGGGTTGAGGCTCGGGCTCTTCGACGGCGGCATCCTCTGGCACATCGGCGCCGACGGTAACACTGTCCTCGCCTTCGGCGACGGGGTCGCTGTCCTCGCCTTCGGCGACGGTGGCGTCCGCGGCGAAATCCTCATCCGCCCAGGTTTCGTCCGGGACATCGGCGGGCGGGCCATCCTGCGATGCCTGATCCAGGCCGGTGGCGGCCGGTTCGTCGATGCCGGCATCGGCTTCGGCATCGGTTTCGGGGCCGATCCCGGCCTCGATCTCGGTGCCGGCCTCGTCTTGCTCGGCCGCGGCCGCGGCAAGGTCGTCGCCGGCGTCATCGCCATGCCGGGCAGCATCGCCCGTGGCATCGGCGGCCGCCTCGGTGGCGCCGGTCCCGGCGCCCTCGGGCTGCTGGAACCAGGTGCGGCCGCAGTTCGAGCACTGGACGTCGCGCCCCGTCGCCGGAATCACGCTGGCGTCCACCTCGTATTGCGCACTGCATTTCGGGCAAATCAACCGCATGATAGTTCCACCCGTTCCACCCGACACGAAGCCCCGAACAGCCATTCTGGCCTTTGTTCCCGCCATGTTGTAGCAAGCAACGCGTTGCCATCCAAGTCTTTGTGGCACGGCATCGGGATTCGCGTGCCCGGGCTGGCACAAAGGCCATGGCGGTGCGAAACATCGCCCCCGGCGCGGGTGCGGGGCAGGAGGCGGATCGGTGATCGCATTCGAGAATGTCGCGCATGGCTATGGCGGCGGGGCGCTGCTTGGCGAGGTGACACTGACGCTGGCACCGGGGTCGTTTCATTTCCTGACCGGACCCTCCGGCGCCGGCAAGACCACGTTTCTCAAGCTCTGCTACGGCGAACTTGCGCCCGACGCCGGCCGGATCACCCTGTTCGGCCAGCCGCTGGGCGCGATGTCGCGCGACGACCTGGCGCGTCAGCGCCGGCGCATCGGCATTGTCCACCAGGATTGCCAGTTCATCGATCACCTTGCCCTGGCCGAGAACGTGGCGCTGCCGCTGATCGTGGCGGGCCGTGCGCCCGACAAGGCCGAGATGAGCGAACTTCTGGCCTGGGTCGGGCTCAGCCGCCATGCCGATGCCCTGCCGCCGTCGCTGTCGGGCGGCGAGCGGCAGCGCGCCGCGCTGGCGCGGGCGGTGATGATGTCGCCCGATGTGGTGCTGGCCGACGAGCCGACCGGCAATCTCGACTGGGAGATGTCGCTGCGCCTCTTGACCCTGCTGGTCGAGCTGAACCGGATGGGCAAGGCGGTGGTGATCGCCACCCATGACCTCAACCTGATCCGGGCCGCAAAGGCGCAGGTCGCCGCGCGTGTCCTCAGGATCAAGGACCAGCGGCTGCAACTGGCGGGGGCGGACCTGTGAGCGCACTCCTGGCACGGATCGCGGCCCTTCTCGGTGGCGACGCGCGCGCCGACCGGGTGGTGCCGCCGTCGGGCGCCACCGCCTGGCTGACGCTGTTCACCGCCGCCGCGATGGCCTTTCTCGCGGTCTTCGCGCTGGCGCTGGCGCTGGCGACAGGGCGGCTGGCCGACCGCTGGTCCGGGGCGCTGGCGGCCACCGCGACGGTGCGCATCTCGGCCCCGGCCGAGCAGATGGCGGTGCAGACCCGCCGCGTCCTTGACATCCTGGCGGTGACGCCGGGGGTCGCCTCGGCCCGCGCGCTTGATCCGGCCGAGACGCAAAGGCTGCTGGAACCGTGGTTCGGCCCCGGCCTGCCGGTCGACAGCCTGCCGATCCCGCAACTGATCGAGGTCAGCGAGACGCCCGAGGGGATCGATCCCGAGGGCCTGCGCCTGCGGCTGGTCGCCGAGGCGCCGGGCGCGCTTCTCGACGATCACCGGCGCTGGCGCCGTCCGCTGGTCGCCGCCGCCGATCGGATCCGCATGCTTGGCCTTCTGTCGCTGCTGCTGATCGGCGGCGCGACGGCGGCAATGATCACCCTGGCGGCGCGTGCGGCACTGGCGGCCAACGACCGGGTGATCCGGGTCTTGCGGCTGATCGGGGCGCGCGACGCCTATATCGCCCGCGCCTTCGTGCGCCGTTTCACCCTGCGCGCGGTGGTCGGTGCGGTGGCCGGGACGGCGGCGGGGATGGTCGCGGTGGCGCTTTTGCCTGCTGCCGCCGATGAGGGCGGTTTCCTGACCGGCCTCGGCTTTCAGGGCATGGGCTGGCTCTGGCCGCTGGCGATCCCGCCCCTGGCCGGCATCGTCGCCTTCTGGGCAACCCGGGTGGCGGCGCTGGGCGAATTGAGGAAGGTGCAATGAGAACGGCGCTTCAATACCTCTTGTCGGTGGTCTTCATCATCCAGATGTATCTGGCGATGGCGGTCTATGCGCTGGTCTGGACGCCCTTCGTGATCCGGCGGCGCGAAGCGGTCTTTGACGCGGTTCACGCCTATTGCCGCTGGGTCCGGGCCTCGGCCGCGGTGCTGGTCGGGCTCCGGTCCGAGATCCGCGGCCCGGTGCCCGGGGGCGAGGTGCTGATCGCGGCCAAGCATCAGAGCTTTTTCGACATCATCATGATCGTCTCGGTGGTGCCGCGGCCGAAGTTCATCATGAAGAAGGAACTGCTCCGGGCGCCGATCGTCGGCTGGTATGCGCGGCGGATGGGCTGCATCCCGGTCGATCGCGGCAAGCGCGGCAAGGCGATGCGCCAGATGGTCGAGGATGTGAAGGCCGGCCGCTCGGCACCCGGGCAGCTGATCATCTATCCCCAGGGCACAAGGGTCGCGGCCGGGGCGCGGCGGCCCTACAAGATCGGCGTCGGGGTGATCTATGCCGAGGTCGGCGAGGATTGCGTGCCCGCCGCGACCAATGTCGGCGTCTTCTGGCCGCGCCACGGCATCCTGCGCAAGCCCGGGCTGGCGGTGGTGGAGTTCCTGCCGGTGATCCGCGCCGGGCTGACGGTCGAGGATTTCATGGCGCGGATCGAACCCGAGATCGAGGACGCCTCGGACCGGCTGATGGCCGAGGCCGGGTTCCGGGTGCCGCCGGGCGGGGCCGAGGGCTGAGCGGGCAAGCGGTCGCGACGACGGCGCGCGGTTGCGTCGCCGGCCGGGCCGGAGCGGTGCATCCTACCCCGCCGCGCTGACGATCCGCTCGAGGCGCGCGAAACTGGCGGCGCTGCCCTCGGCCTCGTCCTCGGCGAGAAAGGCGTCAAGCGCCGGCCAGGCCCGGATCGCGGCATCGATGGCCGGATCGGAGCCCGCGGCGTAAAGCCCCGACTGGATCATCAACTCGGCCCGGGCATAGGCACCGAGCAGGCTGCGTGCCCGCGCGATCAGAAGGTTCTCGGCGTCGTTGGCCGCGACCGGCAGGGCGCGCGAGACCGAGCGCAGAAGGTCGATCGCCGGATAGCGCCCGCGTTCGGCAATCTCGCGGTCCATCACCACATGGCCGTCAAGGACGCCGCGCAGGATATCGGCCACCGGTTCGTCCATGTCCGACCCGGCGACCAGCACCGAAAAGACCGCGGTGATGTCGCCGGCGCTGCCGGCGCCCGGCCCGGCCCGCTCGGCCAGGGACATGATCAGATGCGCGGTCGATGGCGGAAAGCCGCGCAGCGAGGCCGGCTCGCCGCCGGCCAGGGCGACTTCGCGGTGCGCCTCGGCAAAGCGGGTGATCGAATCCGCCAGCAGGAGCACCTGCCGGCCCTGGTCGCGGAAATGCTCGGCCACGGTCATCGCCGCCCAGGCGCAGCGCCGGCGCATCAGCGCCGACTGGTCCGAGGTGGCGGCGATGATGACGCTGCGCGCCATCCCCTCGGGGCCAAGCGTCGCCTCGACAAACTCGCGTAATTCGCGGCCGCGTTCGCCGATCAGGGCGATCACCGCGACATCGGCGGCGACGCCGCGGGCGAACTTGGCCAGAAGCGAGGACTTGCCGACACCTGAGCCGGCGAAAAGCCCAATCCGCTGGCCGCGCACCAGGGGCAGCATCGTGTTGAAGACGGCGACCCCGGTTTCCAGCCGCGCACCGAGGCGCCGGCGGCTGGCGGGGGGGGGCGGCGCGCCGCGCAGGCTGCGCTCGGTCGGGCCGCGCATCAGCGGCCGGCCGTCCATCGCCCGGCCGAAGGGATCGACGATGCGCCCGATCCAGCCGTCGTCGGGCGCAAGACCGGCCGGCCCGCGATGCTCGACCCGGTCGCCGAGGCGGACCCCGTCCGAGGCGGCATCGGCCAGCACCGTGATCCCGCCGCCGTCCAGCGCCACCACCTCGCCGCCAAGCCGGTCGCCGGTGGTGCCGTCACGCTCGATCGCCACCTGATCGCCGAGGCGCCAGGCGGCAGTATCGCCGGTGACCCGAAGCACCCCGGCCTCGACCCCGGCGACGCGGCCAAGCTGGCGCACCGCGACACATGTCGCGACCTCGGCGCGCAGCGTTTCCAATCCGGTGATAGCCATCCTGACCTCCTTTTGTTCCGCATTACCCTTTCTAAAGGAATCGCAGTTAAGGCTTGATTGAAAGCTCGGAGGAGAAGCCCCGATGTTCGACAGACCGCAGGTCATGCAGGTCGCCTCGGCCCTTGCGGCCCATGCCGCCCGGCGCCAGACGGCGATCGCCGAGAATGTCGCCAATGCCGACACGCCCGGCTACCGTGCCCGCGACCTGACCGCATTCGCCGAAAGCTACCGCAGCAGCGCCGAGGACGCGCCGCGGCAGACCCGGCCCGGACATCTCGGCGCGATCGCCGGTGCCGGCGGCGCGGAGCTGATCGAGCGGACCGGGGCGGGCCATCTGTCGCCGAACGGCAACAGCGTCTCGCTGGAACGCGAGATGGTCGCGTCCGCCGCGGTGCGCCGCGACCACGACATGGCGCTGACCGTCTACCGCAAGTCGCTGGACATCCTGCGCAGCAGTCTCGGGCGCCGCTGAGGGAGAGGGAAACCATGAGCGACTTCACCGGCAGTTTCGCGATCGCCGCCAGCGGGATGGAGGCCCAGGCCATGCGCCTGCGGCTGGTCTCGGAGAATATCGCCAATGCCGACACGCCGGGATACCACCGCAAGATCAGCGCGTTCGAGCAGGTCGCCGCGGACGGCGGGGATGGCGGCGCGGTCCGGCTCGGCCCGGTCGACCTCGATCGGCGCGACCTGACGCGGGTTCTCGACCCCGGCCACCCCCTGGCCGACCAGAACGGCTATTACGACGGATCCAACGTCGACCTGGTAGTCGAGATCGCCGACGCGCGCGAGGCGCAACGCAGCTACGAGGCGAACCTCAGGATGTTCGACCAGACCCGGCAGATGGCGCAAAGCCTGCTCGAGCTTCTGCGCCGCTAGACACACGGAGATCCAGAATGGATGTGCGACCCTCTCTTGCGGCCCTGTCCTATGCCCAGGCGCGCCCGGCAACCAGCCCGGCGACCAGCCCGGCGGGCGATGCCGGCGCCGCCTCGGGCTTTGCCCGGCTCGCCGGCAGTTTCGCCGACACGCTGCGGGCCGGCGAAGAGACTTCGCGCGCCGCACTGACCGGCGGCGCCGACCCGCATGCCCTGGTCGAGGCGCTGGCGGCAAGCGAGCTTGCGGTGGAAACCGCGGTGACGCTGCGCGACCGGGTCGTCGAGGCCTATCAGGAAATCCTCAGGATGCCGGTCTAGATCATGCTCGACGCACAGTATTTCGATGTCCTGCGTCAGGGGCTCTGGGTGGCGGTGGTGATCTCGATGCCGCTGCTCAGCGTGGCGCTGGTCGCCGGCGTCGCCATCGGGCTTTTCCAGGCGCTGACCTCGGTGCAGGAAATGACCCTGACCTTCGTGCCGAAGGTCGGCGCGATGCTGGTGGTCTTCTGGGTCTCGATGACCTTCATGTCGGGAATGCTGGTCGCCTTCTTCACCGACCGGATCATTCCCCTGATCGCGGGGATCTGAGCGATGGACAACGCGACCTACACCACACTGAACCGGCAGTCCGGCCTGCTGCGCGAGATGAGTGCTGTGGCCAACAACATCGCCAACCTCTCGACCACCGGCTTTCGCAAGGAAGGCGTGATCTTCGCCGAATTCGTCGCCGACCTCGAGGGCAGCGAGCCGTCGCTGTCGATGGCCTCGGCCGAGGGCCGGATCATCGATCTTGCCCAGGGCCCGCTGACCCGGACCGGCGGCACCTTCGACTTCGCCATCGAGGGCGAGGGATTCTTCATGATCGAGACGCCGGACGGCAATCAGTTGACCCGCGCCGGCAGCTTCACGCCCTCGCCCGAGGGCGAATTGCTCACCCCCGACGGCTACCGGCTTCTCGACACCGGCGGCGGGCCGGTCTTTGCCCCGACCGATGCCGGCCCGGTGGCCCTGGCGCGGGACGGAACGCTGTCGGTCGCCGGCAATCCGGGCGCCCAGATCGGCCTGTTCCTTCCCGCCGATGCCGGCGACCTGACCCATCGCGGCGGCACCCGCTTTGCCGTTGCCGGCCCGGTCGATCCGGTCGAGGGCGGTTCCCTGTTTCAGGGATTTCTTGAAAATTCGAATGTCAATGCCGTCGAAGAGATCACCCGCATGATCGAGGTCCAGCGCGCCTATGAGATGGGCCAGGGATTCCTTGACAGCGAAGACCAGCGGATCCGCTCGGTGATCCAGACCTTCGGCCGCTGAAAGGAGCCCTGACATGCGCGCCCTGCAGATTGCCGCCACCGGGATGAGCGCCCAGCAGATGCGGGTCGAGGTCATCTCGAACAACCTCGCCAACATGTCCACCACCGGCTACAACGCCCGGCGCGCCGAATTCGCCGACCTGCATTACCAGCAGCTGACCCGGCCCGGGACGATCAACGCCAGCGACGGAACCCTGGTGCCAACCGGCGTGCAGCTCGGCCTCGGCGTCCGGGCCGCGGCGGTCAGCGTCAATGTCGCGCAAGGGTCGCTGTCGGCGACCGGGGGCGACCTTGACCTGGCGATCGAGGGGCTTGGCTTTCTCGAGGTGACGCTGCCCTCGGGCCAGTCCGCCTATACCCGCGACGGGGCGCTGAAGCGCTCCGCCGACGGGCTGATCGTCACCTCGGACGGCTATCAGGTGGCGCCCGGCATCACCATTCCCGCCGATGCGCGGTCGATCGCGATCAATGCCGACGGCGAGGTCTTTGCCTATTTCACCGACCAGGTCGCGCCGCAACTGCTGGGCCAGTTCACCCTGGCCGGGTTCACCAACGAAAAGGGGCTCGAGGCGACCGGCTCGAACCTCTTTCTCGAGACCGAGGCCTCGGGCCCGGCAACCATCGCCGACCCGGGCGAGGACGGGCTGGGCACCCTGCGCCAGGGATTTCTGGAGGACAGTTCGGTCGACGCGGTCCGCGAGATCACCGACCTGATCGAGGCGCAGCGCGGTTACGAGCTGAACGCCAAGGTGATCACCGCCGCCGACCAGATGCTCGGCGCCACGACGCAGGTGCGCTGATGCGGTCGCTGTCAATCCTTGCAGCGCTTGCGGCCTTGACCGCTGCGACGCCGGCGGCGCTGGCGCAGACGCTGGTCGCGGCACATACGATCCGCGCGCAAAGCGTGATCACCGCCGAGGATATCGCCGTGGCCGCGGGCGCCTCGCCGGGCGCCGCGACCGACCCGGCCGCGGTCATCGGCCTTGCCGCGCGGACGGCGATCTATCAGGGCCGCCCGATCCGGCCGGCCGATCTTGGCCCCCCGGCCCTGATCGAGCGCAACCAGATCGTCCAGCTGATCTATACCGACGGCGCGCTCAGCATCGTCACCGAGGGGCGGGCGCTCGGCCGAGGCGGGGTCGGCGAGGCGATCCGCGTGATGAACATTGCCTCGCGCGCAACCGTGACCGGATTGGTCGCCACCGACGGAACGGTCCGCATCAATGCCGGCCAGTGACAGGAACCCCCGATGAAACCGATCAATGCCGCCCTTCTGCTGATTGCCCTGGCCGGTTGCCAGCGGCTGGAAAATGTCGGCAAGGCACCCGCCTTCACCCCGGTCGAGACCGGCCGCGAATTCTACGCCATGTCCGGCGGCGGCCTGCCCGACGAGGTCGCGCGGGCCTCGGCCACCGCGCCGGCATCGCTCTGGTCGGGCGCACGCGGCTCGCTTCTGGGCGATCGCCGGGCTGAACAGCGCGGCGACATCCTGACCGTGGTCATCGAGATCGACGACAAGGCCGAGATTTCCAACTCCACCGGGCGGACACGATCGGGGTCGGAATCGATGCGCATCCCCAGCCTTGTCGGCATTCCCCAGCGGATCGACCGGGCCCTGCCGACCGGTGCCAATCTCGCCAATGCGGTCTCAACCGACTCGGCATCAAGCTTTCAAGGCGACGGCTCGGTCTCGCGCAACGAGAAGCTGACGCTGCGGGTGGCGGCCACAATCGTCGAGCGGTTGCCGAACGGGGTGCTGCGGGTCGAGGGCTCGCAGGAGGTGCGGGTGAACTTCGAGGTCCGCGAACTGATCGTGCAGGGCTTCATCCGGCCCGAGGACATCTCGCGCCAGAACGAGATCACCTATGACAAGATCGCCGGCGCCCGGATTTCCTATGGCGGGCGCGGCCAGATCAGCGATGTCCAGCAGCCGCGCTACGGCCAGCAGGTCGCCGATATCCTGCTGCCGTTCTGAGGATCGCGAATGCGCAAGCTCCTGCCTGTTGTCATGGCGGTCATCGGGCTGGCCGGCGGCGCCGGTGCCGGCTTCATGCTGCGCCCGCCGGCCGAGGCCGGGCCCGCGGCGAACGGCGCGGAACCGGCGCCGGCCGGCGACCGGGGCGAAGCCGCCGGCGACCATGGCGGATCGACCGGCCATGACGCCGGCGAAGCCCCGCTTGGTCATGAATATGTCAAGCTGAACAACCAGTTCGTCGTTCCGGTGATGGAGGCGGGCGACATCGGTGCGCTGGTCATCCTGTCGATCAGCCTCGAGGTGACGCCGGGGACGACCGAAAGCGTCTACGCGATGGAGCCGAAGCTGCGCGACATCTTCTTGCGGGTGCTCTTCGATCACGCCAATGCCGGCGGGTTTCGTGGCGTCTTCACCCAGGCCAATTCGATGGATGTGCTGCGCCTGGCGCTGCGCGAGGCGGCGCGCAGCGTTCTGGGGGCGGTTCTGAGCGATGTGCTGATCATCGACATCGTCCGCCAGGACAACTGAGGCGCCCGTGCGTCATGGCGCGCGGACCCGGCGCCTGACCGGAACCTGTGCCACCGGCACCTGGCCCGCGGCATCAGCACCGCTACCCGTTCCGCCGCGCCCGAACCACGGCCGCCAGATCCGCGGACTTTCGCGCGAGGCTCCGCAGCACATCGTCCCGGCCAAGGGCAAGCGCCGCGCGATCTCTCGCCTCAAGCCAGGCCGCGGTCAGCCGCGCCAGCGCAAGATTGACCTGGCCACGCTCGGCGCCGATCGCCCCGGCCCGGGCATCGCAAAGCGCCAGCGTCGTCACGTCTTCGGCCGATCGCACCGTCGCATGCCCGGCCTCGGCCAGAGCATCCAGCGTTGCCAGCCGCGCCAGCAAGACCGCCCGCGCATCGCCGGCGCGGGCCAGTTCGGCCAGGGCGGCATCCTTTCGCAGCGCCGCGATCCGTGCAAGCCCGGCCAGACGGGCCGGGTCGGGCCCGCGCCGCGCGGTCATCGACCATGCCTTTCGCGGGCGCGGCGGCGCATCTTTTCGGCAAAGCGGATGGCGGCGGCGACCGGGGCATAATGCTCGGGCCGGATTTCCCGGCCGATATCGACCCCGGCATGAAGGGCGCGCGCGGTGACCGGGTCGGAGTGGATCGGCACCCCCGCCGTCGCCGCCGCGGCGCGGATCCGCGCGGCCACCTCGTCGACACCCTTGGCGACGCAGACCGGCGCGCGCCGGCTGGCCCGATTCCAGCGCAGCGCCACGGCATAATGCGTCGGGTTGACGATCACCACATCGGCCTTCGGCACGTCGGCCAGCATCCGGTTGGTGGCGATCTCCTGGCCCCGCTGCCGGCGCTGCCGGCGCATGTGCGGATCGCCCTCGGACTGTTTCATCTCGTCCAGCAGTTCCTGGCGCGACATCCGGTTGCGGCGCAGGTGCTGGTGATGTTGCCACAGATAGTCGACAGCGCCGGTCACCGCCGAGATCAGCAGCACCAGCGCCAGAAATTCGACGATAAGGCGCATCATCGCCGCCGCGGCCATGGCCGGGGCGACCGCCTGCGCGCCCAGCGCTACCGGCAGGCGCGACGCCAGAAAGGCGAACAGCAGGATCGAGACGAGGATCAGCTTGACCGTGCTCTTGGCAAACTCGAACAACCCGTCGCGACCGAATTTCTGGCCGGCATTGGTGATCGGGTCGATGCGCGACAGCTTCGGCATCAGCTTTTCCGGCGCAAAGACGATGGCACGTTGGGCCAGCAGCACTGCCAGTGCCGCCAGGCCCGGCGCGACGAGAAACGGCAGCGCCGACAGCAGCGCCCCCCCGATCAGCCCGGTCGCGACCGCGCTGCCCCCGCCAAGGATCAGCTGCGACAGACGCTCGGACTGATCGAGCATGACCATGCCCCTGGCGCCGTATCCGGTCAGGGCAAGGGCACCGACCGCGACCGCCGCCAGCAGAAAGCCGCCATAGCCGGCCGCCGTCGCCAGTTCGGCCGAGCGCACGACCTCGCCCCGCTCGCGCGCATCGTCAAGCTTTTTCTGGGTCGGTTCGTGTTCCTTCTCGACGCTGTCGTCTTCCATCAGCGCGCCGCCCCGAACGGATCACCGAGATAAAGCTCAAGCGCATCGGCCCAGATCGCCAGGCCAAGCGGCGCCGCAATCGCCAGAAGCATCAGCGATCCGGCGGTCAGCGCCGGCGCCCCGACAAAGGCGACCATCAGCTGCGGCATCGCCCGGTTGATGACACCAAGGGCGACGTTGTAGATCAGCGACGCGATGACGAACGGCGCGGCCAGGCTGAAAGCCAGCGCAAAGGCGCGCGCGATGTTGCCCACCCCCCAATCGAGCATCAGGGCAGGGTCGGGAAAACGCCCGGCCGGCAGCACCTCGTAGGACAGGATCAGCACCTCGGCGATGCGGACGTGAAGCCCGGCCATGACCGCAAGCGCAAGGCCCGCGGCGACCAGAAGATGCGACATCGAGGGCATCGGCTCGCCCCCGGCGCCGAAAAGCTGGGCAAGCGATGTCGACTGTGCCGCCATGGTGCCCGCCATTTCCAGCGCCATCACGAAAAGCCTCAGCGCGATGCCGATCGCAAACCCGCTCAGCGTTTCGGTGGCAAGGGCGGTGGCCAACCCGTCGCCTGCCCCGGCAAGCGGCGCGACATCGGCCAGGACGGCGGGCGTGACGACCGCGGTGAAGGCCAGCGCCAGCACCAGCCGCACCCGGGTCGGCACCGAATGTTCGCCGAAGGCCGGCAGCAGCGCCATGGCCGCGCCGATCCGCAGAAAGACGACGAAGCCGGCCGCAAGCCCCTGCCCGCCCAGATCAGCAACCGCGGCCAGAACCGCATTCATGCCGGCACCATGCCGATGATCGCCGGCCGGGCATCATGGCCGATCTCGTCGAAGGACAGGACCGGTGAGGCGATGCCGCGCGCGCCGAGAACCGTCTTCACGAAGCGCCGGCGCCGGGTCGAGGTGATGACGGCGGGGTAGATGCCCTTTTCGCCGGCCCGCGCCAGCTTTTCGGCGATATTGCCGGCCAGCCGGTTGAACTTGTCGGGCGGCAGGGCGACATCGGTCTGGCCGCGATCGCCCTCGACCTGATGGCTGGCGAAGGTATCCTCCCATTCCGGGGCCAGTTGCAGCAGCGGCACGCTGCCATCCTCGCGGCGGATCTCGGCGACCAGTTGAAAGCCGAGACGACGGCGCACCGCCTCGCAGATCGCCTCGGCACTGCCGCTGCCCCGCGCCTCGGCAATCGATTCGAGGATCAGCGGCAGGTTGCGGATCGAGACCCGCTCTTCCAGCAGAAGCCGCAGAACCGACAGCAGAAGGTCGACCGGCACCTTGTCGGGGATAAGCTCGTCGAGCAGCTTGCGGTTGGCCTCGGAACGGGCCGGGTCCGACAGGTTGACGCTTTCATCGAGCAGCCGGCGCACCGCCTTCAGCGTCAGAAGCCGGCCGAAATTACGCTTGATGACCTCAAGAAGATGGGTTGCCAGAACCTCGGTCGGGCCGATCACGGTCGCCCCGGCCATGGCGGCCTCGTCATGCTGCGCGGGCGGGATCCAGCGCGCGGGGGCGCCGTAGACCGGCTCGCGCACGTTCTGGCCCGGCGGCACGCCGTCGTCGCCTGCCGCCAGCAGTGCCAGCACCCGGTCCGGCATCAGCCGGTCGCGCGCCTGTTCGACGCCCTGGATGCGGATCCGGTAGCCGCCGAAATCGAGCGTGGCATCGTCGGTCAGGCGGATCTCGGGCAGGATCAGCCCGTAGACGGCGGCGACATGGTTGCGCATGTTGACGATGCGCGCGTCGAGCCCGGTCGCCGGATCGAGGACCATGCCGACAAGGCCGGGCGAGAACTCGACATGGATGTCGTCAAGATCGAGGACATCGCCCATCGATTTCGTCCGCTTCCCGTCCTCGGGCCCCGGGGGGGGCGGTGTCGCCGCCGCGCGGGCCCTGCGGACGCCGGCCCGGCGCATCTTCTCGGCGGTCGCGCCAAGGACGATCGCGCCGGCGACGAAGGGCAGGAACGGCAGGCCGGGAACCAGGGCGAAAAGCCCCATCAGCAGGGCGACCGTCGCCAGCGCCGGCGGGTAGTTGCCAAGCTGGCGGAAGATCTCGAGATCCGCCGCCCCTTTCGAGCCGCCGCGCGACAGAAGGATCGCCGAGGCAATCGAGATGATCACCGCCGGGATCTGGCTGACCAGACCGTCGCCGACGGTCAGGATCGCATAGGTCTCGACCGCGCGGCCAAGCGGCATGCCGTGGACCGCGACGCCGATGATCAGCCCCATCACCAGGTTGAGAAGGGTGATCAGAAGACCCGCGACCGCGTCACCCTTGACGAATTTCGACGCGCCGTCGAGCGAGCCGAAGAACGTCGTCTCGGCCTGCTCGCGCTCGCGCCGCGCCTTGGCCTCGGCATGGTCGATGGCGCCGGCGTTCATGTCGGCGTCGATGGCCAGCTGCTTGCCCGGCATCGCATCAAGGGCAAAGCGCGCGCCGACCTCGGCCATCCGGCCGGCGCCCTTGGTGATGACGATGAAGTTGACGATCAGCAGCACGCCGAAGACGACGAGGCCGATCAGGACCGAGCCCGACATGATGAACATGGCGAAACCCTCGATCACCTCGCCGGCGGCCTGGGTGCCGGTATGGCCCTGGCCGATGATCAGCTTGGTCGAGGAGACGTTGAGCGACAGCCGGAGCATCAGCGAGGCCAGGAGGATCGTCGGGAAGGCCGAGAAGTCCAGCGGCCGCTCGATGAAGAGGGTGACGGTGAAGATCAGGATCGCCACCGCAAAGGAGGTGGCCAGCCCGATGTCCAGCGCCCAGGCCGGCATCGGCAGGATCATCATGACGATGACCGTCATCAGCGCCAGCGCCAGAAGGATCGTCGGTTGAAAGATCGCGGCCAGGGTCGGTCTTGCCATCAGTTCAGGTCGCCCGTTGCGATCGCCTCGCCACCCCGGCGCGGGCCGAACAGGCTTGCGCCGCCGCCGTTTCCGACCGGCACCAGCGAGCCGAGCCCGGCGCCGGCGCCGCCTTGCAGCAGGGGAAAACGGTTGATGCGCTCTGCCTGGGACGGCCCCGGCCCGCCGTTCGCCGCCAGCACGATGTCGGGGATCTCGGGGATCTGGTTTGCGTCCTCGTGCAGCAGCGCGCTGCGGAAACGCTCGAACCGGGCCTGATAGCGCTGGGCGAACTCCGGGGTGCGCGAGTGATAGGCTCCGGCCGCCGCACCCCAGGATCCGGTCTCGGCATGCAACTGGTTCAGGAAGCGGGCGGCATAAAGGGCGTTCCTGGCCGGATCGAACATCTCTTCGATCGAGGCGAAGGCCTTGCCGTGCCACTTGTAGTTGATCTGAAAGCAGCCGACATCAAAACTTCTTGCGCCGCGCCCGTGTTCCTTATCGGCATAGGCGAGTGCCGCTTCGGCACTGTCGAACCACAGCCCCTTGCCCTCCATGTTGACGGTCCAGGGCCAGGGTCGGAAGGTGCCGGCGCGCTTGCGGCCGGTCTCGGTGAGCGAAATTGCCTTGAGAACCGACATCGGGACGCCGGTTCGGCGCGCGGCCTCTGCGGCGGCCCGGTCACAGATGGCCGCGGGGTCGGTGGCCGCAGAGGTGTCGAAGCCGGCGGTCGCGGGTGCATGTCCGCCGGCACTGGCCAGTGTCGTCGCGGCGCCGGTGGCGAGCGGTTGCGCGATCAGGCCGGTGACCAGGAATGCCACGGCCAGGCCGCGAGGCAGCATCTGCGGCGCGGACAATGGCCCGCGGATCCGGTCCGGTGCAGGACGCAGCACGCATCGCGCCGCGCGGACACTGGCACCCGTCTCGATCCGATCGGCCATCCTGACACTCCCCCGGGCAATTCTTGCCCTGTGCGGGAGGCTAGGGGTCACTGGTTGAGATTCGGTAACCGGATCAGGGGGCCCGGCCGTCGGAAGCCGCCGCCGAGGCCGCAGGTTCGGCGCGCGCATCTGCCGGCGCCGAGATCAGCGTCGCGATGGCCTCGCGCGCCGCCCGGCTTGCGTCCAGCAAGGCCCGGTCGCGCGCCAGCGGGCCGGCAGCTTCCGGCGCTTGGCGAGTTGTGGCGTCCTGACCCGCGGCGTCCTGATCCGCGGCAACCGGGCCGGCCGCGCCCGCGATCTCTGCCGATGTGCCGGCCTCGGGCAGATCGACAAGGCCGAGGTCGCGCAAGGCCGAACGGCGGTATTCCGGCCCGATCCGGGCAACCTCGGCCCAGTCCGCGCCGCGCCAGGCCTGTTCCGCCGCCGCCGCCACGTCACCGGAGCGGATCAGGCTGGCGGCAGCACCCCGGTGATCGCCCGCCAGCGCCAGCGCCCGGGCGCGGATCGCGGCCGAGGCCGGATCGTCGCGGCCGGCGATCGCGTCCAGCGCCCGGCTGGCGTCGAACTCGGCCAGCGCCGCTTCAGCCAGAACAAGCTGGCCCCCGGGGGAACCGGAGGCCGCCCCGGCCAGGGCATGCCGTGCTTCGGCGCCAAATCCGAGCGCCGCCAGACGGCCGGCGATGGCGACCCGGCTTTCGGCCGCCGGTCCGGTCGCGTCCCAAAGCGCCAGGTCGGCGAAGACATGGCGCAGGAATGTCGCGTCATCCGCGCTCCGGGCCAGCATCGCGAAAAGCTCCTGCAGGGTCTCGGTGCCGATGGCCGTCGCCGTCGGCGCCGGGTCGCGGTGCAGGGCATGGAAGGCGCGGTCGAATTCCGCAACCGCGGCACGCGCGAGGATCGCGGCCCGGGTCAGGGCCGCGCCCTGCGGGCTGTCGCGCCGCTCGAAGGCCAGCGCCTCGGCCGTATCGGCAAGCGGGGGCGAAACCGGCTCGCCGCGATCCAGGCGCGAGTGGATGGACAGGATCAGGGCCTCGGGCGAGGCCGGGTCATTGGTGCCGGCGATCCGGTCAAGCCCGGCCTCGCCGGCGTCAATGCGCCCCATCGCCAGGTCGAGGCGCGCATCGATCATGCCGATGGTAGCTGCCGCCTCGGCCGGGGCGCGGGCAATGGCGTCACGCAGCGCGCGGGCGGTGTCGAGGTGACCGGCGGCCAGAAAGCGGTCCGCCAGCGCGCCGCCGAGGCTGCGGCGCAAAGGCGCGGGCAATGCCGAAAAGCCGCGCAGCACGGCATTGCTGTCGACCATGGCAGAGGCCGGCAGGTCGCGCCTGGCCAGAACCGCCCAGAGCGCCGCATTGCTGTCGCAGTCGGTCATGCCGGCCAGCGGGCTGGCGGCATCCGGCAGGTCGCCATCGACGATCGCGGCGAGATCGCGCAGAAGCCGGCCTTCCTCGCCGTCCTGGCCGAAGGCATCCAGGGTGGCGCGGGCCTCGGCGCCGAAGCCGAAGTGCAGGTAGAGCCGCGACAGCGACAGAACAGCCTCGGGTGCAGGGCGGTCGAACTCGCCGACCAGCATGCCCCGCCGCTCGGCGATCTGGACCGATGCGGGCCGCGTGTCACCCCAGTCGCCGGGCGCGAGGTGCTCGTCGGGATAGCAGGTCTCGCCATTCGCGGTGACCGCCGGTGACGGATCCGGCAACAGCATTTCGCGGTCGATGCTGGTCCGGGCGTGAACCGCGAGGTGGTCGGCGGTGACCGGGGGCGCCGCGGGCAGGGCCTGGCCGGCGGGCTCCGCCGCGACCCGGCCCACCTCGCCGAAGTCGGACCGTGGCATTTCCGGCCTCGGGCGCGCCGCATCGATCAGACCTTGCGACGCGGCGCGGCTGAGCTGGAGCAGAAGC
>PHEC01000134.1 GCA_002841115.1 Alphaproteobacteria bacterium HGW-Alphaproteobacteria-6 | reverse complement strand
ACCCGAGCGGCTGCTCTGGGCTTCGCGCTCAGGGCAGGTGCTGGCGACACTGCCGCCGCTGCCGCGCCTTGCGGTGATCGGCGGCTTCTGGGGCCCCGACCGGCGGACCGAGCCCGGCGACCACGACTTTCCCGCGATCGGCGATCTGATCGGCCCATGGCAGGCGGCGGCGGCGGCCGGGGATGGCGTGGCGCTGGCCCGGCTGGCGTCCTGTTCGGCGCTGCGAACGCTCGAAGCGCGCGGGCCGGCCGGCGATCCGACACCGGCCCTGGCGCGCGACCTCGGCGCGGCGGGGTTCGTGATTGCCCATACCGGATCGGCCCGCGCGCTGCTATTCCTGCCGGGCCGAATCCCCGATGGCGCCGCAGCGGCGCTGCGCCGGGCCGGATTTCGCGCCATGCTGCGTTTCGATACCCAAGGAGAACGCCGATGACCGGCGATACCCAAGGAGAACGCCGATGACCGGTGATACCCAAGGAGAACGCCGATGACCGGTGATACCCAAGGAGAACGCCGATGACCGGTGATGCGGCCGCGGTCATGCTGGTTGCGCTGGCGCTCGACGCGGCCCTTGGCTGGCCGCCGGCGCTTTTCGCCGCGATCGGCCATCCGGTCACCTGGATCGGCGCGCTGATCGGCCGGCTTGACCGCTGGCTGAACATCGACGGCGCCGACCCCACGCTGACCCGGCTTGCCGGGCTGGTCGCGGCGCTGGCGGTGATTGGGCTGGCCGGCGGGCTTGCGGTTCTGGCGATGGCGCTGCTGCCTGGTGGCTGGCCGGGGGCGGTGCTGGCCGGGATCCTCGCCTGGCCCTTCGTCGCGATGCGGTCGCTGCGCAGCCATGTCGAGGCGGTCGCCGCACCGCTGGCGGCCGGTGACCTTGCCGGCGCGCGGGCGGCGGTGGCGATGATCGTCGGCCGCGATCCGGCGCGGCTTGACCGTGCCGGCGTGGCGCGGGCGACGCTGGAAAGCCTGGCCGAGAACACCTCGGACGGGGTGGTGGCGCCGCTCTTCTGGGGCGCGATCTTCGGCCTGCCGGGGATCGTCGCCTACAAGGCGGTCAACACGCTCGATTCGATGATCGGGCATCACAGCGCCCGGCACCGGCACTTCGGCTGGGCGGCGGCGCGGATCGACGATCTGGCCAATCTGCTGCCCGCCCGGCTGACCGGCCTCATCTTCGCGCTTCTGTCGGCACGGCCGCGGCCGGCGCTTGCGGTGATGTGGCGCGATGCGCGCCGGCACCGCTCGCCCAATGCCGGCTGGCCCGAGGCGGCGCTGGCCGGCGCCCTCGGCATCCGCCTGTCGGGGCCGCGGGTCTACGCCGACAGCGTCGCCGACGAGCCCTGGCTGAACCCCGGCGCGCCCGACCCGCAGCCCGCCGACATCGGCCGGGCGCTTGGGCTTTACCGGATGGTGATGGTGGCGCTGGCGGTGATCCTCGCCACCCTGGGCCTGGTCTGAAGGGGGAAGGGCCGATGCGCGACCATGGCGGCGACATCGACCGGGCGGTGGCCCGGTTCGGCGGCGCGGCGGCGGACTGGATCGACCTTTCGACCGGGATCAACCGCCAGCCCTATCCGCTGCCGGCCCTCGCCGCGGCGGCCTGGACCGATCTGCCGACCGCTGCGGCGATGGCGGCGCTGACCGCGGCGGCGGCGGCGGCCTATCGCGCGCCCGGAACGGCGGCGATCCTGGCGCTGGCCGGGGCGCAGGCGGCGATCCAGATGATCCCGCATCTGGCGCCGCCGGGGCGGGCGCGGGTGATCTCGCCCACCTATAACGAACACGCCGCCGCGCTGGCCGCCGCCGGCTGGCAGGTCGCGCCGGCGACCGGGCTGGCCGCGCTGGAAGGCGCCGATCTGGCGGTCGTGGTCAACCCCAACAACCCCGACGGCCGTTGCCATGCGCCGGATGCGCTGATCGCGCTGTGCCGCCGGGTCGGCCGGCTGGTCGTCGACGAAAGCTTTGCCGACGCGGTGCCGGACCTGTCGCTGTGCCCGCGCATCGCCGAGGCGCCCGGCCTTGTCGTGCTGCGCTCGTTCGGCAAGTTCTACGGGCTGGCGGGACTGCGGCTTGGTTTCGCGCTGAGCGACGGCGCCACCATCGCCACGCTGGCGCAGCGGGCCGGGCCCTGGCCGGTCTCGGGGGCCGCGATCGCGGTCGGGACCGCGGCGCTGGCCGATCGCGACTGGTGGCAGGCGACGGTGACGCGGCTTGCCGCCGAGGTCGCGCGGCTGGACGCGCTGGCGGCGCGGGCGGGCTGGCAACTGCTCGGCGGCACCGCGCTTTTCCGGCTTTACCGGACACCGGGGGCAGAGGCCGCCCAGGACCGGCTGGCGCGGGCCCGGATCTGGACCCGGCGCTTTCCCTGGTCGGACGACCTGCTGCGCCTCGGCCTGCCAGGAAATCAGGCGGAATGGGCGCGCCTCGAGGTGGCGCTGACCGGCGCAGGCGGCGGATAAGGGGCGGCGCCCCCGCAGGCTGCTGAAAAAGCCCGGCGTCTGCCCGCTTTGATCCGGAAACCCCGGACACGGTTCCTCGCAACGCGCATCACTCGCCCGGGCCCGGGCGACCAGCCCGGGCCGCGCCCGACCCTCCCGGCGGGAGGGCGCATGGCAATGTCGCAAATTGCGCAATGATCTGAGTGATTTGGCTACCATAAAGCACCGCAGCCCCAGCGTCACAAGGCGCCCACCCAGGGTAGGGCGCGGCCCTGTTCGCCGGGATCCGAGGGCAGGACAGGAGCAGTGTCCCGGCCAGGCACTGCCCTTATTCCATTGTCGGCAGTCTGAGGGGGCGGCGCCCCCGCACCGCCCCCGGCCGTCCGGTCCTCTCGGCCGCTCAGGCGTGATAGGCACTTTCGCCATGCGCGGTCAGGTCAAGACCCTGACGCTCGGCATCGGTATCGACCCTGAGGCCGATCGTCAGATCGACGACCTTGTAGATCACCGCCGAGCCGATCGCGCACCACAGAACGGTGATCCCGACCGCCTTGATCTGCACCATCACCTGCGCCGCGATCGAGAAATCCCCGGCGCCGGTGCCGCCGAGGCCGGGCGCGGTGAAGATGCCGGTGCCGATCGCGCCGATGATCCCGCCGATGCCGTGGATGCCGAAGACATCGAGGCTGTCGTCATAGCCGAACCTGTTCTTGACCACCGCCACGAAGAAATAGCAGCCCGCCGCGGCGATCGCACCCAGGGCGATCGCGCCGACCGGGCCGACGGTGCCGGCCGCCGGCGTCACCGCGACCAGACCCGCGACCAGACCCGAGGCAGCACCCAGCATCGAGGCCTTGCCGCGCAGCACCGCCTCGAGCCCCGACCAGGCCAGGATCGCGCCCGCCGTCGCGGTGAAGGTGTTGATCATCGCCAGCGTCGCGCCGCCATTGGCCTCGAGGTTGGATCCGGCGTTGAAGCCGAACCAGCCGACCCAGAGGATCCCCGCCCCGACCAGGGTCAGCGTCATCGAATGGGGCGCCATCATATCCTTGCCGAGGCCAATCCGCGGGCCGATCATCAAGGACCCGATCAGTGCTGCGATACCGGCATTGATATGCACCACCGTGCCGCCGGCGAAATCGAGCGCCCCCATCTTGAAGATCAGCCCAGAGGCGTCCCAGACCATGTGGGCGACCGGGAAATAGACCACCGTCACCCAGAGCGCGGTGAACAGCATCACCGCGCCGAACTTAACCCGTTCGGCGAAGGCGCCGACGATCAGCGCCGGGGTGATCGCGGCGAAGGTCATCTGGAAGGCGATGAAGACATATTCCGGGATCACCACGCCTTCGGTGAAGGTCGCGGCCATGCTGTCGGGCGTGACCCCGGCCAGGAACATCTTGCCCAGCCCGCCCCAGAAGGCGCCGGTGCCGCCGCCGAAGGCCATCGAATAGCCCCAGACCACCCAGATCACCATCACCAGGGCGGTGATCATCGTGCACTGCATCAAGACCGACAGCATGTTCTTGCTGCGCACCAGCCCGCCGTAGAACAGCGCCAGGCCGGGCAGGATCATGAACAGGACCAGCAGGGTCGAGACCATCATCCAGGCGACATCGCCCTTGTCCATCACCGGCACCACCTCGGCCGCCTCTGCCACCGCCTCTTGCGCCAGCACGGGCAGTGCCAGCGCGCCCAGCGCCGCCGCAAGCCCGCAAACCGTCAGATATTTCCGCATGTCCTGTTCCACTTTTCCCCAGAATGTCCCGGCCGGTCGGCGCTTTGGCGAACCCGGCCCCGTTGGCGCCGCATCGCGGCCTAAAGTGCTGTCTCGCCGGTCTCGCCGGTGCGCACCCGCAAGACGCTCTCGACATCGAGCACGAAGATCTTGCCGTCGCCGATCTTGCCGGTGCGCGCGGTGCGCCCGATCGTCTCGACCACCTCGTCGGCGATCGCATCGCCGACCGCGACCTCAAGCTTGATCTTCGGCACGAAGTTCACCGCGTATTCGGCGCCCCGGTAGATCTCGGTATGGCCCGACTGGCTGCCAAAACCCTTGACCTCGGAGACCATCATCCCGCGCACGCCGATCGCGGTCAGCGCCTCGCGCACCTCTTCGAGCTTGAACGGCTTTATCGCCGCGATGATCAGTTTCACGTCCGTCTCCTCGACTGCTTCGCCGGCCCCGGACAAAGGGGGCGCTGGATTGACGGGAGACGCTGCATCGCAGCAATGCAAGCCGCCGGGCGGGAGCGGCGCCAGACGAAAGCGACTTTATGCCTGTTTTTTGCCCATATTAGGCATTTCGCCTATTTTTTGATCACCCGGAGAAGCGAATCGTGATGCCCGGGCATCTCCACTTTCCCGGGCGGGCGTTGTATGGTCGGCGCAAAAGACGACGGCCGGCGCCGGCAACGGGCCCGGGACCGGACAAGAGACAGGCAAGGCACCATGCGCGGAACGAACGGGAAAAGACCCCCTCTGGTCGCCGACAGGCGCCATGCGCCCGGATCGGGCAGCAAGCCGGCGAAACCGGCAAAGCCGGCGCGCAGGCCCGCGCGCAAGACGGCCCGCCGCGCGCCCTGGCCGGTGCGGCTGCTGCGGGCCTTCCTGCGTCTGGTGACGCGGCTTCTGTGGGGCATCGGCTGGCGTGTCGGCGCGCTTTTCGCGATGGTCCTCGGCCTTGCCACCTTCTACTTCTACGCCCAGTTGCCGTCCTTCGAGGCGCTGGTCGACGCGCGCAGCCGTGGTTCGGTCACCATGCTTGACCAGGATGGCCGGGTCTTTGCCTGGCGCGGCGAGACCTTCGGCGGCCAGATCACCGGCGACACCGTCTCGCCGCATCTGAAGAACGCGGTGATCGCCACCGAGGACAAGCGCTTTTACCGCCATTTCGGGGTCAGCCCGCGCGGCATCGCCGGCGCGGTGCGCATCAACCTCGCCGAGGGGCGCGGGCCGCTTGACGGCAACGGCGGCTCGACCATCACCCAGCAATTGGCGAAACTTCTGTGCCTCGGCACCGCCTATGACCCGAAGGCCTGGAAATCCGAGGCCGACTACGAGGCCGACTGCCGCCGCGGCGGGATCTGGCGCAAGGTCAAGGAAGTGCCCTTCGCCTTCGCGCTCGAGGCGAAATACGGCAAGGACAAGGTGCTGTCGCTCTACCTCAACCGCGCCTATCTCGGCGCCGGCGCACGCGGCTTCGAGGCCGCAAGCCAGCGCTATTTCGGCAAGTCGGCCAACCAGGTCGGCCCGGCCGAGGCGGCGATGCTGGCCGGCCTTCTGAAGGCGCCGTCCTATTATGCGCCCACCAATGATCTGTCGCGCGCCCAGGACCGTGCCGCGGTGATCCTGTCGCTGATGCGCGAGCAGGGCTATCTGACCGAGGCGCAGTATGGCGATGCCCGGGCCCGCCCGGCCCGGCTGTCGCAGGCGGCCGAGGCGCGGGCGGGCGGCTATTTCGCCGACTGGGTGATGGAATCGGGCCCCGATTTCCTGACCGGCGACACCACCGAGGATGTGATCATCCGCACCACCCTGGACCAGGACATCCAGAAGAAGGCCGAGGCGGCGCTGGCCGAGGTCTTCGCCGAGAAGCTGAAGGACGGATCAAAGGCCCAGGCGGCGATCGTGGTGATGTCGGCCGATGGCGCGGTGCGCGCCATGGTCGGCGGCCGCAAGACCCAGGTGTCGGGCGCCTTCAACCGCGCCACCCAGGCCCTGCGCCAGACCGGATCGGCCTTCAAGCCCTTCGTCTATGCCGCCGCACTCGATCTTGGCTACACGATGAACTCGGTGATCGAGGACGCGCCGCTGACGCTTTACGTCAAGGGTTCGGGCAACTGGTCGCCGAAGAACTACACGCCCGAATACCGCGGCATGATCACCCTGACCGATGCGCTGGTCCATTCGGTCAATACCGCGACGGTGCGGCTGAGCCAGGCGGTCGGGCTTGAGGCGGTGCAGAAGGTGGCCAGCGATTTCGGCTTCGCCTCGCGGCAACCGATCGATCCCGCCATCGCCGCCACAGCCCAAGCGCAGCAGCTCGCGGTGGCGCGCATGATCACGTTTCCCTCGGTGGTGTTTCATGGCGATGCCAGCCAGTTGGCCGACATCAAGGCGGTGGATGCCGCTTACCCGCTACGCGGCGAGCTGAGCACCACTACCGACATCGCCGGGCTGGCTGCGCAGGCGACACCAGCGCCGCCACCGGGCGAAGCCTACGCCGACGCGCGCTTGCTCGATGCGTTGGGCATTGCCCCCGGCGCGCGGATCGAATTCGGCAACGGCAGCGTGCTGGTCAGTCGCCGGCTGCACGCCGAACCCGACAGCAGCGGCGATCTGTTCCAGTTGGCGCCGCGTCTGCTGGTCAATCTTGCCGATGTGCACGATGCCGGCCTGCTCGGGCCGGGCAGTCGCGCCCAGCACCGTTTGATGGTCGCCGGCAACCCAGCGCAGATCGCCCGTTTTCGCGACAGCGTAAGCGAACAGGGGCTTGGCAAAGGACTGCGCCCGATCAGCGTGCAAAGCACGCAGCAGGCAGTGCGCACCGCGTTCGAGCGCGCGCAGCGTTTCCTGGCGTTGGCTGCCTTGCTGGCGGTGTTGCTGGCCGGCGTGGCCACCGCGCTGGCCGCGAATCGCTTTGCCCTGCAACGGGTCGATACGGTGGCGATCCTGCGTTGTCTCGGCGCCTCGCAACCGCGCATCCTGGCGGCGTTGTGCCTGCAACTGCTGCTGTTGGCGATCCCGGCCTGCGTGCTCGGTGTCGGTCTTGGCCTGCTCGCGCAAGCCGGTCTGGTGGAAGCGCTGGGCAGCCTGATTCCGGGCCGGCTGCCGCTTCCGCAGGCACAACCGGCATTGGCCGGCGTTGCCATCGGCATCGTGCTGCTGCTCGGCTTCGGTCTGCCGCCGCTGCTGCGCCTGCGCGGCGTGCCGCCGATGCGCGTGCTCAATCGCAGTTTCGCCGCCTTGCCGCCGATCTCGGCGCTGGTCTACGTTGCCGGCCTGGCCGCTGCGGTGCTGCTGGTGCTGTTGGCGACCCAGGATGTTGAACTCAGCGCCATCGTGCTCGGCGGCCTCGGCGCGCTGGCCGTGGCAGCGGTGCTGATCGGCCTGCTGCTGTTGCGCGTGCTGCGCCTGCTGCAACCGCGCCTGCGCGGACCGTGGCGGTTGGGGCTGGCGGCATTGGCACGCCGCCGCGCGCTGAGCGTGGCGCAACTGGTCGGCTTGGCTTTGTCGCTGTGCGCGCTGCTGCTGCTTGCCGCGATCGGCCCGGAGTTGCTGGCGCAATGGCGCGCGAACATGCCGCGCGACACGCCGAATTATTTCCTGCTCAACGTGCAGGAAACGCAGCGCGACGCCGTGCTCGCCACGCTGCACGAGCTCGGCGTTGCCGACCCGACGCTGGAACCGTTCGCCACCGGCCGGCTGGTTGCGATCAACGGTCAGGCTCCCGCACGCCGCGACGGCTGGCGCGACGAGGATCGCAACGCGGATGATCGCGCAAGTAACGGGGGGCGCGCACGCGACGACGCGGATCGGCCGTTGAACATGAGCTGGCGTCGCGATTTTCCTCCCGCCAACACCCTGGTCAGCGGTCAGTATTGGGCTGCGGACAGCAACGCCGCCGAAGTGTCGATCGAGGATGGCTGGGCACAACGCTTCGGTCTGGCGCTCGGCGATCGCATCACCCTGCGCATCGGCGAGCGCGAGCTGGAAGTCACGGTCAGCAACATCCGCGCTGCGGACTGGGATTCGTTCCGGGTCAACTTTTTCGTTCTGCTCAATGCCGGTGCCATGGCCGATGCACCGCACAGCCTGATTTCCAGCTTTTACCTACCGCCCGGCCAAAGCGCGGCATTGGCGCAAATCAGCCGCCGATTCCCCAACATCTCGATGCTCGACGTCGATGCCGTTCTCGAGCGCGTGCGCGAGGTGATCGACCGCGTCAGCCAGGCAGTGCAACTGGTGCTCGGTTTCAGTCTCGCTGCCGGCGTGCTGGTGTTGCTGGCGGCGTTGCAGGCCACCGCCAGCGAACGCCGGTTCGAAAGCGCGGTGCTACGTACCCTCGGCGCCGGCCGCAAGCAATTGCGCGCGGCGGTACTGATCGAGTTTGCCGCGCTCGGTTCGATGGCGGCAGCGATGGCGATCGTCGCCGCCGCGATCACCGGCAGCGTGCTGGCCGAGCGCAGTTTCGGCATGCGCCTGGCGCTGCCATGGGGCACCTTGCTTGCCGGCGGCGGCTTCGGCGTGTTGCTGGCGATGAGCGCCGGCTGGCTGGGCACGCGCCGGATCCTGACCACGCCGCCGGGCAATGCCCTGCGGGCCGGTTAGGGCTGTGAAGCCGGGACTCGGGATGGCAAGCTTGCGAGGCTTGCGTAGGTCGGATCTAGCGCCCTGGGCGCGGATCCGACGGGTACTTGCGACGCTGGTGCAAGCGTCCGGCATTACCTTTGTCGGCTCCACCGCTACGCGGCTTGAGCCGACCTACGACTCGGGACTCGGGATTCAGCTGCTTCGCAGCAGCGGCCGCTGCGCGGCCTATGCCTTCGCTACGTTCGGTCGGGACATCGGTCGCTCACAGGGTGAGCTCCTACAAACAAGCGGTAGCGCTCACCTGTAGGAGCCCACCCTGTGGGCGACAGTACTTGCGACGCTGGTGCAAGCGTCCGGCATTACCTTTGTCGGCTCCACCGCTACGCCGCACAAGGATGTGCAAGTGCCGCGCGTGCATGGATGCACA
>PHEC01000133.1 GCA_002841115.1 Alphaproteobacteria bacterium HGW-Alphaproteobacteria-6 | reverse complement strand
GAGCCGTCGGGCCAGAAGGCGATGCTGGTCGGCGACAATTCCGCTGCCCCGCCGGTCGAGTTTCTCGAAACCCCCGAACAGGTGCGCCCCGGCGACCGGGTGATCTCGTCCGGTGACGGCGGGGTGTTTCCGGCCGGGCTTCTGGTCGGGCAGGTGGCGCAGGGTGGCGATGGCCGGATCAGGGTGCGGCTGGCGGCGGATTACCAGCGGCTGGAATTCCTGCGCGTGCTCAGAAGCCATGCCGCCGAACCGATCAGCGGCGCCGGCGGGCTGATCGCGCCGCCGGGCGGGCCGGGGCCGGACGATCCGGCGGCGGATGGCGCCCCCCTGGCGGCCGGGACCGCAGAGGAGGCCGGCGATGGTTGACCCGATCCGCGCCGACCGGCTGTTTCATCGCGCCCTCTTCGTGGCCCTGGCCGTGCTGGTCCTCTTCGTGCGCATGCTGCCCCTGACGGCGATGCCGCCGCGCGTGCCGGGGCCGGACCTGATCCTGTGCCTGACCCTGGCCTGGGTGCTGCGCCGGCCCGACTATACCCCGGCGCTGATCGTTGCCGGCGTGGTGCTGGTCGAGGATATGCTGAGCATGCGGGCGCCCGGCCTCTGGCCGCTGATCGTTCTTGGCGCCACCGAATTCCTGCGCTCGCGCAAGGCGGTGCTGCGCGACCTGCCGTTCTTGCTGGAATGGCTGCTGGCCGCGGCGCTGGTCATCGCCATGGCGCTGGCCCATCAGGCGGTGCTGGCGCTGTTCGCCGTGCCGCAGGCCCGGCCCGGCCCGGTTCTGATCCGCGCCCTCGTGACGATCATGGCCTATCCGCTGGTGGTTCTGGTCTCGCACCATGCTTTCGGGCTGCGCAGGGTCGCGCCGGGCGAGGTCGATGCACTGGGCCACCGGCTATGAGACGCAGCCCCCGCGATGCCCAGGAAAGCGCGCGCCGGATTGGCCGGCGGGCGATGGTGCTGGGCGGGGCGCAGGCGGCGGCGATGGCGGTCCTGGCGCTGCGGATGCGCCATCTTCAGGTCGATCAGGCCGATCAGTTCCGCCTTCTGGCCGACGAGAACAGCATCAAGATCCGGCTTCTGCCGCCGGCCCGCGGCCTGATCCTTGACCGCAACGGCGCGCTTCTGGCCGGCAACGAGCAGAACTACCGCATCACCATCACCGCCGAGGATGCCGGCGATGTCGAGGCGGTGCTGTCCCGGCTTGCGCGGCTGCTGCCGCTGACGCCCGAGGACCTGGAGCGGACCCGGCGCGAGATCGCCCGGCGCAGCCCGACCCTGCCGATCACCGTCGCCGACCGGATCAGCTGGGCCGATTTCAGTGCCGTCGCGGTCAATGCCCCGGCCCTGCCCGGCATCACCACCGAGGTCGGCCTCAGCCGGGCCTATCCGCTCGGCGCCGATCTGGCGCATGTGCTGGGCTATGTCGGTCCGGTCAGCGACTATGACCTGTCGAAGCTGGACGATCCCGATCCGCTGCTGCAGATCCCGCGCTTTCAGATCGGCAAGGTCGGCGCCGAGGCGCGGCTCGAGGCGGAACTGCGCGGCCGCGCCGGCACCAGACGGATCGAGGTCAATGCCACCGGCCGGGTGATGCGCGAGTTGGACCGCAAGGACGGCGAGCCGGGCGCGGTGATCCAGACCACGCTTGACCACCGCTTGCAGAACTATGTCCAGGCCCGGCTCGGCGCGGACAGTGCCGCCGCGGTGGTGATCGATGTCACCAGCGGCGATATCCTGGCGATCAATTCGGCGCCGAGTTTCGATCCGAACATGTTCGTGCGCGGCATCTCGGGGCCGGAATACCGCGCGCTGACCGAACATGACCACCGCCCGCTGGCCGACAAGTCGGTGCAGGGCGCCTATCCGCCGGGATCGACCTTCAAGATGGTGGTGGCGCTGGCCGCCCTCGAGGCCGGTGTCATCCGTGCCGACGAAACCGTCTATTGCCGCGGCTTCACCGAACTGGGCAACCGCCGCTTTCACTGCTGGAAAAGCGGCGGCCATGGCCACATGGACATGACCCGCAGCCTCGAGCAGTCCTGCGATGTCTATTACTACGAGATCGCCCAGCGCACCGGCATCGACCGGGTCTCGGCGATGGCGCGGCGGCTCGGGATCGGCATGCGCTTCGATCTGCCGATGTCGGCGGTCTCCGAAGGGCTGGCGCCGGACCGCGACTGGAAGCAGCGCAAATACGGCAAGGGCTGGCTGGTCGGCGATACGCTGAACGCCGGCATCGGCCAGGGCTTCGTGCTGGCCTCGCCGCTGCAACTGGCGGTGATGAGCGCGCGCATCGCCACCGGCCTCGCGGTCGAGCCGCGGCTGATCCGCGCCATCGGCGGCGCCGAGGTGGCGGCCGCGCCGCCGCCGTCCCTGGGGCTGAACGAGGACCATCTGCGCGCGGTGCGCCGCGGCATGATCCAGGTCTCGAACAGCCAGCGCGGCACCGCCTATTCCTCGCGCGTGGTCGACGAGACCATGCGCATGGCCGCCAAGACCGGCACCAGCCAGGTGCGCAACATCTCTGCCGCCGAACGCGCCCGCGGCGTCACCCGGAACGAACAGCTGCCCTGGGAGCGGCGCGATCACGCGCTGTTCGTCTGCTATGCCCCGGCCGAGGCGCCGCGCATCGCCGTGTCGGTGGTGGTCGAGCATGGCGGCGGCGGCTCGACCGCCGCCGGCCCGGTCGCCCGCGACATCATGCTTCAGGCGCTGGCCGGCGGGCTGCCGCCGATCGAGGCCTACCCCGAAAGCCAGCGCAACCGGATCGAGGCCGAGCGCCGGGCGCTGCCGCTGTTGCCGCCCGAGCCGCCGGGCGGGGGCAAGTCGCGCGCATGAGCTATCTTGAATACAACGTCAAGACGGTGCCGGCCGGGCTGCGCAAGGTCCTCTACGTCAACTGGCCGCTGATCGTGCTTCTGACCGCGGTCGCCGCGGTCGGCTTCCTGATGCTCTATTCGGTCGCCGGCGGGCGGATCGGGGTCTGGGCGGAACCGCAGATGAAACGTTTCGCCGTCGGCATTGTCGGGATGCTGATGATCGGCTTCGTGCCGATCTGGTTCTGGCGCAACGTTTCGGCGCTGGCCTATCTCGGCGCGCTGGCGCTTCTGGCTGCGGTGGCGCTTTTCGGCGAAGAGGGCAAGGGCGCGCAGCGCTGGCTGGACATCGGCCCGGTCCGGTTGCAGCCATCCGAACTGATGAAGGTGGGGCTGGTGATGATGCTGGCGGCCTATTACGACTGGCTCGACATCCGCCGCACCTCGCGGCCCTTGTGGGTGCTGATCCCGCTGCTGCTGATCCTGGTGCCGACCTTCCTGGTGCTGAAACAGCCCGACCTCGGCACCGCGATCCTGCTGGTCGCCGGCGGCGGCATCGTGATGTTCATCGCCGGGGTCAGCTGGTGGTATTTCGGCACGGTGATCGCGCTGGTGGCGGGGCTGGTCTTCGGTGTGCTGGAAAGCCGCGGCACCGACTGGCAGCTGATCGAGGATTACCAGTTCCGCCGCATCGACACCTTCCTTGATCCCGGCTCGGATCCCCTGGGTGCCGGCTACAACATCAGCCAGGCGCAGATCGCACTCGGCTCGGGCGGCTGGGGTGGCAAGGGCTTCATGCAGGGCACCCAGTCGCGGCTGAACTTCCTGCCCGAAAAGCACACCGATTTCATCTTCACCACCCTGGCCGAGGAATTCGGCTTTGTCGGGGCGATCTCGCTACTGTCGCTCTATGCGCTGATCCTGTTCTTCTGCTTCGCCTCGGCGATGGCCAACCGCGACCGTTATTCGGCACTTCTGACCTATGGCGTGGCGGCGACCTTCTTTCTGTTCTTCGCGGTCAACATGGCGATGATCACCGGCCTGATGCCGGTCGTCGGCGTGCCGCTGCCGCTGGTGTCCTATGGTGGCACCGCGATGATCATCCTTCTCGGCGCCTTCGGCCTTGTGCAGAGCGCGCATATCCACAGGCCGAGGTAGGCGCATGGCGGTGACCGTGTTCTTTGCCGCCGGCGCGGCGCTCTGGCAGGACTACCGCGCCCCCCTTGCGGCGGCGCTGGAAAGGGCCGGGATCGATGCGGTCCTGTCCGACAGCGCGCCCGATCCTGCCCTTGTCGATTACATCGTCTTCGCGCCGGGCGGCATCATCACCGATTTTTCGCCGTTCACCCGCGCCCGCGCGGTCCTCAACCTCTGGGCCGGGGTCGAGAAGGTGGTGAGCCTGCCCGGCCTGACCCAGCCCCTGGCGCGGATGGTCGATCCGGCGCTGACCGAAGGCATGGTCGAATATGTCACCGGCCATGTGCTGCGCCATCACCTCGGCATCGATGCCCATATCCATGGCCAGGACGGGGTCTGGCGCAATGACGTGAAGCCGCCGCTGGCGCGTGAACGCCCGGTGGCGATCCTCGGGCTGGGCGCGTTGGGCCGGGCCTGCGGGCAGGCGCTGGCGGCCCTCAACTTTCCGGTCATGGGCTGGTCGCGCAGCCCGCGCGAGGTGGCCGGGATTGCCTGCCATTCGGGGGCAGACGGGCTGGCCGAGGTGCTGGCGCGGGCCGGGGTCGTGGTCCTGCTTCTGCCCCTGACGGCGGAAACCGCGAATATCCTCGATGCCGCAAGGCTGGCGCTTCTGCCGCGGGGCGCGGTGATCATCAACCCCGGCCGCGGCGCGCTGATCGACGATGCCGCCCTGCTGGCGGCGCTGGACAGCGGCCGGATCGGTCATGCCACGCTCGATGTCTTCCGCACCGAGCCCTTGCCGCCCGGTCACCCGTTCTGGGCCCATCCGCGGGTCACCGTCACCCCGCATGTCGCCGCTGACACCCGCACCGACAGCGCCGCCGGCGTCGTCGCCGAGAACATCCGCCGCGGCGAGGCCGGCGAGCCGTTCCTGCACCTCGTCGACCGCGCCCGCGGCTACTGAGGCGGTTCAGCGCAAGCGTTCAGCACAATCGGGGTCAGCGCGGGCCGGCTCAGCGCAAGCGGTTCAGCGCAGGCGGGGTCAGCGCAATCGGGGCGGGCGCGCGGGGTCCATGCCGGGGGCTGCGGGCGCCGCGGGTTCGGGTTCGGGTTCGGGTTCGGGTTCGGGCAGGTCGAGGACCAGCGCCACCCCGGCCAGCGCCGCCAGCGCCGCGTCACCCTTCGCCACGAAGGTCACGTCGATGATCTCATCCCCGGCGCCGGAAAAGACCAGCGCCTCATGGACCGCGCGCGCCAGCGCCTCCTCGGCGCCGGGGCGGGCGGCCTCGATCGCCAGAAGGTGGCCCTCTCGCCCGCCGTCATAGCGCGCCCGTGCCAGATGCGCACGCCGCGCCAGCCCGCCGAAGGGGGCAAGCGCATCGGCCAGCGCCTGCATCAGCCCCGGCGCCAGCCCCTCGGGCGGCGCGAAACCGGTCGGGCGCGCATCATCCGGTGTCGGCCCCTGGGTCAGCGTGCCGGCCAGCCAGTCGACCGCTTCGGCCGGCAGCAGGATGGCCGAGGGCGCCACCCCGAGGTTGAGGCCAAGACCCAGCCCCTGCCCGGCCAGTTCGGCGGCGATCACCCGGCCGGGCAGCGCCGCATAGGGCGCGGGCGCGTCGCAGAAGGCCGCCAGCCGGTCGTCGCGGTCGAAGGCCATGACGAAGCGCCCGGCCTCGAGCGTGAAGATCGCCGGGGTGATGGCGTCGCCCTGCGGGTCGCCTTCCAGCAACAGCAGCAATTCGCTGTCGGCCAGCCGGTGGTAGAAGCGCAGACGCGCCGCGCCATCGTCCGGCGCCGCCGTCATCGCCGCATGGGCGAAGTCGAGAACCGTCGTCTCAGCCATCTGCCATCACCTCGTCCAGCGCGGCCCTTGCGGCCGGCAGCAGGTCGTCCGCGAACCACGGATTGCGCTTCAGCCAGCCGCTATTGCGCCAGGAAGGGTGCGGCAAGACAAAAATGCGCGGCGCATGGTCGCGCCAGCGCGCCACGGTGGCGGTGACCCCGCCCGTCGTCGCCGCCACCCCGAGGTGCCAGCGCTGGGCATGAGCGCCGACCAGAAAGGTCAGCCGCACCGCCGGCAGGGTGGCCATCACTGGTGCCCGCCAGTGCTCGGCACAGCGCCGCGGCGGTGGCAGGTCGCCGCCCTTGCCGTCATCGCCGGGAAAGCAGAAGGCCATCGGCACGATGGCGATGCGGGCGCGGTCATAAAAGGCCGCCGGTTCCAGCCCGAGCCAGTCGCGCAGGCGGTCCCCGGAAGGATCGGTGAAGGGCCGGCCCGAGGCATGGACCCGCACCCCCGGCGCCTGCCCGGCGATCAGCACGCGCGCGCCGGGGGAAAACCAGACGACCGGGCGCGGCTGATGCCGGCTCGCGCTGCGCGCGAAATCCGCCGCGCAAAGCCGGCAGGCGGCCAGCGCCCCGATCAGGGCGGCGGCGGCGGGATCGCTTCCGGGCGGTGCGGCGGACATGGCGCGATCCTAGCAGACTGCTGAAAAAGTCACACCTCCAGCCGTTTTCGACCACCAGATCGGAAAACCGTTCCTCGCCACGCTTCCCACATTCTCTGGCCCGGGCGACCAGCCCGGGACGCGCCCGACCCTCCCCCCGGGAGGGCGCAGGGCACTGTCGCAAATTGCTCAACCGTCGGAATGGTCTGGCTGCGATAAAGCACCGTAGCCCCGGCGTGCCAAAGCGCCCACCCAGGGTCGGGCGCGTCCCCCGGTGCCGGGATCATATGGCGGGGCAGGAAAAGTTTCCCCGCCGGACACTGCCCGAACGCCTTTTCAGCAGCCTGCCAGAGCGCGGCGGATGGTCCGGCAATCACTGCCACCGCCGGGTTGCCGCGCCAGGCAGATTCCACTATCCAAAAACCAACGGGCGCAGAGCACGCCATGAAGCGGGGGGGCAGCGATGTATCGGGTCTGGAACTACGTCACCAACTACTCGCTCCTGCTGATCGCCGGCGCGGCGATCGCACTGGTCTGGGCCAACCTGTCGCCCGACAGCTATCACCACTTTGTCCATCTCGTGCTGGTCGACGATTTCCTGATCGGTCAGGCCGAGGCCGAGGGCGGCGGCATCACCCGCACCCTGACCCTGCATTTCCTGGTCAATGACGTGCTGATGGCCTTCTTCTTCGCGATCGCCGCCAAAGAGGTCTGGGAGGCGGTGATCCTGGAAAACGGCAGCCTGCGCGGATCAAAGGCGCTGACCCCGCTGGTTGCCACCGCCGGCGGGATGATCGGGCCGATCGCGGTCTATCTCGGTCTGGCCGCGGTTCTTGGCGTCTACGAGACGGTCAGCCGCGGCTGGGCGATCCCGACCGCGACCGACATCGCCTTTTCCTACCTGGTCGGGCGCATGGTCTTCGGCGCCGGCCATCCGGCGATCCGCTTCCTGCTGCTGCTGGCGATCGCCGATGATGCCGGCGGGCTGATCATCCTGGCGGTGTTCTATCCGACCGGCACGCTGGCGCCGGCCTGGCTTCTGCTGTCGCTTGCTGCGGCGATCGGGGTCTTCGTGCTGTTCAACTGGCTGCCGCGCAAGCTTGACCGCGGCAACCAGTTGCGCCCGGTCTCGACCTGGGTGCGCATGAAGCTGTCGTTCTGGCCCTATCTCATTGCCGGCTGCCTCAGCTGGTTCGGCTTTCAGGAGGCCGGCATCCACCCGGCCCTCGGCCTGTTGCCGATCGTGCCGACGATCCCGCACGCCGACCGTGCCTTCGGCATCTTCGCCGAGGCCGAGCAATATCTGACCGATCTTCTGAACTGGATCGAGCATCGGCTGAAACTGCCGGTCGAGGTCGTGCTGTTCTTCTTCGGCCTGCTCAATGCCGGGGTCGAGTTCAGCGCCATATCCGAGCCGACCTGGCTGGTGTTGGCGGGGCTGATCATCGGCAAGCCGGTGGGCATATTGCTGTTTGGCTGGTTCGCGGCGCGGGTTCTGGGGCTTGGCCTGCCGCAAGGCATGCGCATCTCCGACCTGGTGGTGATCGGCTGCGTCGCCGCGATCGGCTTCACGGTGGCGCTGTTTGTCGCCTCGGTCGCCTTTCCGGCCGGACCGGTGCAGGACGCGGCCAAGATGGGTGCGCTTTTGTCCTTCGGTGCGGCGATCCTGTCACTGGCCGCGGGCAAGCTTTTCCAGGTCGAGAAGGTCGCCGGCTGACGGGCCGGCGCCGGCCCCGCCACGGCGATTGCCGAACCGGGCGGGACTGCGCCATAATGTCGGCGAATTGGTCGCGTATCGGTCCTGTTAACGATAATCCCGTAAGGACCAGCGGGAGGCAGAGGCAGCGCCAGGGCGGCGCCGGGGCATCAGGATGCTGGAGTTCGACACGGTCAGCAAGTCCTTCTGGACCGGCAAGACGCGCAAGGTGATCCTTGACCGCGCCTCGTTCCGGGTCGAGCTTGGCCGCTCGCTCGGCATCCTCGCGCCCAATGGCGCCGGCAAGACCACGATCATCAACATGATGGCCGGGCTGGAAAAACCCGACGAAGGCACGGTGCGCAAGACCTGCCGGGTGTCCTTCCCGCTCGGCTTCATGGGCGGCGTGGTGCCCAAGCATTCGGGGCGCGAGAATGCCCGCTACATCGCCCGGCTCTACGGGCTTGACCCCGACTATGTCGAGGCGTTCAGCCGCTGGCTCTGCGGCATCGCGGAATATTTCGACATGCCGGTCGGCACCTACAGCCAGGGCATGAAGGCGCGCTTCACCTTTTCGCTGCTCCTGGCGATGGAATTCGATATCTACCTGATCGACGAGGGCATGCCCTCGACCACCGATGTCGAGTTCAACCGCAAGGCCGGATCGATCCTGCGCGACCGGCTGCAAAGCTCGACCGTGATCGTCGTGTCGCACCAACCCTCGACGCTGGAGAAGTTCTGCCGCTCTGCCGCGGTGCTGCGCGACGGGCAGCTTCACATGTTCGACACCCTGGAAGAGGCCAAGCGGCTTTATGACTACGCCACCTAAAGCGATGAAATTCCGCATCCGCCGCGGGCCGGAAGGCGCCGCGTCGCCGGGCGCCGCCACGGCCCCCGCCGATGACGGCTTTGGCGACGAGCCCTTCCCGACCGCCGAGACCGACATCCTGCGCGACCCCGACCGGGCCGATGCCAGCGCCGAGATGGCGGCGATCCGCGCCGAGGGCTTGACCGGGCGCCAGTTGCGCATGGCCCGCCGGGTGGCGCAGAAGCACGGGCTGAGGGCGCGCGACGAATTCGAGGCGGTGCGGCTCTTGCGCCGCAAGGGCATCGATCCGTTCCAGC
>PHEC01000132.1 GCA_002841115.1 Alphaproteobacteria bacterium HGW-Alphaproteobacteria-6 | reverse complement strand
GGTGCCGGTCGCGAAGGCGGCACGCAATTCGCTCAGCGGCTGCTCCATCGCGGTGCCCAGCGCCACCAGTTCGTGGTCAAGCTCGGCCTTGGCCGAGATCACCGAGACGATCTCGGGCCGGCCGTCGCGCATGGTGAAGACCGGCGCGCCGGAGGAGCCGAAATCGACCAGACAGGACAGCACCAGCACCCCGGGCTGGCGGCCGAGAACATGACAGCTGTCCTGAAGCGAGGGCGCGTCGGCACGGTCCAGCGCATAGGACAGGATCCCGACCCGGGTGCCGGTCGCCGGGTCGCCGCCGGTGGCGAAAGGCGGAATCGAGGCAAGCCGGATCGGCTGATCAAGCTCCAGCAGGGCGAGGTCGAAGGCCACCCGGTCCATCCGGTCGCGCCCCTCGTAGATGTAGTCGGGATGGGTCACCGCGCGCAGGACCTTGCGGTAAGCCGCCGCCCGGCCGCCGCGCCAGCCGGCGAGAAACTCGAAATCCGCGGGCGCAAAGGCCTTGCCGCTCTGCTGGTCGAACAGGCAATGCGCCGCCGTCAGCACGATCTGCGGCGCGATCAGCGTGCCGGTGCAGAAGGCCGAGGCGCCGATGTTGATCCGGCCCACCGCCTCCCAGCCATGGGTGTCATTGGCGGTGACCAGCTTGCGCAGCGCCGCATCCTGGCCGACCGCGACCCATGGAACCACGATCAGCAATACTGCGGCGATCCATATGCGCATCTGTCGTCCCTTCTGCCGGCCCTGCCTTGCGGATCCGCTCCTAGCCCGGCGATGGGGCAGGATTATGACCAGCGGCCACCGGGCCCAGCGCCCGCGGCCGCGGCCCGCCGGTCGCCCAGTCGAGCAGTTCGACGGTATGAACCACCGGGATGCCGGTCGCCGAGCCGATCTGCATCATGCAGCCGATGTTGCCGGCCGCGATCACCTGCGGTGCCCGCGCCTCCAGCGTCGCCACCTTGCGCCGCTTCAACTCGGCCGAGATCGCAGGCTGCAAGAGGTTGTAGGTGCCGGCCGAGCCGCAGCAAAGATGCGCATCGACCGGCTCCACCACCTCGAAGCCCGCCGCCTTCAGAAGCGCCTTCGGCGCCGCCGTGACCTTCTGGCCGTGCTGCAAGGAACAGGCCGCGTGATAGGCCACCTTCAGCGCCTCGGGCGCCATTGCCTGCGGTTCGAGCCGGACCAGAAGCTCGGTCACGTCGCAGGCCAGCGCCGCGACCTCGGCGGCCTCGGCGGCAAGGGCGGTGGCGCCGAACATGTGGCCGTAGTCCTTCACCGTCGTGCCGCAGCCACTGGTGTTGATGACGATCGCGTCCAGCCCGCCGCCGCGCCGCTCGGCCATCCAGGCCGCGATATTCGCCGCGGCCGAGCGATGCGCCTCGGCCTCGCGCCCCATGTGATGGGTCAGCGCCCCGCAACAGCCGGCCCCCTTGGCCACCACCACCTCGCAACCAAGCCGCCTGAGCAGCCGGATCGTCGCGTCGTTGATGTCGGTGTTCAGTGCCTTTTGCGCACAGCCGGTCATCAGCGCCACCCGCATCCGCCGCGCGCCCACTGCGGCGAAGACCTGCGGCGCATCGTTGCGGCTGACCGGCGGGATGACCTGCGGCGCCATCGCCACCATCGCCCGCAGCCGCGCGTCGGGCAGGAGCCGCGCGAAGGGCCGCGCCATCTTCGCCCCCACAAGCGCCAGGCGGAAGCGCCCGGGATGCGGGATCACCTGCGCCAGAACCCAGCGCAGCGCCCGATCCCGCCAGGGCCGCCGATAGGTCTTCTCGATATGGGCGCGGGCATGGTCGACCAGATGCATGTAATGCACCCCCGAGGGGCAGGTGGTCATGCAGGCCAGGCACGACAGGCAGCGGTCGATGTGCCTGACCGTCCGCTCGTCTGCCGGCCGGCCGTTCTCCAGCATCTCCTTGATCAGGTAGATGCGGCCGCGCGGGCTGTCCAGCTCGTCGCCAAGCACCTGATAGGTCGGGCAGGTCGCGGTGCAAAAGCCGCAATGGACGCAAGAGCGCAGGATCGCATTGGCGCGCCGGGTGCCGGGGTCGCGCAACTGCTCTTCGGTGAAATGCGTCTGCATCAGCCCATCAACCCCGGATTGAGAATGCCGCGCGGATCAAAGCGCGCCCGGATGCCGGCAGACAAGGCCGCCAGCGCCGGCGGCTCGGGCTGGAACGGGGCGATCCGCGCCCGCGCGTCGCTGCCCTCGGGCAGAAGGGCCCAGATCAGCCCGCCGCCCCAGTCCAGCATGACCTCGCCGCCCAGCGCCGCCACGATCGCCGGCGCCACCGAAGGCCGCGCCGAGATCCGCCAGACATCGCCCGCCCGGCCATGGAACGGCGCCACCTCGGCCACCCGCCGCCAGATCGCCGCACAGGCCTCGGGGTCGCGCTCGACCTGCAGCGGCCCATGCCCGGCCAGAAGCGATCCAAGCCGCCCGGCCCGATAGGTGACCGACTGCGCAAGGCCCTCGACCCGGATCAGCCCCCCCTGCCCCGGCAGCCAGGCCGCGCCGGTGACGTCATGCGGCGAGCCGAGTGCCGCCGTCATCGCCGCGCCCGCCGCCGCGGCACCCTCGACACCCAGACACAGCACCGCGACCGCCGCCGGCGCCGGCAACAGCCGCAGCGCCACCTCGCTCATCACCCCGAGCGTGCCCCAGGACCCCGCCATCAGCTTGACCAGGTCATAGCCGGTGACGTTCTTCATCACCCGGCCGCCGTTCTTCACCAGCGCCCCGGTGCCGTCGACGAACCGCACCCCCAGCAGCGCATCGCGGCAGGCCCCCGCCTGCACCCGGCGCGGGCCCGAGACATTGGCGGCGACGATCCCGCCCAGTGTCGAGCCGCCCTCGGTCCCCAGCAGGCCGCGCCAGTCGGCCGGCTCGAAGGCCAGCCGCTGCGCCTCGGCGGCCAGCACCGCCTCGACCTCGGCCAGCGGCGTGCCGGCACCGGCGACCAGCGTCAGCGCGCCGGGCTCGTAAAGCCGGATGCCAGCCATCCCCGACAGATCCAGGACCTCGCCCGCCAGCGGCCGCCCGACCGGCCGCGTCCCGCCGCCGCGGATCCGCAACGGACCCGCCGCAGACCGGATCGCCTCCGCAAGCTCTTCCTCAGACGCTACTCTCACCGCCCTGCCTTCTTCGTTGCGCAAATACCCTGCGGGGGTGCGGGGGTGCAAAACCCCCGCCTCGGCCCCCTCACCCGGCGCGCCGCTCCGCGCTCAGCGCCAGCGGAAACACCTTTGCCGGGTTCAGCAGCCATTTCGGATCGAACACGTCCTTGACGCGCATCTGCGCCTCCATGTCGGCATCCGAATACTGCACCCCCATCAGATCGCGCTTCTCGATCCCGACCCCGTGCTCGCCGGTCAGGCAACCGCCGACCGCAACGCAAAGCTTCAGGATCTCGGCGCCGAAGGCCTCGCAGCGCTCCAGATCGCCGGGCTTGTTGGCGTCATAAAGGATCAGCGGATGCATGTTGCCGTCGCCGGCGTGAAAGACATTGGCGACGCCAAGCCCGAAGTCGCGGCTCATCTCGCCGATCCGGCGCAGCACGAAGGGCAGCGAGCTGACCGGGATCGTGCCGTCCAGACACATGTAGTCGGCGATCTGCCCCATCGCGCCAAAGGCCGCCTTGCGGCCCAGCCAGATCTTGCGCGCCTCTTCCTCGGACCCGCTTTCGCGAAAGACCGCCGGATCGTGGCGCCCGGCGATCTGCCGGATCAGGCCGATCTGCTCGTCGATCTCGGCGCCCGAGCCCTCGACCTCGATGATCAGCAAAGCCTCGCAGTCGGGATAGCCGGCATGGGCGAAATCCTCGGTCGCGCGGATGCAGGGCCGGTCCATGAACTCGATCGCCACCGGCAGCACGCCGGCCTTGATGATGTCGGCGACACAGGCCCCGGCGACCTCGCTCGACCCGAAGGCGATCAGCACCGGGCGCGCGCCCTCGGGCCTGGGCAGGATCCGCAGGGTCGCCTCGGTCACCACGCCAAGCTGCCCCTCGGAGCCGCAGATCACCCCCAGAAGGTCAAGCCCGGCGGCATCGGCATGGGCCCCGCCGATCTCGATCACCGTGCCGTCCATCATGACCATGGTGACACCCAGCAGGTTGTTGGTCGTCACCCCGTATTTCAGGCAATGCGCCCCGCCCGAGTTCATCGCGATATTGCCGCCGATCGCGCAGGCCAACTGGCTCGATGGATCGGGCGCATAGAAAAAGCCGTCGCCCTCGACCGCCGCGGTCACCGACAGGTTGGTCCGCCCGGCCTCGACCCGGATCACCCGGTCGGCGTAATCGACCTCGAGCACCGCGGTCATCCGTGCCAGCCCGAGGATCACGCAATCGGCGGTCGGCAGCGCGCCGCCGGCCAGCGAGGTGCCGGCACCGCGCGGCACCACCGGCACGCCCTCCTCGTGGCAGACCCTCAGCGCCGCCGCGACCTCGGCGGTCGAGCGTGGCAGAATCGCCGCAAGCGGCGGGCAGCGATAGGCGCTGAGCGCATCGCATTCGTAGGCGCGGGTTTCGGTGCTATCGTCGATCACCGAATCCGCCGGCAATACCCGGCGCAGCCGCGCCACGATGGCCGGTTTCCGCGACAGGATCGCGGCGCTCGGACTGGGCATCTCCATCTTGCGCATCTCCTGAACTGGTAAGAAATTATAACCAATTTGCGATATACGCAACCCCAAATCCCCTGCCCGGGCCGATTGCGCATCACAAGGCGGGGATTTCCCCGATGTCCGCGCTGGTCTAGACTCGCGCAATGACCGATGTGTTCGATTTCAGCCATTTCAGCCCCGGTGACGGCGCCGCCCTCGGCCTGCTGGTCCTCGGCTGGCTGCTCTTCGGGATGGTCATCGACAATCCGCCGGCAGCGCGTCCCTCGGTCGCGGTGCTGATGGCGGCCTACCGGCGTGAATGGATGCGCCAGTTCCTGACCCGCCAGCCGCGCATTTTTGACGCCGCGATCGTCGACAGCCTGCGCCAGGGCACCAGTTTCTTCGCCTCGGCGGTAATGATCGCGATCGGCGGCGGGGTGGCGCTGATCGGCAATGCCGAACGGCTGGCGACCCTGGCCGGGGATCTTTCCCTCGACCCCGGGCCGGTGGTGGTCTGGGAGGTCCGGATCTTCCTGGTGCTGCTGCTGCTGACCAATGCCTTCCTGAAGTTCGTCTGGGCCAACCGGCTGTTCGGCTATTGCGCCATCGTCATGGCGGCGGTGCCGAACCAGCCCGACGACCCGATGGCGCTGCCGCGCGCCCTGCAGGCGGCCGAGATCAACATCGCCGCGGCACGCAGCTTCAATCGCGGCCTGCGCTCGGTCTATTTCGCGCTGGCCGCGCTGACCTGGCTGCTCGGCGCGGCGGCGCTGACGGCGGCGGTGCTGCTCACCGTCGCGGTGCTGTGGCGGCGCGAATTCGCCTCGCGCTCGCGCCGGACGCTGATCGAGAACCTGCCGGGCTGAACGGCGTCATGGAAATGTCGCGGATTTCATGGCAGTCTGCACCCATGATACAGGCGCTTTCCCTTGCCGGTCTCTTTCTGGCGCTGGCGACCGGCCTGCCGGCACGGGCCGAGGTGCCGGAGGTCGTCGCCGCCGAAGCCACGCCGCAGGCCGCGGGCTGGCGCGTCGACGTGACGATCCGCCACCCCGATACCGGCTGGGACCATTACGCCGACGGCTGGGAGGTGCTGGCCCCGGACGGCAGCCGGCTGGGCTACCGCGAACTTGTCCACCCGCACGAGGACGAACAGCCCTTTACCCGCAGCCTGTCCGGCATCGCCGTTCCCGCCGGCACCGACCATCTGCTGATCCGGCCGCATTGCCTGGTCGATGGCTGGTCCGGGGCGACGTTCCGGATTGACCTGCCGGGCTGATCGGGCTGGCTGAGGCGGGCCGACCGGCCGGGCATCGGCAAGACCTTGCCGCAAGGGCAGATCGTGATCGGTCCGGGCGAGATGCCGCGGCCAGAATCGTGCAGGTTGTGCTATGCTGTCCCCGTTGCCGAAAGCCAAGAACCCTGGGAGGATGCCATGAACCATGTGCCGCGCCGTGATGAGATCGACATCATCGTGGATGACATTCTTGCCAATCCCGCCCGCGCCGAAGAGCTGAAGGGCCGCCTGCGTCACCGGCTGCCCAGAGACATTCGCGGCGAGGATCGCGGCGCCGTCGGCCATGTCGCGCATCGCCGCGCGCTGGCCGATATCGACGACCTTTGGGACAATGTTCCGGTCTGACGGCCAGGCACCGTCACCTGTGACAGGGCCCGCCCCACGGCGGGCCCTTTGCCTTGCAGGGGCTCGGCCTCAGCGCCGGCCCTCGCGCAGCCAGGCCGCCAGCATCAGCGCCAGCGCGATCAGCACGAAGGCCAGCGGCGGCAGCAGGGGCGCGATGCGGATGTCGGCGGTCTGATAGGCGCCGCGCGGGGTGATGCCGATCCAGCCGCGCCCGAAAGCGGGGCGGCCGGCGCGGACCTGACGCAGGTCGGGCAGCCCGTCCTCGATCCGGTGAAAGCCGCCCCGGGTCGGCGTCACCACCGGGGAAAGCCGTTCCTCGGTCGCGATCGTCTCCTCGAATTCGCGCGGCGCCGCGGGGCCGAGGGCGATCACCCGCTGCTGTTCGCCGTCGTCCAGCCGGTAAAGCCCGACATCGGGGCCGGCGATGGTGGCGGTGAAGCGGCCGGGCGCGGTCTCGGTCAACGGCAGCACGCTCTGGCTGCCGTCCGGCGCGGTCACCGTCACCTCGCGGGCGCCATCCGACAGCGACCGGCGGGTGATCGTCAGCCGCTGGTCGCCGGTGGTGGCGGTCAGCGCCTCTTCCTCAAGCTCGGGTTCCTTCATCATCCAGTGCGCCAGCCGGCGCAACAGTTCCAGCTGCGGCCCGCCACCTTCGAAACCGCGGCCCCAGAGCCAGGCCTGATCCGAGGCCAGAAGCGCCACGCGCCCCTCGCCGACCCGGTCGAGGATCAGCAGCGGGCGCGCATCGGGCCCCTCCATCACCACCTGTCCCTGCGCCTCGGCAAGCTCGATGATGCGCAGCCAGCGGCCCCAGCCCGGCGCGCCCGGCGGGCCCGGCTCGTCGCCATCGACGGCGAAACGGTCGAGCCCTTCGGTGACCGGATGGCGCTGGCCCAGCGCCGAGACCTGCGGCACAAAGCCGCCGTCGACGATCCGCGCCGTCGGCCGCGCCGGCAGGATGTCACCCACCCCCGAGTGATAGAGGCTTTCGACCGAGGCGAAATCCGGCCCGGCCGCGACCAGGACCGCGCCGCCAGCCCGGACATAGTCGCGCACATTGTCGAGATAGGCCGGCGGCAGGATGCCGCGCAGCCGGTAGCGGTCGAAGATGATCAGGTCGAATTCGTTGATCTTCTCGACGAAAAGCTCGCGGGTCGGAAAGGCGATCAGCGACAGCTCGCTGACCGGCACCCCGTCCTGCTTGTCGGGCGGGCGCAGGATGGTGAAATGCACCAGGTCAACGGCGTTGTCGGATTTCAGCAAGTTGCGCCAGGTCCGCTCGCCGGCATGCGGCTCGCCCGAGATCAGCAGCACGCGCAGCCGGTCGCGCACGCCGTTGATCTGCACCACGGCGGAATTGTTGCGGTCGGTCAGCTCGCCCGCCGCGGTCTCGATCGTCAGCTGCACCACGTTCTGGCCGCCATGGCCAAGGATCAGCGGCAGGTCAAGATCGCGCCCGACCGGCACCGAATACTCCTGCGGCGCGCCGCCGTCGATGGCGATGCTCAGCCCGACCGGGCGGCCGGCCAGATCGGCGGGCATCCGGCCCTGTTCCTCGACCCGCAGCGTCAGGCTCAGCGTCTCGCCGATGATGCCGAAGGCGGGGGCGGTGCGGATCATCAGCCGGCGGTCCCAGTCGTCGCGCCGCCCGGTCAGGAGCACGCTCAAGGGCGCCGGCAGGTCGGGCGCAAGCCCGAGGTCATGCACCTGACCGTCGCTGATCAGGATCGCCCCGGCGATCCGCGCCCGCGGCTCTTCGGCCAGCGCCTCGGCCAGCGCGGTCATCGCCAGCGTGCCGGCATCCTCGGCGCCGTCGCCGAGGCGGACCATGCGCAGTTCGGTCGCCGGCAGGGCGGCGACCTCGGCCTCGATCCGCGCCACCGCGGCGGCGGTGTCGGCGGCGCGCCCGGCGATCTTCTGGCTGGCGCTTTCGTCGACCACCAGGATGACGATATCGGAGAGCGCGCGGCGATCCTCGGTCTGCAGCGAGGGCTGGGCGATCGCCAGCACCAGCGCCGCGGCGGCAAGCCCGCGCAGCCACCAGCCCGAAAGCCCGCGCCACAGCGCCAGCGCCGCGAACAGCGCCGCCAGCACCGCCGCCGCCCGGATCAGCGACCAGGGCAGCAGCGGATCGAAGACCAGATGTCCCGCGAAGGCGCCGGTCATTGCCCCAGCCTTTCCAGGAGCGCCGGCACATGGACCTGATCGGATTTGTAGTTGCCGGTCAGCACATGCATGATCAGGTTGACGCCGAAGCGGTAGGCCATCTCGCGCTGCATGCCGCCGCCAAGGCCGCGCCCGATCGGCACCATCGGCCGCCCGGCGCGGTCGATCGCCCAGGCCGCGGCCCAGTCATTGCCGCCGATCACCACCGGTGTCACCCCGTCGTTGAGGTTGCGAAACGGCATGCCCTCGACCTGCTCGGCATCGTCGGGCGAAGCCTCGACCCAGATCGCGCGGCCGGAATGGCGACCGGGGAAATCCTGCAACAGATAGAAGCTGCGGGTCAGCACATGATCGGGCGGCATCGGCTCCAAGGGCGGGATCTCGAGCGGGGCGGCCAGCGCCTGAAGTCGGCGGCCCTCGGGGGTGGCGGCACCATAGCCGGCGATATCGGCGTCGCGGGTGTCAAAGAGGATCATCCCGCCCGAGCGCAGATAGCGGTTCAGCCGCGCATAGGCCGCCGGTGACGGCGCCGGCGCGGTCGCCGTCACCGGCCAGTAGAGAAAGGTCAGGACCGACAGTTCGTCGGTTTCCAGATCGACCGCCATCGGGGTGACCGGCTCGACCGAGGAACGCGCGTAAAGCACCTGCGACAGCCCCAGGAGCCCGGCCGCGGCAAGACGGTCGACCGCGGCATCACCGCTCAGCACATGGGCCAGCACGACATGGCCCGCCGCCTCGACCAGCCGCGCCTCGGTGCCGGGGTTGCGCGCATCAAGGGCGCCCGGGTCGGCCGCCACCTGCGCGCGCGCCGGCGCCGGCGCGGCAAGGAGCAGACCGGCCAGCAGAACCAGACCCAGACCCGGCCCCATCCCCGGCGCGGCCCGGCCCGGCCGCGGCAGGCCGCC
>PHEC01000131.1 GCA_002841115.1 Alphaproteobacteria bacterium HGW-Alphaproteobacteria-6 | reverse complement strand
CCGGCGCGCCGGCCGATGCCCCGACGCGCGAGAGGTCGCCCGGCGGCGGCTCAGCCTGCCTCGACCAGCGCGCCCCGCTGCCCGATCACCCGTGCCGCCAGGCCGGCGCCGGCGGCGACCGCCTCGGCCAGGCTGGCCGCGCCGAGATGCGCCGCGAGAAAGCCCGCGTTGAAACTGTCGCCGGCGGCGGTGGTATCGACGACGCTCGCCGCCGCCACCGCCGGGTGGCGCGCCAGGGTGCCATCCGCCTGCGTGGTGATCGTCCCCGGCCCGTCCTTGACCACCACCAGCCGCGCCCCGGCCGCGCCATAGCGCCGCGCCGTCGCCTCGGGGTCGGGATCGCCGAAATGCGCAGCCTCGTCTTCGAAGGACGGCAGGACGATATCGGCATGGGCCGCCGCGGCGCTGACCGCGGCGCACATCGCGGCGCTGTCGGGCCAGAGTCGCGGCCGCAGGTTCGGATCGAAGGCGACGGTGCAGCCGGCGCGCCGCGCCTCGGCCAGGGCCGCCAGCAACCGTGCCCGGTCGGCCTCGGCCAGGATCGCCAGGGTGATCCCCGAGACATAGGCCAGTCGCGCCCCGGCCAGCGCCGCCGCCAGCGCCGCGCCATCTTCGGCAAGCATCCGCGCCGCGGAATTGGCGCGCCAATAGGCAAAGCTGCGCTCGCCCCGGTCAAGCTCGATCAGGTAAAGCCCGACGCTGCGGTCGGCGCGCCGTGCGACATGGGCGGTGTCGATGCCGGCATCCTCGATGAAGCGCAGCATCCGGTTTGAGATCGCATCGGTCCCGACCGCGCTCAGATAGCCGACCCGCCAGCCGCCCGGCCCGGTCGCGGGCAGAAGCCGGCGGGCATACCAGGCGGTGTTCAGCGTGTCGCCGGCAAAGCCCATGACATAGCGGCCATCGGCCTCGGGCGCCATTTCGACCATGCATTCGCCGATCGCCAGAAAACTGTCGCGCGCCATCATGCCTCCCTGGCGAAGAACTGCTGGTGATCGGCGCGGATCCGGATGATCTGGTCCTGGATCCTTGCCAGATGGGCCCGCATCGCCGCCATCGCCGCGGCCTCGTCGCGCGCCTTCAGCGTCGCCATGATCGCCAGATGGTCGGCGAAGGCATCCTGGCTGGCGAAGGACAGCGACAGGAACCGCACCCGGTCCATATGCGACTTGTTCTCGCGGATGATCTCCCAGGCGAAGCCGTGGCCGGAGCGTTCGCAGATCTCGCGGTGAAACTGGTCGTCAAGCGCGTGGAAGCCCGGCGCATCGCGCGCCGCGACCGCCGCGCGCTGGCGCTCCAGCAGCGCATCAAGGGCGGCGATGTCGTCCCCGGTCAGCACCGCGCAGGCAATGCGCACGGTCTCGGCCTCGATCGCCGAGCGGATGAAGCGGGCCTGCATCACCGCGCGTTCGGATATCGCCGAGACGGTGGTGGCGCGCTGTGGCCGGATCGTCAGGAAGCCCAGTTTCGACAATCGGTAGAAGGCGTCGCGCACTGGCTGGCGCGATACCCCCATGGCGCGGGCGACATCGACCTCGGACAGCCGGGTGCCGGGCGCCAGATCAAGCGACAGCACCTGACGGTGCAATTCGTCAAAGACCATGTCGGCGACCGAAGGCCGGTTCAGCGCCTCGGGCTCCAGCCTGTCGAACACGGGCCGATCGGGCACGGGCTGGGGGGCGTCATCGTCCATTCCGTCCTCCGTTGACTCAACCTGCATACTAGCATATTACTAATCGGGTCCGATGAAAAGCCAGAAGCTGAACGGGGTCGGACGGGGAGGAAATCTTGGCGCTGCTCGATCCCGACCGGCTGTTTCCGCCCGATCCGCGCTGCCGCGATCTGGCGCGCGCGCTGCACGCCGGGGTCCGCGACTTGCCGATCGTCAGCCCGCATGGCCATTGCGACCCGCGCTGGTTCGCCGAAAACGCCGCCTTCCCCGATCCCGCCCGGCTCTTCGTCACCCCCGATCACTATGTCTTTCGCCTGTTGCATTCGCAGGGCGTGCCCTTGGAACGCCTCGGCGTGCCGCGCGCCGATGGCGGCCCGACCGAGTCCGATGGCCGGGCGATCTGGCGGCTTTTCGCCGAACACTACCACCTCTTTCGCGCCACGCCGTCGCGGCTCTGGCTTGATCATGCGTTCGAGACGGTCTTCGGGCTGACCACGCGGCTTTCGGCGGCGACGGCCGATGCCGCCTATGACCGGATCGCCGATTGCCTGGCGCGCCCCGAGTATCGGCCCCGCGCGCTTTTCGACCGCTTCGGGATCGAGGTGCTGGCCACCACCGAAAGCCCGCTCGACGATCTTGGCTGGCACCGGATGATCAGGGACAGCGGCTGGGGCGGGCGGGTGATCACCACCTACCGGCCCGATCCGGTGACCGACCCCGATTTTGCCGGCTTTGCCCGCAACGTCGAGCGGCTCGGGGATCTGACCGGCGAGGATGCGACGACCTGGCCGGGCTATCTGGCCGCCCACCGCAAGCGCCGCGCGGTCTTCAAGGATCACGGCGCCACCGCCACCGATCACGGCCATCCGACGGCGCGGACCGAGGATCTGCCGCAGGCCGAGGCGGCGGCACTGTTCGCCCGCGCGCTGGCCGGAGCCGCGACCCCGGCCGAGGCCGAGGCCTTCCGTGGCCAGATGCTGACCGAGATGGCGCGGATGAGCCTTGATGACGGGCTGGTGATGCAGATCCATCCGGGCAGCCTGCGCAACCATTCCGCCCCGGTCCTGGCCGCCTTCGGTCGCGACAAGGGCTATGACATCCCGACCCGCACCGATTACGTCCGCGCCCTGGCGCCGCTCTTGTCGGCGGTCGGCGAGCGCGCCGACCTGACGGTGATCCTCTTTACCCTCGACGAGACCGCCTATGCCCGTGAACTGGCGCCCCTGGCCGGGGTCTACCCGGCCCTGCGCCTCGGCCCGGCCTGGTGGTTCCACGACAGCCCCGAAGGCATGCGCCGCTACCGCGAGATGGTGACCGAGACCGCGGGCTTCGCCAATACCGTCGGCTTCAACGACGACACCCGCGCCTTCTGCTCGATCCCGGCCCGCCACGATGTCGCGCGCCGGGTCGATTGCGCCTGCCTTGCCACGCTGGTCGCCACCGGGCGGCTGGACGAGGACGAGGCCCACGAGACCGCCCGCGATCTGGCCTACGGGCTGGCGAAACGGGCCTACCGGCTCTGACGAGCCAAAAAACGGGAGGACCGACATGAAACACCTGACCACACTGAGCGCCGCCCTGCTTGCCGGTGCGGCGCTGGCGACACCCGCCTTCGCCTGCGAGATCACGCTGAAATCGTCCGACACCCATCCCGACGGCTATCCGACCGTCGAGGCGGTCAAGCACATGGGCAAGCTGGTCGAGGAGCGCAGCGCCGGGCGGCTGTGCGTCGAGATCTTCCATTCCGCCCAGCTTGGCGAGGAAAAGGACACGATCGAGCAGACCAAGTTCGGCGTGATCGACATGAACCGGGTCTCGATGGGGCCGTTCAACAACCTGGTCGAGGAAACCAAGGTCGTCTCGCTGCCCTATATCTTCCGCTCGGTCGATCACATGCACCGGGTCATGGACGGCCCGATCGGCGACGAGATCCTCGCCGCCTTCGCGCCGCACGGCTATGTCGGGCTGGCCTATTACGACGGCGGCAGCCGCAGCTTCTACAACAGCCAGAAGCCGATCCGCTCGATGGCCGATCTGGCCGGCATGAAGGTGCGGGTGATGCAGTCCGACATCTTCGTCGACATGATGACGGCGATGGGGGCAAGTGCGACGCCGCTGCCCTACGGCGAGGTCTATTCCTCGATCCAGACCGGGGTCATCGACGGCGCCGAGAACAACTGGCCCTCGTTCGAATCCTCGGGCCATTTCGAGGTGGCGAAATACTACACGCTCGACGAACACCTGATCGTTCCCGAGGTTCTGGTGATGTCGCAGATCAGCTGGGACAAGCTGACCCCCGAGGATCAGGCGCTGGTCCGCCAGGCGGCGAAGGAGTCGGTGCCGGTGATGCGCGACCTCTGGACCGCGCGCGAGAAGGCATCCGAGGAAAAGGTCCGCGCCGCCGGCGCCGAGGTGATTGCCGAGATCGACAAGACCCCGTTCATCGAGGCGATGGTGCCGGTCTATGAAAAGCATGTCACCAGCGACAAGCTGAAGGATCTGGTGACCCGCATCCAGGCGACCGAGTGACCGGCAGCCCTGCCGATTGAACCCTGTCCTGCGGCCCCCGGCGGGCCGCAGGCGCAACGCGCGGCCGGAGGACGGGATGCAGCACCGATTGCACCAACTGGCAGAAGGGCTGGGGCTGATGGCGCGGGCGGCGCTGTGGCTGTCGGGCCTTTGCCTGACGGTGATGACGGCGCTGGTCGCCTGGCAGGTCTTTGCCCGTTACATCCTCGATGCGCCCTCGACCTGGACCGAGCCGCTGTCGATCCTGATGATGGGCTGGTTCATCTTTCTCGGCGCCGCGGTCGGCATCCGCGAAGGCTATCACCTCAGCTTCGATGTTCTCCTGCATGTGCTGCCGGCGCGCGTGGTGCTGGTGCTGCACACGGTCTCGGACGTTGCGGTGCTGGGCTTCGGTGTCGGCATGATCGTCTATGGCGGCGAACTGATGGCCGGGACCTGGGCGACCGCGATGCCGACGCTGGGCCTGCCGACCGGGCTGGCGCTGTTGCCGGTGGTGCTGGGCGGGGTCCTGGTGGTGGTCTTTTCGGCCGAGCGGCTGGTGCGGCGGGCGGCGGGCCTGCCGACCGCGCGGTTCGGCGATGACAGCGGCGAATCCGTCGCGGCAGAGGGGTGACGGTGATGGAGCTTTGGGTTCTCTTCGGCAGTTTCACCCTGCTCTTGCTGATCGGCACGCCGGTTGCCTTCTGCCTCGGCATCTCGTCCTTTGCCACCGTCCTCTACCTCGGCCTGCCGCCGCTCATCGTGTTCCAGCGGCTGAATTCCGGGGTCTCGGTCTTTGCGCTGATGGCGATCCCGTTCTTCATCTATGCCGGCGACCTGATGGTGCGCGGCGACATCGCGCGCCGGCTGGTGGCGCTGGCGGGCGCGCTGGTCGGACACCTGCGCGGCGGGCTTGGCCAGGTCAACGTGCTGGCCTCGGTGATGTTTGGCGGGGTCTCGGGCTCGGCCGCGGCGGATGCGAGCGCGGTCGGCGGGCTGATGGTGCCGCAGATGAAGGCGCGCGGCTATGATGTCGATTATGCCGTCAACCTGACCGTGGTCGGCTCGATCATCGCGCTGATGATCCCGCCGTCGCACAACATGATCATCTATTCGATCTCGGCCGGCGGCCGGCTGTCGATCGCCGATCTCTTTACCGCCGGGATCATCCCCGGCCTTCTCTTGGCGCTGACGCTGATGATCGCGGCCTGGTTCGTCGCGCGCCGCCGCGGCTATCCGACCGAGCCGTTTCCCGGCCTTGCCATGCTGGGCACGCTGTTCGTCGCGGCGGCGCCGGGGCTGATCCTGGTGGCGATCATCTTCGGCGGCGTGCGCTCGGGCATCTTCACCGCCTCGGAAAGCTCCAACATCGCGGTGGTCTATGCGCTGTTCGTCACCACGCTGGTCTACCGCTCGCTCGACTGGCGCGAATTCGTCGCGGCGACGCTGGGGGCGGTGCGGACCACGGCGATGGTGCTGATGGTGATCGGTTGTGCCGCCGCCTTCGGCTGGCTTCTGGCCTATCTCAAGGTGCCGACGGCGCTGGTCGCCTACATGAAGGGGCTGTCGGACAATCCGATCGTCATCCTGCTGATGATCAACGTGGCGCTTCTGCTGCTTGGCACCTTCATGGACATGTCGCCGCTGATCGTCATCACCACGCCGATCTTCCTGCCGCTGGCCACCGCCTACGGCGTCGATCCGATCCATTTCGGGGTGATCCTGATCCTCAACCTCGGGATCGGTCTTTGCACCCCGCCGGTGGGTGCGGTCCTCTTCGTCGGCTGCGCGGTCGGGCGGATCCCGATCGCCCAGGCGATGCGGACGATCTGGCCGTTCTACGGGGCGGCGGTGCTGACGCTGCTGCTGGTCAGCTATATCCCGGCGCTGTCGCTGTGGCTGCCGTCGCTGTTTCGCTGAGGATCGCATGACGACTTTTCCCATCATTTCCACCGGTCCCGGCGTCACCCGCCAGGTTCTGGCCGACGACCCGGCGCTGATGGTCGTCGCCTTCCACTTTGCCGCCGGGGCCGAGGGCGCGCTGCATCATCATCCCCATGTCCAGGCGACCCATGTCGCCGCCGGCCGCTTCCGCTTCAGCCTTGGCGACACGGTGCGCGAGGTCGGGCCGGGGGATACGTTTCTCATCCCGTCGGGGGTGGATCATGGCTGCCTTTGTCTTGAGGACGGGCTCCTGATCGACAGCTTCGCCCCGCGCCGCGACGATTTTCTGTGAAGGAACCCCGCTGATGCTGACCGTCGAGACCCGCCACGCCACCGGACCCGCCGAGGCCGAGGCGATGGGAACCGAGGCGCTGCGCGCCCGCTTCCTGGCCCGCGACCTGTTCCGGGAAGGCGAGATCCGGCTGGTCTACAGCCACCATGACCGGATGATCCTTGGCGGCGCGGTGCCGGCGGGGGGCAAGGTGCTGACGCTTGACCATGTAGCACCCTGCGGCACCGCCTCGATGCTGGACCGGCGCGAGATGGCGGTGGTCAATATCGGCGCCCCGGGCCGGGTCACGGCGGCCGGCGCCGATCACGACATGGGGCCGGGCGATGTCCTCTACCTGCCGATCGGCTCGGGGGCAGTGAGCTTTTCCGGCGCGGGACGGTTCTACATCCTCTCGGCGCCGGCCCATGCCGCCTTCCCGGCCCGGCTGATCCGGGTGGACGAGGCGAAGGTGGTGGATCTCGGCGCGCCCGAGACCGCCAATGCCCGCACCATCCGCCAGTTCGTCCACCCCGAGGTGATGGCCTCGTGCCAGTTGGTCGTCGGCTATACAAGGCTGCACGAAGGCTCGGTCTGGAACACCATGCCGGCCCATGTCCATGACCGGCGGATGGAGGCCTATCTTTACTTCGACCTCGCGCCCGGGGCGCGGGTGATCCATCTGATGGGCCGCCCCGAGGAAACCCGTCATCTGGTCGTCGCCAATGAAGAGGCGGTGATCTCGCCGCCCTGGTCGGTTCATTGCGGCGCCGGCACCGGCGCCTATGCCTTCGTCTGGGCGATGGCCGGCGACAATGTCGATTACCGCGACATGGACATGGTGGCGATGGAGGCGCTCCGATGAGCGTCTTTTCCCTTTCCGGGCGGCGTGCGCTGGTCACCGGGGCGGGGTCCGGCATCGGACGGGCGATCGCGGTGGCGCTGGCCGGGGCGGGCGCGCATGTCATCGCCGCCGGCCGGTCGTCCTGCGCCGAGACCGCGGCACTGACCGGCGGCGAGACGCTGCATCTTGATCTCTCCGATCCCATGGCGGCGCGCGATGTCTTTGCCGGGCAGGGCATCGACATCCTGGTCAACAACGCCGGGATCATCCGCCGCGCCGATGCGCTCGACTTCACCGAGGCCGATTGGGACGCGGTGATGGATGTCAACCTCAAGGCGGTGTTCTTTACCGCGCAGGCCTTCGCCCGCGCCGTCACCGCGCGGGGCGGCACCGGCAAGATCGTCAACATCGCCTCGCTCCTGTCGTTTCAGGGCGGCATCCGGGTGCCATCCTATACCGCGTCCAAGCACGGGCTGGCCGGGCTGACCCGGCTTCTGGCCAATGAATGGGCGGGGCGCGGCATCAACGTCAACGCGCTGGCGCCGGGCTATGTCGAGACCGCCAACACCGCCGATCTGCGCGCCGATCCCGACCGATCGGCGGCGATTCTGGCGCGGATCCCGGCCGGGCGCTGGGGCCGGCCCGAGGATATCGCCGGGGCCGCGGTCTTTCTGGCCTCGCCCGCCGCGGATTACGTCCACGGCGCCATTCTCAATGTCGATGGAGGCTGGCTTGCCCGCTGAAACCCCGTGCCTGACCCGCGCCGACGGCCCGCGCCCCGATACGCGCCCGGGCATCGGCATCGTCCATCTCGGCCTTGGCGCCTTCTTCCGTGCCCATGGCGCGGTCTATGTCGCCGAGGCGATGGCGGCCTCGGGGGGGGATTGGGGCATCGTCGGGGTCAGCCTGCAAAGCCCCGGGATGCGCGACCGGCTGGTGCCACAGGGCTGCGCCTATACCGCGCTGGAGCTTGGCCGCGGCGCCGAGGTGGCGCGCGTCGTCACCGCGATCGAGGAGGTGCTGGTGGCGCGCGAGGATCCGGGCGCGGTGCTGGCGCTGATGGCCGACCCGCGGGTCCGCATCGTCTCGCTGACGGTGACCGAAAAGGGCTATTGCCATGAGCCGGCCAGCGGCCGGCTGAACCCCGGCCATGCCGATATCGTCCATGACCTGGCCAATCCGCTGCCGGTCTCGGCGCCGGGGTTCCTGGTGCGGGCGCTGGCGCTGCGCCGCGCCGCCGGCACCCCGCCCTTCACCGTGCTGAGTTGCGACAACCTGCCCGAGAACGGCCGGGTGGCGCGCGGCGTGGTCCTCGACCTTGCCCGGCTGATCGACCCGGCGCTGGCCGACTGGATTGCGGATCAGGGGCGTTTCCCCGCCACCATGGTCGACCGCATCGTGCCGGCGACCCGGCCCGAGGATGTCGCGCGGGTCGCCGCGCTGACCGGCAGGCGCGACGAGGCCCCGGTCCTGCACGAGCCCTTCCGCCAATGGGTGGTCGAGGATGATTTCGTCGCCGGCCAGCGCCCCGACCTCGCCGCCGCCGGGGCCGAGATGGTCGCCGATGTCACGCCTTACGAGCACATGAAGCTGCGGATGCTGAACGGCACCCATTCGGCGCTGGCCTATCTCGGCTATCTTGCCGGGCACGAGACGATCGCCGATACCGTCGCCGACCCGGTCTTTGCCGGTTTCGCCGAGCGCCTCTGGCGTGACGAGATCATCCCGGCGCTGACGCCGCCGCCGGGCACCGATCTGGCCCAATATGCGCGCGCCCTGATGGCGCGCTACGCCAATCCGGCGATCCGCCACCGGACCTGGCAGATCGCCATGGACGGCAGCCAGAAGCTGCCGCAGCGCATCCTTGGCACGATCGCCGAGAACCTTGCCGCCGGCCGCCCCTCGCCGGGGCTGATGCTCGCCGTGGCGGGGTGGATGCGCTATGTCGGCGGCATCGACGAGAAGGGCGCGCCGATCGAGGTCAGGGACCCGCTGGCGGCGGAACTGCGGGCGCGGTCGGACGGCGCGGCCGATCCGGCGGCCAGGGTCGCGGCCCTTCTCGGCCTCGGCGCGGTCTTTGCGCCGGATCTGGCCGGCGCGCTGGCGCCGGGGCTGACGGCGGCCTACGGCCGGCTGGCGCGCGACGGCG
>PHEC01000130.1 GCA_002841115.1 Alphaproteobacteria bacterium HGW-Alphaproteobacteria-6 | reverse complement strand
CCCTTGGCCCGCAAGAGACGCAGATGGTCGCCGAACTGATCCAGGAGTTGAAGGCGCAGGGCCTCGGCATCTTCCTGATCGAGCATGACATCCACAACGTGATGAAGCTCTGCGACCGGGCATCGGTGATGAAGAACGGCCAGCTTGTCGGCACCGTCAACGTGAACGAGGTCAGCGACGAGGATATCCTCGGGATGATCATTCTCGGCAAGCAGCCCGGAAAGTCGGCGTGATGTATCTTGGGCTCGATCTTGGCACCTCGGGGCTGAAGGGCGTCCTGATCGACGATGATCAGCGTCTTCTCGGCGAGGCTCATGCGCCGCTTGCCGTATCGCGGCCGCATGACGGCTGGTCCGAACAATCGCCCGCCGACTGGATCGCGGCGGCCGAGGCGGTCTTTGCCTCGCTTTCGGGGCATGGGCTGTCGGCCTTGCGCGGGATCGGCCTGTCGGGGCAGATGCATGGCGCAACGCTTCTGGACGGCGCCGACAATGTGCTGCGCCCGTCGATCCTGTGGAACGATACCCGCAGCCATGCCGAGGCGGCGGCGATGGACGCCGATCCGCGGTTTCGCGCGATTTCCGGCAATATCGTCTTTCCCGGCTTCACCGCGCCGAAGCTGGCCTGGGTAGAGCGATACGAGCCCGAGACCTTTGCCCGGGTCGCGAAGGTTCTGCTGCCCAAGGATTACCTGCGGCTGTGGCTGACCGGAGAGCATGTGTCCGAAATGTCGGACGCGGCCGGGACGGCCTGGCTGGATACCGGGGCGCGCGACTGGTCCGATGCGCTGCTGGAGGCGACCGGCATGACCCGCGACCAGATGCCGCGGCTGGTCGAGGGCTCCATGGTGTCGGGCCGCTTGCGGCCGGAGCTTGCCGCCCGCTTCGGCCTGCCGGCCGGCGTGATCGTTGCCGGCGGTGCCGGCGACAATGCCGCCGCGGCGATCGGGGTCGGCGTGGTCAGGGCCGGGCAGGCCTTTGTCTCGCTCGGCACCTCGGGGGTGCTCTTTGCCGCCAATGCCGGCTATCAGCCCGATCCGGCGACGGCGGTTCATACCTTCTGCCACGCCCTGCCCGGCACCTGGCACCAGATGGGGGTGATCCTGGCCGCCTCGGATGCGCTGAACTGGTATGCCAGACTGGTCGGTGCCGATGCGGCCGCCCTGACCGGGTTGCTCGGTGCGCTTCAGGCGCCGGGAAAGACTCGCTTTCTGCCCTATCTCGGGGGCGAACGGACACCGCTGAACGATGCCGCTATCCGCGGCGCCTTCATCGGGCTGGAACATGCCACCGACCGCGCCGCGGCGACCCGCGCGGTGCTGGAGGGCGTGGCCTTCGCCTTTCGCGACTGCCGCGATGCACTGGCCGCGACCGGCACCCGGATCGACAGACTTCTGGCGGTCGGCGGCGGGTCGCGGTCGGATTACTGGCTGGCGGCGATCGCCACCGCGCTTGGCACCCCGGTCATGGTTCCGGCCGCGGGCGAATTCGGCGGCGCCTTTGGCGCGGCGCGGCTGGCAATGATGGCGGCGACCGGGGCGGGGGCAGAGATCGCCACCATGCCGGCGATCGCGCGCACCATCGATCCGGTCAGGGATCTGACCGGGGCATATGATGCGGGCCATGCCCGCTACCGTGCGGCGGCGGCCGCGATCAGGGGGCTGACATGACCAATTTTTTCGACGGTATTGCGAAGATCGCCTATGAGGGCGCGGACAGCGACAACGACTTTGCCTTTCGCCACTACAACCCCGACGAGGTGGTTCTGGGCAAGCGGATGGCGGAGCATCTGCGCTTTGCCGTTGCCTATTGGCACAGCTTTGCCTGGCCCGGCGGCGACCCGTTCGGCGGCCAGACCTTCGAGCGGCCGTGGTTCGGCGAGACGATGGATCATGCCCGGCTGAAGGCCGATGTCGCCTTCGAGATGTTCGACATTCTCGGCGTGCCGTTCTTTTGCTTCCACGATGCCGATGTCCGCCCAGAAGGCGCGAGTTTTGCCGAATCGCTGCGCAATCTCAACGCGATCACCGACCATTTCGCGGCGAAGATGGAGCAGTCGAAAACCCGCCTGCTGTGGGGCACCGCCAACCTTTTCTCGCATCGCCGCTTCATGTCGGGGGCCGCGACCAATCCCGATCCCGAGGTCTTTGCGTGGTCGGCCGCGACGGTGAAGGCCTGCATGGATGCCACCCACCGGCTGGACGGGCAGAACTATGTGCTCTGGGGCGGGCGCGAGGGCTACGAGACGCTTCTGAACACCGACCTTTCACGCGAGGCGGAACAGGCCGGGCGTTTCCTGCAGATGGTCGTCGACTACAAGCACAAGATCGGCTTTGCCGGCACGATCCTGATCGAGCCGAAGCCGCAGGAGCCGTCGAAACATCAGTATGATTACGATGTCGCCACGGTCTACGGCTTTCTCAAGCGCTTCGGGCTTGAGGGCGAGGTCAAGGTCAACGTCGAGCAGGGCCATGCGATCCTGGCCGGCCATAGCTTCGAGCATGAGCTGGCGCTGGCGGCCTCGCTTGGTCTTTTCGGGTCGATCGACATGAACCGCAACGATTATCAGTCCGGCTGGGACACCGATCAGTTCCCCGACAATGTGCCCGAGATGGCGCGCGCCTATTACGAGGTGCTGCGCGCCGGCGGCTTCACCACCGGCGGAACCAATTTCGACGCCAAGCTGCGCCGGCAGAGCCTTGATCCCGCCGACCTGATCCTTGGCCATGTCGGGGCGATGGATGTCTGCGCGCGGGCGTTCAAGGCGGCCGCCGCGCTCTGGCAGGATGGCGCGCTCGAGGCGGCGCGGGCGGCGCGCTATGGCGGCTGGGACGAACCGGCAGCCAAGGCGATGCTGGCCGAGGGGACGCTCGCTACGATCTCGGCGCGGGTTCTGCGTGACGCCATCAACCCCGCCCCGCGGTCGGGCCGGCAGGAGCGGCTGGAGAACCTGTGGAACCGATTCGTCTGACCCTGCGGGGCGGGAGCGCGATGGATTGCGCCGGGGCGGCCTCGATCGAGGGGTTTGTTGCAAGAAATTCCGTCAATATCGCCTAAGATCAACCCTTGGTTGCGCGGCATTCGGCCGATCCGGCGGATTTTGCGATTCATTGTTAATGAAACGCTAAGAATTGGCGCTATAGCTGTGGACTGAACCGGGCCGGGGGGCTGGGTCCGACCAGATGACCGGTCAGGGAGATCGCGCCGATGTCCGCCCCACTGTTCGAGTTTCGCGCCGAAGGCGTGCGCGTTTCCGTGCCCCCCTTCTATCCGACCCATGGCAAGCGGCTGCTCGATCTTGTCATCGTTGCCCTGCTCATGCCGGTGGCGCTGCCGCTGATCGGGCTGATCCTTGCCGCTACCGCGCTCGAAGGGGGCCGACCGCTTTATTGTCAGCTTCGCGTCGGACAGGGTGGCCGCCTGTTTCGCTGCTGGAAGGTGCGCACCATGGTCGTGGATGCCGAAGGTGCACTGGCGGTGATCCTGCGCGACGATCCGGCGAAGGCGGCCGAATGGTGCAGCAACCAGAAACTGGCGCGCGACCCGCGGATCACCCGGCTCGGCGCCTTCCTGCGCCGGTCGAGCCTTGACGAGTTGCCGCAGCTCTGGAACGTGCTGGCCGGCCACATGAGCCTGGTCGGGCCGCGCCCGTTCACGCCCGAACAACAGGCCATCTATCACTCGGGATGTCCGGATGCGGCTTATTACCGGCTGCTGCCCGGCATTACCGGCCTGTGGCAAGTCAGCCGCCGCAATCTTGGGTCTTTCGCCGAACGCGCGCATTACGACACGCAATATTGCTCTCGCCTGGGGCTGATGACCGACCTGCGGATCCTGTGGGACACCGTCTTCGTGGTCCTTCGCGCGACCGGCCTTTAGCCGGCGGCGCCGGCCGGCCGGTCAGGAAAAGCGCTTCCAGATTGCCACATCGCCAAGGCCCGCAACCATCGCGGCATGGGCCTCGGCCTCGGCCCGGGTCAGGCGCGGCGGCAGCGGCGCGGGGCGGGGTGACGGCCGCCAGTCGTCGAGCGATCCGGACGCACCCTGAGCGATGTCGACGGCCAGCGCGAAATCCGGCTGACGGCCGCCGATCAGCTCCAGATAGACCTCGGCCAGCAATTCGCTGTCGAGCAGGGCGCCATGCTTGTCGCGCGAGGAATTGTCGATGCCAAAGCGCCGGCACAGCGCGTCGAGCGAGGCCGGCGAGCCGGGAAACCGCCGCCGCGCCAGAGTGACGGTATCGAGCGCGCGATCCATCACGATCGGCGTTCGACCGGACCAGCCGAGTTCGGCATTGAGAAACTTCATGTCGAAGGCGGCGTTGTGGATCACCAGCCGCGAATCGTCGCCGATGAAGGCGAGAAAGGCGTCGACCACATCCGCGAACCGGGGCTTGTCGCGCAAGAAGTCGTCACCGAGCCCGTGGACGGCAAAGGCACCCGCAGGCATCGACCGCTCGGGGTTCAGATACTGGTGATAGATCTGGCCGGTCGGCATGTGGTTGAAAAGCTCGATCGCGCCGATCTCGACGATGCGGTCGCCGTCTGCAGGCTCGAATCCGGTGGTTTCGGTATCCAGAACGATCTCGCGCATCACGCCCCCGTCAGCCGCCGGACCAGATCCTGCACCGCGGCGCGCGCCGCTTCAAGCGTCAGCGTCTCGATCACATGATCGGCGCGGGCGCGCTTTTCGGCATCGGGCATCTGCCGGGCAAGGATCCGGTCGAACTGTTCGGCGGTCATGCCCGGCCGGGCAAGAACACGGGCGCGCTGCACCTCGGGCGGCGCGGTGACGACCAGCGTCGCGTCAAGGGCCCGGTCGGCGCCGGTCTCGAACAAGAGAGGTATGTCAAGGACCACGAGCGGCGCCGAGTGACCGGCCTGCGCGGCAATGAAGGCATCGCGGTCGGCAATGACCAGCGGGTGAACCACCCGTTCCACCGCTTCCAGCGCGCCGGGGTCGCGGGCGATCCAGTCCTTCAGGCGGTCGCGATCGACCGCGCCGTCTCGGACCGCCTCCGGGCACAGGCCGGCGATTGCCGCGACCGCCCCGCCGCCGGCCGAGTAAAGCCGGTGCACCACCGCATCGGCATCCCAGACCGGCACGCCGGCTTCGGAGAACAGCCCCGCGGTCGTCGATTTCCCCATGCCGATCGACCCGGTCAACCCGAGACGGAAGGGCCGGTTCATGCCGCCAGAACCGCGTCGCGCGTCGCCTGATCGACCTCGGGGCGGACGCCGAACCAGCGCTCGAAGGCCGGGGCCGCCTGATGCAGAAGCATGCCGAGCCCGTCGACCGTGGCACAGCCGATCTCGGCGGCCTCGTCAAGAAAGCGGGTGCGCAGGGGGGTGTAGACCAGATCGCTGACCACGGCCTGCGGTGAAAGCGCGTCCAGCGGCACGCGGAAATCGGGCTTGCCGACCATGCCAAGCGCCGTGGTGTTGACCACGGTGACGGCACCTTCCAGCATGTTTCCCGCCTGGACCCAGTCATGGACGATGATCTTGGCGCCGAACTCGGAGCGCAGCGCCTCGGCCCGGGCGCGGGTGCGGTTGGCGATGCGTATTTCCGGGGCGCCGACCTCGAGCAGCGAGGCGATGACAGCGCGGGCGGCCCCGCCGGCACCGAGAACCGCCGCCGGGCCGCGCGCCGGCGCCCAGTCCGGCACGCTCTGGCGCAGGTTGGCAATGAAGCCGTAGCCATCGGTGTTGTCGGCGTGGATGCGGCCGTCCTTGCGAAAGATCAGCGTATTCGCGGCACCGATCAGGGCGGCGCGATCGGTCACCATGTCGGCCAGGCCAAGCACCGATTCCTTGTGCGGAATGGTGACGTTGCAGCCGACGAAACCGGCACGGGGCAGCGCCGACAGCACCTGGCGCAGATCCGATTGCGCAACATCCATCGGGATGTAGTGGCCGGCGATGCCGTGCCGGCGCAGCCAGTGGCCATGCAAGACCGGCGAGCGCGAATGGGCGACGGGCGAGCCGATGACGCCGGCAAGGGGAATGCGGGGATGGTCGATCATGCTGCGATGTCTCCGCGATTTCTGAGCCAGGTCAAGAGCTCGATGAGCGGCAGGCCGAGGATGGCGAAATAATCGCCCTCGATCCGCGAAAACAGCCGAACGCCTTCGGCCTCGATCCGGTAGGCGCCGACGCAACCGGCGATCGCCGGCCAGTGGCGGGCGACGTATTCCGCGATCTCGGCCGGATCAAGCGGATGCATGGTCAGCCGCACCCGCGCGGTGTGGCGCCACAGTGCCGTGGCGCCCTGGCAGACGACAGCCGCCGACAAAAGCTGGTGGGTTCGCCCGGACAGCGCGGCGATCTGCTTGCAGGCCTCGGCCGGATCGGCCGGCTTGGCGAAGATCCGGCCGTCGCATTCAAGGATCTGGTCGGCGCCGATGACCAGGGCCTGCGGGTCTCGGCCGGCGCCGCGCCGGGCCTTGGCCTCGGCCAACAATGCGGCAAGATCATCGGCGCTGCTGCCCTCGGCGATCAGCGCCTTGCGCAGCGCGTCCTCGTCGATGCGGACCGGCCTGACCAGCGGATCAAGGCCGGCCTGGCGCAACAGGGCGGCCCGCGCCGGGGATGACGAGGCAAGGACAAGGCGGGCGCTGGAGGTCGGCTGCATTGGGGATCGATCTGTGGGCAGGGGGGACGACAAGACCGGTATGATATGGACGGGACCGGGTGGGCAAGGCCCTGCTGTGGGCAGACGGGCTGAATTGACCATAACCACGGCTGTCTGTCCCGCTGTGGGTTGGGCTTTTGTGAGGCTGTGCAAAAGCCCGAATCCGGGTCGGGCTGTGGATCGGTGGTGATTGCCTGCGTCAGAATAACATATTGAAACAATGATATTAAATTCCAGAATTTCGCTGTGCAATGCGGCTCCGGACTTTTATACCGGGGATTGTCAACAGGGGGATGAAGCCGGGGAAAGTCGGCTTATCCCCTTCATCCACAGCCCCTACTTCATCATCATCTCTTTTCATTTTCTTTCCTTTTAATAGGATGCCAGCCAGAACGCAGCTTCCGCCAAAGGGTCTTCCCATGATCACGGATTTTCTGGCATGGGCATGGCCCTGGACCAAGGCGCTGCATATCGTTTCGGTGATCGCCTGGATGGCCGGGTTGTTCTATCTGCCGCGGCTGTTTGTCTATCATGTCGAAAGCGTGACGCGGGGAAGTGAAGCGGATCGGCTGTTCCAGACGATGGAGCGCAAGCTTTTGCGGCTGATCATGAACCCTGCGATGATCGCGACCTGGATCTTCGGGCTGATGCTGGTGTTCACCCCGGGGATCGTCGACTGGTCGTCGGTCTGGCCCTGGACCAAGGCCGCAGGGGTGCTGGCGATGACGGAGTTTCATCACTGGCTGGCGCGGCGGCGCAAGGATTTCATTCGCGGCACCAACAGCCGGAGCGGACGGCAATACCGGCTGATGAACGAGGTGCCAACGGTGCTGATGGTGCTGATCGTCTTTTCGGTGGTGTTGCGCTTCTGAGGTGGTTTTCCCCTGGGTGATTGACTTCGGGGTGGTGATGCGTGTATCGCTCGCCCGTCCCGCCGGTCCTGTGCGGTGATCTTCCCCCGAAGCCTGTTGCGCCGCCGTCTTTTGCGGTGCCCTGAACGAGCAGTTTTTCATGACCCAGGAACGCCTGAACCTCGCTGAACTCAAGGCCAAGAGCCCGGCCGATCTGCTGGCGATGGCCGAGGATCTGGATATCGAGAACGCCTCGACCATGCGCAAGGGCGAGATGATGTTCTCGATCCTGAAGGAACATGCCGAGGAAGGCTGGGAGATCGGTGGGGACGGGGTTCTTGAGGTGCTGCAGGACGGCTTCGGCTTCCTGCGCTCGCCTTCGGCGAACTACCTGCCGGGGCCGGATGACATCTATCTCAGCCCGGACATGATCCGGCAATATTCTCTGCGGACCGGCGATACCGTCGAGGGCCTGATGAAGGCGCCGGGCGAGAACGAGCGGTATTTCGCGCTGACCCGGGTGGATGCGATAAACTTCGAGGATCCGGAAAAGGCGCGCCACAAGGTTGCCTTCGAGAACCTGACCCCGCTGTATCCGACCGAGCGGCTCAAGATGGAGATCGAGGATCCGACGATTCGCGACCGGTCGGCGCGGATCATCGATCTGGTGGCGCCGATCGGCAAGGGCCAGCGCGGCTTGATCGTGGCGCCGCCGCGCACCGGCAAGACCGTGCTGTTGCAGAACATCGCCAATTCGATCGCCAGCAATCATCCGGAATGCTACCTGATCGTGCTTCTGATCGACGAGCGTCCCGAAGAGGTGACCGACATGCAGCGGTCGGTGAAGGGCGAGGTCATCTCCTCGACCTTCGACGAACCGGCGACGCGCCATGTCGCGGTGTCGGAAATGGTGATCGAGAAGGCCAAGCGCCTGGTCGAGCACAAGCGCGACGTAGTCATCCTGCTCGATTCGATCACCCGTCTGGGTCGGGCCTTCAACACGGTGGTGCCGTCGTCGGGCAAGGTCTTGACCGGTGGCGTCGATGCCAATGCGCTGCAGCGGCCGAAACGGTTCTTCGGGGCGGCGCGCAACATCGAGGAGGGCGGGTCGCTGACCATCATCGCCACCGCGCTGATCGATACCGGCAGCCGGATGGACGAGGTGATCTTCGAGGAGTTCAAGGGCACCGGCAACTCGGAGATCGTGCTGGACCGCAAGGTTGCCGACAAGCGCGTGTTCCCGGCGATGGATATCCTTAAATCGGGCACGCGGAAGGAAGACCTGCTGGTTGATGCCAAGGATCTGCAGAAGACCTTTGTGCTGCGGCGGATCCTGAACCCGATGGGCACCACGGATGCGATCGAGTTCCTGATCTCGAAACTCAAGCAAACCAAGACGAACGGCGAGTTCTTCGATTCGATGAACGCATGATTTCTTGATCTTTGCCAACAAGTTAGCGTGATGGATACGATCTTTGCCCTGGCATCCGGACAGGGCCGGTCCGGGGTTGCGGTGATCCGCCTGTCGGGGCCGGCGTCCTGGCTGGCGGTTGCCGGGCTGGCGGGAACGCTTCCGGCGCCGCGGCGCGCCTCGCTGCGTCGGCTGCGGGCCGGTGGTCTCGATCTGGATGATGCCCTGGTCTTGCTTTTTGCCGAGGGAGAAAGCTTTACCGGAGAGGAATCGGCAGAATTGCAGGTGCACGGTTCGGTAGCAGTGGTGTCGGCGGTTCAGGCGGCGCTTTCCGCGATGGACGGGTTGCGGCCGGCGGAAGCGGGGGAATTCACCCGCCGGGCGCTTGAGAATGGCAGGCTGGATCTGGCGCAGGTCGAGGGCCTGGCGGACCTGATCGATGCGGAAACCGAGACGCAGCGGCGTCAGGCGTTGCGGGTGCTGTCCGGCGCGGTCGGGGCCCGGGCCGAGGGCTGGCGCCGCGATCTGATCGATTTTGCCGACGAGGATGTGCCCGCCGATGTGACGCCCGAGGTTCGGCAGCTTTTGTCCGGGGTCATGACATCGCTGCGCGCGGAACTTGCGGGATATGGTGCGGCGGAGCGGATCCGGGACGGGTTCGAGGTGGCGATCGTCGGACGTCCGAACACCGGAAAGTCGACGTTGCTGAATGCTCTGGCCGGTCGGGAGGCGGCAATCACCTCGGAACATGCGGGCACGACGCGCGATGTCATCGAGGTTCGGATGGACCTCGGCGGGTTGGCGGTGACATTTCTCGACACTGCCGGGATGCGCGAGGCGCAGGATCCGGTCGAGGCGATCGGCATTGCCCGGGCGCGGGATCGCGCCGAGGCGGCGGACCTGCGGATATTTTTGCTGGATCAGGGCGTCGGGACGTTGGTGGCGCCGCGGCCGGGGGATATCCTGGCGGTCGGCAAGTGCGATATCGATCGACGGTCTGCGGCGGATGCCGATCTTCGTCTCTCGGGCCTTACCGGCGAAGGGATATCGGCACTGACGGCGATGGTTGCGGCGCGTCTGGGCGAGCGGGTGGCGGGGGCCGCGGTGATCACGCGAGAGCGCCACCGGCTGGCGATCCGTCGCGCGGTCGAGGGGCTGGAGCGTGCCATCGGCGCGCTTGACCTCGGGCTGTATCAGGCGGAAGTTGCGGCCGAAGAGATGCGACATGCGATCCGCGGCCTTGATTCTCTGGTCGGGCGTGTCGATGTCGAAAATCTGCTGGACGAGATATTCGCCAGCTTCTGCATCGGAAAGTGAAGGTTGTTTCACGTGAAACAGTTCGACGTCATCATCGTTGGTGGTGGTCATGCCGGCACCGAGGCGGCCCATGCTGCTGCCCGGATGGGTGCCATGGTGGCGATGGTCACGCTTCGCTTCGCTTCGGTCGGGGTGATGTCCTGCAATCCGGCGATCGGCGGGCTGGGCAAGGGCCATCTGGTGCGCGAAATCGATGCGCTGGACGGGGTCATGGGCCGGGTCGCTGATCAGGCCGGGATTCAGTTCCGCCTGTTGAACCGCCGAAAGGGTCCGGCGGTTCAGGGGCCGAGGGCGCAGGCCGATCGGCGACTTTACGCAGCGGCCATGCAGCGCGAGATTGCGGCGGCCCCGGGCCTGACGGTGATCGAGGGCGAGGTCGCGGATGTGATCGTCCGCGACGGGCGGATTGCCGGTGTGCGCCTGGCCGATGGGGCAGAAGTATTCGGCACATCGGTGGTTCTGACCACGGGAACCTTTCTGCGCGGCACCATTCACATCGGCGACCGTCAGGTTTCGTCGGGGCGGATGGGAGAGCGGGCCTCGGTGGCGCTGGCAGAGCGGTTGTCGGGGTTGGGTCTGGCGATGGGCAGGCTGAAGACCGGAACGCCACCGCGCCTCGATGGCCGGACGATTGCCTGGGAGCGGCTTGACCGGCAGCCGGGCGATGACGATCCGGTGCTGTTCTCCTTCCTGCACAAGGCGCCTTTCGTGGCGCAGATCGTCTGTGGCATCACCCACACCAACACGCGGACCCACGACATCATCCGCGACAACCTGTCGCGATCGGCCATGTATGGCGGACATATCGAGGGTGTCGGGCCGCGCTATTGCCCGTCGATCGAAGACAAGGTGGTGCGGTTCGCGGACAAGGACTCGCATCAGGTTTTCCTTGAGCCTGAAGGGCTTGACGTATCAACAGTCTATCCTAACGGGATATCGACCTCCCTGCCGGAAGAGGTTCAGGTGGCCTATGTCCGGTCGATGGCGGGCCTTGAATCGGTGTCGATCCTGCAACCCGGCTACGCCATAGAATACGACTACGTCGACCCGCGCTCGTTGCTGTCGACGCTGGAACTGCGCGAGATGCCGGGACTGTATCTGGCTGGACAGATCAACGGCACCACCGGCTATGAGGAGGCCGCGGCGCAGGGCCTGGTCGCAGGCCTCAACGCCGCGCTTGCGGCGCGCGGCGGCGATCCGGTCACGTTCAGCCGCACCGACAGCTACATCGGCGTGATGATCGACGATCTGGTGCGTCGCGGCGTCAGCGAACCCTACCGGATGTTTACCTCACGGGCCGAATTTCGTCTGTCGCTGCGGGCCGACAATGCCGACCAGCGCCTGACCGGCCTTGGGCTGCGGCTTGGATGTGTCGGTGCCGGGCGCAAGCGGGCCTTCGACGACAAGATGGCGGCGCTGGAGGCTGGCCGGTCACGGTTGCGCGATATGGTTCTGACGCCGGGGCAGGCGACCGGCCGCGGGCTTAAGGTCAGCCAGGATGGGCGGCGACGCAACGGTCTGGATCTGCTGGGCCTGGCCGGTGTCAGCTTTGCCGACCTCGACGCCATCGATCCGGCATTGGCAACGCTGGCGCCGGAGATTCGGACGCAGCTGGCCAATGACGCGCTTTACGCCCAGTTCATCGGCCGGCAAGAGGCCGACGTCGAGACCTTGCGCCGCGATGAGCAGCGGGCGATCCCGGGCGATTTCGACTATGCCGCGCTGCCCGGACTTTCCAGTGAACTCAAGGCGAAGCTGGATCGGGCCCGGCCGCGGACGCTGGCCCAGGCCGGCCAGGTCGAGGGTATGACGCCGGCGGCGCTGACCCTGCTTCTTGCGGTTCTAAGGCGCCCGGCGCCCCGGCGGGCGGCGGGATGACCTCGGCGAAGGCCTTTCTGGATCGCCGGCCTGTTTCACGTGAAACACTGCAGCGACTGTGCGACTACGAGGCGTTGCTGGCCCGCTGGAATCCAGCAATCAACCTGGTCTCGCCCTCGACGCTTGGCGATGTCTGGTCGCGGCACTTCCTTGATTCCGCACAGGTTTTCGACCTGGCCGGAACGGGCACGCATTGGGCCGACCTCGGTAGCGGCGGTGGGTTCCCGGGCATGGTCGCGGCGATTATCGCTGCAGAGGAGCGGCCCGGACAGCGATTCACATTGGTTGAAAGCGATCGGCGAAAGGCGGCTTTCCTTGATCGGGTCGCCCAGGCCACCGGGGTTTCGGTGACGGTGCTTGACCAACGAATCGAAGCGCTGCCGCCGCTTGGGGCGGATATCCTGACCGCACGGGCGGTGGCACCGCTTGCCGCTCTGCTTGGCCATGCGGTCCGGCATCTTGCGCCCGAGGGCCGGGCACTATTTCCCAAAGGCGCCAGGTCCCAGGCCGAAATCGACGAGGCGCTGGAATCCTGGCGGTTTTCACATGAAAAGGTTGCAAGCTGGACGGCCAGGGAGGCTGCGATTGTGATTGTCGGAGGTATCGCGCGTGTCTGACCCGACCCGGCCGCCGGGGCCGCGAATCCTTGCTATCGCCAACCAGAAAGGCGGTGTCGGCAAGACCACGACGGCGATCAACCTTGCCGCGGCGCTTGCCGAGGTCGGGCTGAACGTCCTGCTGGTCGATCTCGACCCCCAGGGCAACGCCTCGACCGGCCTCGGCATAGCGCCCGAGGACCGCGACATGACCACCTATGACCTTCTGATCGAGGATGCCGCCCTTGTTGACGTCATCCGCCCGACCAACGTCGATCGTCTGTGGCTGTGCCCGTCGACAACCGACCTGTCCTCGGCCGATATCGAGCTTTTCGCCAATGAAAAGCGCAGCTTTCTTCTGCATGATGCCCTGCGCCAGCCGGCGATCGACGGCTTTGCCCTTGATTTCGTTCTGATAGATTGCCCGCCCTCGCTCAGCCTGCTGACGGTCAATGCCCTGGTCGCGGCGACTGCGGTGCTGGTGCCGCTGCAGACGGAATTCTTTGCCCTCGAAGGGCTTTCACAGCTGATGCTGACCATCCGCGAGGTGCGTCAGGGCGCCAATCCGGGCCTGCGGATCGAAGGTGTTGTGTTGACAATGTATGACAGCCGCAACAACTTGTCCCAGATGGTCGAGACAGATGCCCGCGCCAATCTGGGCGATCTGGTCTTTCAGACGATCGTGCCGCGCAATGTCCGGCTGAGCGAGGCGCCGTCCTACGCCCTGCCGGCGCTGGCCTATGATTCCGCGTCCAAGGGCAGCATGGCTTACCGCGCGCTTGCACAAGAGCTTCTGGCGCGACAAAAGCCGCGGAACTGAAAGGAAAGCCGATGTCGGAAAAGAAGAACGAGCGTCGCGGACTGGGTCGCGGGCTTTCGGCGCTGATGGCGGATGTGAACATTGCGACCGATGCCCGCGACGACGGCCGCCAGCCAAGGGCCGAGGCCGTCCTGCCGATCGAGCGGCTCGCCCCCAATCCGGACCAGCCGCGCCGCGACTTCGATCGCGAATCGCTCGAGGATCTGGCGGCGTCGATCCGCAGCAAGGGGATCATCCAGCCGCTGATCGTGCGCGAGGATGCCGGTCGGCCCGGGCATTATCAGATCGTCGCCGGCGAGCGCCGCTGGCGCGCCGCCCAGATGGCGCAACTGCACGAGGTTCCGGCGATTGTCCGGGTGCTCGACGATACCGAGGTGCTTGAGGTGGCGATCATCGAGAACATCCAGCGCGCCGACCTCAACGCCATCGAAGAGGCGATGGGCTATCGCCAGTTGATGGACCGCTTCGGCCATACCCAGGAAAAGCTGGCCGCCGCCCTGTCAAAGAGCCGCAGCCATATCGCCAACCTGCTGCGGTTGCTGACCCTGCCCGAGGCGGTTCTCGACTGGGTCCGTCAGGGCCAGATCAGCGCCGGCCATGCCCGCGCCCTCGTCGGCGCTGCCGATCCGATGGCGCTTGGCCGTGACATCATCGCCCGCGGATTGTCGGTGCGAGAGGCCGAAAGGCTGGCGAAACGGCCGGTCACGGCGGCCGGCGGCGGCAAGCAGCCCGGTCCGGCCCGGCCCGAAAAGGATGCCGATACCCGGGTGCTGGAGCAGGATCTTTCGGCCCATCTGCGGATGAAGGTGGTGATCGACCACAAGGGGCATGACGGCGGCCATCTGATCATAACCTATCGGACACTCGACCAGCTTGACGACCTGTGCCAGGTCCTCAGCACGGCCCGTTGACCGGTTCGGGCTCGTTCCGGCGCCCGGCAGGTATGCCTCGCCGTCACGGCACAAGGACATATCGACCGGGTGCCGCAGCCAGGGCGGGATAACCACACCCGGCTGCACCCGGTTGGCGTGCAGGGCCGTGGCCGCCACTGTGCCTGACCAGCCAGCGACCCCATTCGGGCCACCACGAGCCCGCCACCGGCTGATGCGCCGCAAGCCAGCTGTCCGGGCCGCGGTAATGCGCGCCGGGGGCTCGGTGGCCGGTGCGATAATGGCGGCCGTGGTGGCCGGGTTCGGACAGGATGCCGCCGTTGTGGCCACCCCTGGTCAGGACGAACTGCATGTCGCAATCGGTGAAGAGCGCGGTCTTGTAGACTGACCGCCAGGGCGCGATGTGGTCGGATTCGGTGGCGACGACGAAGATCGGCACGGTGATGTCCTTGAGCGCGATCACCCGCCCGTCCACCGCAAAGCGGCCGGCCGTGATCCGGTTCTCCAGGAAGACCCCGCGCAGGTATTCCGAATGCATCCGTGCCGGCATCCGGGTGGTATCGTTGACCCAGACGCCGATGTCGGTCGGCAGGTCCGGCTCGCCCAGGAAATACCGGCGTGTGGCGCGAGACCAGATCAGGTCTTCCGAACGGATCGCCGCAAAGGCGCCGGACATCTGCGGACGGTCCAGATAGCCCTGTGACCACATCAGGTCCTCAAGAAAGGCAACCTGGCTTTCGTCGAGAAACAGCAGCAGTTCCCCGGCCTCGGCAAAATCCACCTGCGCCGCCATCAGCGTCACCGAGGCCAACCGCGCGTCGCAGTCGCGCGCCATCGCCGCGGCGGCGATGGCCAGAAGCGTGCCGCCCAGGCAGTAGCCGTTGGCATGCACCTTCTGGTCCGGCACGATTGTGTTGATCACCTCAAGCGCCTGCATGATGCCCTGCTTGCGGTAATCCTCCAGCGACAGACCGGCCTGGGTGGCGTCCGGGTTGCACCACGAGATGCAGAAGACGGTAAAGCCCTGACCGACCAGCCAGCGGATGAAGGAATTTTCCGGCGACAGGTCGAGAATGTAGTATTTCATGATCCAGGCCGGCACGATCAGCACCGGCTCTGCCCGCACCGTGTCGGTGGTGGGGGAATACTGGATCAGTTCCATCAGGTCGTTGCGGTAGACGACCGCGCCGGGCGTGCAGGCCAGAACCTTGCCAAGGGCGGTGCAATGGAGGGGCTTTTTATCCCCCAGGCCCGCGGCAGTGAGAATGGATTTCTTCGGCTTGTATTTATAGGCATAAACCAGTTCATCGTTCTCCAGAACTCCGGCGTATGTATTATAATGAGTGGCCTCGGCAGTCTCCTGAAGACGATCAATAAGAATCTTCAGGATCGGAAGACTTTCAGGATAGCTGTTTCCCATGAAATAGAGCTGCCTTCCCGGTGCGTAGAGGGTGGTCTTTCCCGGAATCTCCCGGAGAATATTCCGTTTCACCAGGGGGCGGACAATGTCAAAAGCGCTGCTTTTAGGCATTCCGGTTTTAATGAGGATATCCCTGAGGCTTACTCCTCCCCGGTTTTGTGTGGCAAGTTCGATGATGTCGATTGCTCGGTCAACTGATCTGTTCATAAC
>PHEC01000129.1 GCA_002841115.1 Alphaproteobacteria bacterium HGW-Alphaproteobacteria-6 | reverse complement strand
GAGAGGTGGCTCGGTTGATCTGACGACACGACAGCGGGATGCCTTTTAAGCATAATGCGTCGCGGCGGGATAAGTTTGCCAAGGCAAAGTGCCGCGTTGCGAACTGGCCCGAGTATGACGAGTCGTTGCGCCAGAGAGGCGACGTGACGGTCTGGTTCAGCGTGACCGAACTCGGTCATGCGGTCTGTGAGCGTGTGATCTGAAACAGTGGGGAAAGGGGCCAGCATGCCCTGAAGCTGATCCGTGCAACACGGCCCTTCCGCACCGATCCGCGTGAAGGGCGCCATCCGAAAAAGACGAGCGATCGCTTCCAACGCTGATTGGGGCGGAAACCGGCTGTCGCCATGACGCCCCCGAGGGCCGGGCGCGGGCCGGGAGCAGGGATTTTTCCCCTTTCCTGTCACGTCCGCCCAATCCGCCGCACCGGCCGCATGGCGAGGGTGCTTGTGTCGATCAGCTGGAAAGGGTGCGCCTGATGGATCAGGGCAATGGCCTCCAGTGCCGGGGCCGGGCGGAAATTCGCCGCAGTCTGCTGCCCGCCCAAAGCGGGGTGAAGCCGGGGGGCGAAGATATGGTCGGGGGACAGCGGGCCATGGATCTTTTTCAGTGTGCTGAACATCATGCGGCCGGTCGTTTCGTGCTCCCGGTCGAAACGCCGGTCATCCGCCATCCCGAAAACAACGGTCATTGAAATCTCGCCGTCCACCGGGGTTGGCTTGAAAAGCTGGCCGCAGAACACCCATTTCGGCAGAGTCATCAGCGTGATCTCGCCCAGCGTTTCATCCCGGATCTCGATCTGGCCAAAGGGGCCGAGCGCGAAGGGGATCATGCGACGATGAAATGGGGGGCGCCCGCGAACAGGCGGTCCAGAAGCGGCGCATAGCGCAGCGGATCTACGACCTGAAACCCGCCACCAAACCAGTCGAACCGGCCAAAGCGCCGCCAGACTTCCTGCAGACATCCGGGCGCCCGGTCCTTCAGCGCCGCGATGATCTTCGCGTCTTCCTCGCGCGATCCGGCCCAGGCCCATTCGCCCTCGGTGAAAAGCTCGAACGTGCCGGCCCCGACGGTGACCCGGACGGTCGAGCCGGCGGCAAAGGGATAGCCGCCCGAGAAGGACACCTCGCCGCCGCCCGAACCGGGCCGGAAGGTCACGAACAAGAGGATGTCGCCGCGCCGGACCGAGGTCGGCTTGCCGTCCCTGGAGTTCACCGTCTCCTTCGGGGCCGAGACACCCCAGCATTCCTTCGGGCTTTCCTCGACGAAGACGCTCCAGTCGGTCTGCGCGGCAACCCGGTTGGTCGAGACCTGCGCCGTCGCGGCCCCGGCCAGGCCAAGCGCCAGGACCGTCGCCGCAAGACCAAAGCCGGGGAGTGCCCGCGCTGCCTGCCGTATCGATGATGTCATGATGTCCCAGCCTCCAGCCGCCATTGCCCCGCCACCCCGCCATCCATACGCCTTGGCCGCATGTCCTGGCCGGCGCCTTTTCCATTGGCGAAGGGCATTTCAACCCGATATGCAACTCTTAACCGGAATCGGCACGCGGGGAAAAGACCCGGCGGCGGGATTTCGCGCAATTGACCTGCCAAGGAGCGTGAGGATGGCGGCGATCCCGATGATCGAGCTGTGGCGTGGTGGAATGCTGGAAAGCGTTCATGCCGGCCATGCGGTGATCTGCGACGAGAAGGGCGAGGTGATCGAGGCCTGGGGCGATCCGGCCGCGGTGATCTTCCCGCGCTCGTCGTGCAAGATGATCCAGGCGCTGCCGCTGCTGGAAAGCGGCGCTGCCGACCGGTTTGGGCTGAGCGAGGCGCAGTTGGCGCTGGCCTGCGCCAGCCACAACGGCGCGCATATCCATACCGACGCGGTCGGGCGCTGGCTGTCGGGCCTCGGCCTTGGCGAGGCGGATCTGCGCTGCGGGCCGCAGATGCCCGACGACGCCGAGGCGCTGAAGGAGCTGATCTGTTCGGGGACCGCGCCCTGCCAGATCCACAACAACTGTTCGGGCAAGCACGCCGGCTTTCTGACGCTGGCCAGGCATCTCGGGGCCGGGCCGGAGTATGTCGAGCCGGATCACCCGGTGCAGCAGGCGGTGCGCGCGGGATTCGAGGCGGTGACCGGCGAGGCCTCGCCGGGCTTCGGGTTCGACGGCTGTTCGGCGCCGAACTTCGCCACCTCGCTCGCCGGGCTGGCCCGCGCCATGGCAGGATTCGCGGCGGCCGACCCGGACGGATCCTTGCGCGAAAGGGCGCAGGTGCGGCTGTGGCGGGCGATGGTGGCGCATCCGGAACTGGTCGCCGGCGAGGACCGGGCCTGCACCCTGCTGATGCGGGCGATGGGCGGCAGGGTGGCGGTCAAGACCGGGGCCGAGGCGGTCTTTGTGGCGATCCTGCCGGCGTTGAAGCGCGGTATCGCGCTGAAGATCCTCGATGGCGGCACCCGGGCCTCGGAGGCGGCGATCACCGCGCTGCTGGTCCGGATCGGCGCATTGGAGGCCGGCCACCCGGTGGCGGGCCGGCTCTTGTCGGACCCGGTTCTGAACCGGCGCGGCGCCGCCGTGGGCGAGATGCGGCTTTCGCCCGGCTTTGCCGGCTGATCCCCCGGCTGATCCAAAGGCGCGCCCGTTCCGGGCGCAAGTCGTCCTGTTGCGCCGGGCGCTTGCGCGCCCTGCGCGCCGGCTTCGGGTATTTGGACAACGAAGAAACCCGCCAAAAGTCCGGTCAGGCGAAGTCGGTGGCGGCGTATCCCTGGATATAGAGCAGCGCGGTGAGGTCGCCGTGGTTGATGCGGATCTCGCATTCGGCGGCGACCGCGGGCTTGGCGTGAAGCGCAACACCGGTGCCGGCGAGATGCAGCATGCCGAGGTCGTTGGCGCCGTCGCCGACCGCGATGACATCGCGGGGATCGATGCCGAGGCGGGCCGAGATCTCGATCAGGGCGGCGATCTTGGCCTCGCGGCCGAGGATCGGCCGGGCGACGTCTCCGGTGAGGTGGCCGTTCTCGGCAAGAAGGGTGTTGGCGCGGTGTTCGTCAAAGCCGAGACGGGCGGCGACGGCGGCGGTGAAGGCGGTGAAGCCGCCCGAGACGAGCGCCGCATGACCGCCCCCGGCCTTCATCGTCGCGACGAGGGTGTGGCCGCCCGGCGTCACGGTGATGCGATTGGCGATGACCTCTGCGATGACGCGTTCGGGCAGGCCCCTGAGCAGGCCGACCCGTTCGAGAAGCGCGCCCTCGAAATCCAGTTCGCCGTTCATCGCCCGCGCGGTGATCGCGGCGACGCGGGGGCCGACGCCGGCCATCTCGGCCAGTTCGTCGATGCATTCCTGGCCGATCATGGTGGAATCCATGTCGGCCAGCAGCATCTTCTTGCGCCGGCCTTCGGCGGGTTGGGCGACGAGGTCGATGCCGAGACCCTGCAACCCCTGCCAGACTTCCCAGCGGTTGGCGGGCAGCCTGTCCAGCGGAAATTCCGCCGCGATGCCGGGGGCGAGCCAGCGTGCCGCGCCGCCACCCCAGGCGTTCCGCAGGCTTTCGACCGCCGCCGGGTCGAGGTTGGCCCGCACCGGGCTGGCAAGGAGGGTGGCGATGAACATGGGCGAAGTTTCCGATAGTGGACGCGACCTGTCGCAAATGCGGGATCGAACGGCGCTTTAGTGCAGATTTCCCGCTTGCGCCAGCCTTCGGCGCGCTTTATCCCCGGCGGCGGGACACCCCTCCCCAACGAGGGGCGCTTATCTGGAAGGATAGCAGCGATGGTTACGACGACCCCGGCGGTGCGGCCGGCAAATCCGCGTTTCTCTTCGGGCCCCTGCACGAAGATCCCCGGCTTTTCCCTCGACATGCTTGCAGATGCGCCGCTTGGCCGGTCGCATCGTGCCGCTGTCGGCAAGGCGAAGCTGAAGCAGGCGATCGAGCTGACCCGCGAGGTTCTCGGCGTGCCGGCTGGCCACCGCATCGCCATCGTGCCGGCCTCGGACACCGGCGCGGTGGAAATGGCGCTGTGGTCGCTTCTGGGGGCGCGGCCGGTCGAGATGCTGGCCTGGGAGTCTTTCGGCGAAGGCTGGGTCACGGATGTGGTCAAGCAGCTGAAGCTGGACGCAGTGGTGACGACGGCGCCCTACGGCGAGATCGTCGATTTCACCACGGTCGATTTCGACCGCGACGTGGTCTTCACCTGGAACGGCACCACCTCGGGCGTGCGGGTGCCGGATGGCGCCGCGATCCCTGCCGGCCGCGCCGGCCTGACGATCTGCGATGCGACCTCGGCCGCCTTCGCGATGGACCTGCCCTGGGACAAGCTGGATGTGGTGACCTTCTCCTGGCAGAAGGTGCTGGGCGGCGAGGGCGGCCACGGGATGCTGGTGCTCGGCCCGCGCGCGGTGGCGCGGCTGGAAAGTCATGTGCCCGCCTGGCCCTTGCCGAAGATCTTCCGCCTGACCAAGTCCGGCCGCCTGATCGAGGGCATTTTCGAGGGCGAGACGATCAACACGCCGTCGATGCTTTGTGTCGAGGATTACCTGGTGGCGCTGACATGGGCGCAGGCGATCGGCGGGCTGAAGGGCCTGATCGCGCGGGCCGATGCCAACGCGGCCGCGGTGCGCGATTTCATCGCCGGCAAGGACTGGATCGCCGATCTCGCGGCCGATCCCGCGACCGCCTCGACGACGAGTGTTTGCCTGCGTTTCACCGATCCGCGGATCAGGGACGGCGCGGCTTTCGCCAAGGCGGTGGCGAGGCGGCTTGAGAAGGAAGGCGTGGCGCTGGACGCCGGAGCCTATCGGGACGCGCCGCCGGGCCTGCGCATCTGGTGCGGTTCCACGGTCGAGGCGGCCGATGTTGCCGCCCTGATGCCCTGGATCGAATGGGCCTTCAACGCCGAGATCGACGCACAGGCGGAGGTGGCCTGAGGCCGCCCCGGATCTTTCACGAATTTTCAGAAAATCAAGGAGCCTGTTGAAATGGCACCCAGAGTTCTCGTCTCCGACAAGCTTTCCGAAACCGCCGTGCAGATATTCCGCGACCGTGGCGTCGATGTCGACTACCTGCCCGACCTTGGCAAGGACAAGGATAAACTCCTGGAAGTGATCGGCGATTATGACGGCCTTGCCATCCGCTCGGCCACCAAGGTCACCGAAAAGGTGCTGGCGGCGGCCGGCCGGCTGAAGGTCATCGGCCGCGCCGGGATCGGGGTCGACAATGTCGATATTCCGGCGGCGTCGAAAAAGGGCGTGATCGTGATGAACACGCCCTTCGGCAACTCGGTCACCACCGCCGAACACGCCATCGCGATGATGTTCGCGGTGGCCCGGCAACTGCCGGAGGCGAGCGCATCCACCCATGCCGGCCACTGGGAAAAGAACCGCTTCATGGGGGTCGAGCTGTTCAACAAGACGCTGGGCGTGATCGGTGCCGGCAATATCGGCGGCATCGTCTGCGACCGCGCACTGGGGCTGCACATGAAGGTCATCGCCTACGACCCGTTCCTGTCGGACGAACGCGCGAGGCAGATGGGCGTGACCAAGGTCGAGCTTGACGAATTGCTGGCGCGGGCCGATTTCATCACCCTGCATGTCCCCCTGACCGACAAGACCCGCTACATCCTGTCGAAAGAGGCGATCGCGAAGGCGAAGAAGGGCGTGCGGATCATCAACTGCGCCCGTGGCGGGCTGGTCGACGAGGCAGCACTGGCCGCGGCGCTGACATCGGGCCATGTTGCCGGCGCCGCCTTCGACGTGTTCGAGAAGGAACCGGCGACCGACAGCCCGCTTTTCCACCTGCCGAATGTCGTCGTGACCCCGCATCTCGGCGCCTCGACCACCGAGGCGCAGGAGAACGTCGCCCTTCAGGTCGCCGAGCAGATGGCGGATTACCTTCTGACCGGCGCGGTGCAGAACGCCCTCAACATGCCGTCGGTCAGCGCCGAGGAGGCCGCGGTGATGGGTCCCTGGCTGAAGCTTGCCCAGCATCTTGGCGCCTTTGCCGGGCAGATGACCGACGAGCCGGTCAAGGCGATCAACATCCTTCATGACGGCTGCGTCGCCGAGATGAACCTGCAGGCGCTGAACTGCGGCGCCATCGCCGGGATCATGAAGGCGACCAACCCGGATGTGAACATGGTTTCGGCGCCGGTCATCGCGCGCGAACGCGGCATCCAGATCTCGACCACCAGCCAGGAGAAATCGGGCGTCTTCGACGGCTACATGAAACTGACCGTGGTGACCGACCGGCGCGAACGCTCGATCGCCGGCACCGTGTTCAGCGACGGCAAGCCGCGGTTCATCCAGATCAAGGGCATCAACATCGATGCCGAGATCGGGGCGCACATGCTTTACACCACCAACGCCGACGTGCCGGGGATCATCGGCACGCTGGGCCGGACGATGGGCGAGAATGGCGTGAACATCGCCAACTTCACCCTCGGGCGGTCGGCGCGCGGCAAGGATGCGATCGCGATCCTTTACCTGGACGAGGCGCCGGCGCCGGCGGCGATCCGGGCGCTGGAGGCAACCGGCCTCTTCACCCAGGTCAGGCCGCTGGAGTTCGACGTTTCCTGAGCGTTTGGCCAAGCAGACCCGGGCCGGCCCGACCGATTCGGGCCAGCCCAATTGCGGAGACACAGATGCGAAGCTACGTCATCGGCGACATTCACGGTCAGCTTGACAAGCTGCGCGCGGCCCATGCGCGGATCGCGGCCGACCGGGCGCTGACCGGCGATGCCGCAGCACCGGTCATCCATCTCGGCGATCTGGTCGATCGCGGCCCCGACAGCCGCGGGGTGATCGACCTTCTGATCGACGGGCTGGATGACGGCGCGCCATGGGTCGTGGTCAAGGGCAACCATGACCGGATGCTGACCGGCTTTCTCGATGATCCCGACTACCATGACCCCGGGCTGCGGGGCGCGCTGCACTGGTTCGATCCGCGGCTGGGCGGGGCGGAGACGCTGGCCTCTTACGGGGTCGGCGGGGTCGGCACCCGGCTGATCACCGACATCCATGCCGAGGCGCTGGCCCGGGTTCCCGCGCATCACCGCGCCTTTCTCGGCGGCCTGGCGCTTTATCATCAGCGCGGCGAGGCGGTTTTCGTCCATGCCGGGATCCGGCCGGGGATCGCCCTGCCCGATCAGGTCGAGGATGACCTGGTCTGGATCCGCGCGGGCTTTCTCGACGACAGCCGCGACCACGGCGCGCTTGTCGTGCATGGCCATACCCCGGTCGACCGGCCGGTCCACTACGGCAACCGGCTGAACACCGACACCGGCGCGGGCTATGGCCGGGCGCTCAGCGCCGTGGTGGTCGAGGGGCGCGATGCCTGGCTGCTGACCGACACCGGGCGCGAGGCGATCATCCCCGTCGGCTAGAGCATGTCGCGCAAAAGTGGGAACCGGTCTTGCGCTACTCGGACATGCGAAATCAAAAGGTTGGAGTGGGTCGCGTGAAGGCGAATGAACGCGATCCGCTCTAGGGTCTGTCTGGCGCCAGGATCGAACACCTCCCCCTGCCGGGCAGACTTCAGCCCGGACCGCGCATCGCCAGCCGGTCCGCGCCGGGCCGGCCGGCAACGAAGCCGTCGGCGAACTGCGCGTCCGGCATCAGCCGCGCGAGGGTCGCGGGCAGGTCGGCCGGGTCGCCGGCAAGCGCCGCGGCATAGGCGCGGGTCACCGCGGGAAAGCCACCGGTCTGCGGCGAAAGCCTGAGTGCCGCGACCCCGGCGGCGCGCAGGTCGTCGATCTGCCCGGCTACCGTCGTCACCGCCCGGCCAAGCGTCTGCACCCCGTTCACCGTCAGGAAGGGCGTGCCGTCCAGCGTATCGACATCGCGCCCGTCGGGATCCTCGGCGCAGACGAACTGGCAGCTGTCCTTGGCGCGGTCGTGCAGGCGCGCGTGATAGCAGCGCCCCGAGATGGCCAGCGGCGCGCGGCCATGGCCCCAGACCTCGACCGCCACGCCGGCCTCGGCCCCCGCCCGCGCCAGCCTGGCGATCGAGGCAAGGGGAAGTTCCGGCGGCAGGCAGATCCGGGTGGCGCCGCGTCGCGCCAGCCAGTCCAGCGTGCCCTCGTTATAGACATTGACCATCGGCCCGACCCAGAAGGGCGTGCCCTCGGGGATATGCGGCAGGGCCGAGAGGTCGTTGACCTCGACCGGCAGGCCCATCGCCGCCAGATCGGCGGTCTGGCGCCGCTCGCGCTTCAGCGTGATCAGCGCGAGCGTGGTCAGCGCCACCTCCTTGCCCGCCGCCTGCAGGGTCTCGATCGCGCCCGGGATCTCGTCCTGCCAGAAGGCGAGGCGTTTCGAGCAGACCCATTCGCCGATCACCACCCGGGCAACCGGCGCCTCGGCAAGCCCGCGGTAGAAGTCGCGCACCGCCTCGGCGGTCCAGAAGAAGGCGTTGGGGCCGACGGTCAGGTCCATCGCGCTATCTCCAGGTCTTGGCATAGGCGCCGGTGGTGGCGGCCTGGCCCTCGGTCAGCTTCGAGAGCAGCCCCTCGGGCATCGGCGCGCCGCGCTCGGCCGCCTCGACCGCGGCGCGGAAGGTCCGCACCACCTGGGCGACATAGGCGCGCGACCGCTGGCGGCCCTCGATCTTCAGCGCCCGCACCCCGGCCTTCTGCAAGGCCGGGATCAGTTGCGTGGCATCAAGGCTGACCGGGTCCTCGAAGATATGGCCGGTCTGGTCGCCGGAGCGGAAACAGCCCTTGCACAGTGTCGGATAGGGCACCGGCGCCCCCCTTGGCGTGCGGTGGATGAGAAAGCCGCCCAGCCGCGCCTCGGGCCCGGCGCCGGTATCGGCATAGGCGACATGGCTGGCCGGCGAACAGACGCCGTTCATGTTGGGCGACAGCCCGGTGGCATAGGAGGACAGCGAACAGCGCCCCTCGGCCATCACGCAAAGCCCGCCGAAGACGAAGACCTCGGTCTCGACCTCGACCTCGCGGTTGATCGCGGCAATCTCGGCGACCGTCAGCACCCGCGGCAGCACGACGCGGCGGACCCCGAAGGCGCCGGCGTAAAGATTGATCGCATCGGGGTTGGCGGCGGCGGCCTGCACCGAAAGATGCAGGCGCAGGCCGGGGTGACGCTCGGCGGCATGGGCCAGAAGGCCGATATCGGCAAGGATCACCGCGTCTGCCCCGGCGCCCGCCGCATCATTCACCGCGCGGTGCCAGATCTGCTGGTCGCCGGCGCGCGGGAAGGTGTTGATCGCCACCAGCACCTTGGCGCCCCTGGCATGGGCATGGGCGATGCCTTCGGCCATCTCGTCGCGGCTGAAATTGAGGCCGGGGAAGTTGCGCGCATTGGTCTCGTCGGCAAAGCCGCAATAGACCGCATGGGCGCCGGCATCGACCGCGGCGCGCAGGGCTGCCGGGGTGCCGGCGGGGCAGACCAGTTCCATCATGGCGTCCCCGCCGGCCCGCCCGCCGCGGCAATTTCCTCGGTCAGGTCAAGTTCGGCGTCGTCAAGCGCGTTGCGCAGTGCCAGCACCGCCGCCGTGTCGCCCGAGATTTCCAGATCGCCCGAGAAGAACAGCGCATCGCCATCCTCGGTGCCGTGCAGCATGGCAAGGAAGGCCGAAAGCCGGCCGCGGACCCCGGCATCCGCCATTGGTGCGCGGCCGCGCCGGTGCAGGGTAAGCCGGCGCAGCGCCGGTTCCATCAGCAAAAGTGCGGGCGCATCGATCACGTCGATCAGGACGCGCGCCCCGGCATAGGGGCCAAGCCGGCGCAGGATTGCCGGGTGGCGGGCGGCGATGCGGGCCATCAGCCGCGTCAGCACAAGGTTCAGCGGCCCGGCAGGCGGCAGGGGAAGCGAAGACATCATGGCCCCCTTGCTACACCCGGGCACGCGCGGCCGACTTGACATAGGTTAAGGCCGTCCGGTCTTTTGCCCGCTATTCCGGCCCGATCCGACAGGACCGATCCGATGCGCAGCCTTCCACCCTTTGCCGATCTTCGCGCCTTTCTCGGCTGGGCCGAGGCACAGGGCGATCTGGCGCGGATCTCGGCGCCGGTGGCGCTGGCGCAAGAGATGACGGCGGTGGAACTGGCGGCGTTGCGCGCCGGCGGGCCGGTGTTGCGCTTCGATCATGCGACCGGGTCGGGCGGGGCGCGGGCGGCGATGCCGGTCATCGCCAACCTTTTCGGCACCGGCGCGCGGGTGGCGGCGGGGCTTGGCCTTCGGCCCGGCGAGGTGGCCGGCTTCGGCGCGTTTCTGGCCGCCCTGCGCAGCCCCGCCCCGGTCGAGGGGATGCGCGACGCGCTCGCACGCTGGCCGATGCTGCGGGCGGCGCTGACGACCCGGCCGAAGCTCTTGCGCCGCGCCCCGGCGCAGGAGGAACGGCTGGCCGACCTGACGGCGCTGCCGGTGCAGACGCCCTGGCCCGGCGATGCCGGCCCGCTGATCACCTGGCCGGTGGTGGTGACCCGGCCGCATGGCAGCGCGCCGGGGGATGTGGCGCGCTACAACCTTGGCGTCTACCGCGCACAGGTGATCGGGCCCGACCGGCTGATCCTGCGCTGGCTCGCCCATCGCGGCGGCGCGGCGCACGCCCGAAGCTGGGCCGCCGCGGGCGCGCCGATGCCGGTCGCGGTGGCGCTCGGCTCTGATCCGGCCACCTTGCTGTCGGCGGCGCTGCCCTTGCCGGAAACCGTGTCGGAGCTGACCTTTTCCGGCGTGCCGCGCGGGGCGCGGACCGAGATCGCGGCGGCGCAGACCGTGCCCCTGATGGTGCCGGCGCGCGCCGAGATCATCATCGAGGGCTGGGTCCATCCGGGCGAGACCGCGCCCGAAGGCCCGTTCGGCGACCACACCGGCTATTACAACGCCGCCGAGCCCTTTCCGGTGATGCGGGTGAGCCGCATCACCTGCCGGCGCGATCCGCTGTATCTCTCCACCGTCACCGGGCGGCCGCCCGACGAACCCTCGGTCATCGGCGAGGTCTTCAACGATCTCGCGCTGCCGGTGATCCGCGCCCAGATCCCCGAGGTCATCGACCTGTGGCTGCCGGCGGCGGCCTGTTCCTACCGCATCGCGGTCGTCAGGATCGCCAAGCGCTATCCGGGTCAGGCGCGCCGGGTGATGATGGCGCTCTGGGGGATGCTGCCGCAGTTCAGCTATACCAAGCTGATCATCGTCGTCGACGAGGATATCGACGCGCGCAACTGGGATGACGTGCTCTGGGCGCTCGCGACCCGGATGGACCCGGCGCGCGACCTGATGATCACCGATGCCACGCCGATGGACTATCTTGATTTCGCCAGCCCGCGCGCGGGTCTGGCCGGCAAGCTCGGGATCGACGCCACCACCAAGATCGGCGCCGAGACGACGCGCGACTGGGGCCAGGTGATGGCGCTCGACCCCGCGCATGAGGCGCGGGCACAGGAACTTCTGAAGGGGGTGATCTAATGACCGCGCGGGTGGTTCTTGGGGTTTCCGGCGCCTCGGGCGCGGCACTGGCGCTTGACTGCGCGCGGGCCCTGCGCGCGGCGGGTGCCGAGGTGGAGCTGGTGCTGTCGGCGATGGCCGAGCGGACGCTGGCGCTGGAGGTCGGACCGCAGGCGCGCGATGCGCTTTGCGCGCTGGCCGCGCGGGTGCATCCGGTGACCGACCTTGGCGCCGCCATTGCCTCGGGGTCCCGCCCGGTCGCCGGGATGATCGTCGCGCCCTGTTCGATGCGCAGCCTCGCGGCGATCGCCCACGGGCTTGACGACAACCTGCTGACCCGCGCCGCCGGGGTGCAGTTGAAGGAACGCCGGCCGCTGGTTTTGCTGGCGCGCGAGGCGCCGCTGACGCTGGCGCATCTGCGCAACATGGTGGCGGTGACCGAGATGGGGGCGGTGGTGCTGCCACCGGTGCCGGCCTTCTACCTCAGGCCAGCGACGGTCGCAGAGGTCACCGCCCAGATCGCCGCCCGCGCCGTCGATCTTCTGCATCTCGGCCCGCCCCGGGCGCGGGCCTGGGCACCGGGGCCGGGCGCGGATGCGTCGTGACGCAGGGGGCGGCCGGTTTGCCGTGCTACGGGGCGGGCCGCGGCCCGCGCGCCGCGCTCAGCACCGGAAACGGCGTGGGGCGTGGCAGGGCGGCCAGGTGGACGATCAGGAACAGCGCCCAGCCACCGGACCAGATCACGCCCGAAGCCGTGATCCAGGGCAGCGGATCGGGCGCCGCCTCGGCCGCAGCGCGCAAGAGGGCGGCGGCGACGACCGCCGCAAAGGCCAGCCAGTGGCGCCGGCGCGGCCGAAGTGCCATGCCGGGCGCGCGGTGCATGCTGGCGCGTGATGCCACGGCAAGGATCATCGCCCCCATCGCCGCCATGGTGACCAGATGCGTGGCCGCGAGCGCCGTGATCACCCCGGCCCCGGCCGCCGCGACCGCGACCAGCGCCGGCGCCAGCATCGCGTAACCGAGACAAAGCATCAGGGTCGCCGGCCCTGCCCGCATCGCGCCGCCGACCCGCGTCAGCACCCAGAGCGCGGCGAGGCA
>PHEC01000128.1 GCA_002841115.1 Alphaproteobacteria bacterium HGW-Alphaproteobacteria-6 | reverse complement strand
TGCTCGACGGTTGGTGTGGCCTGGCTGCGATAAAGCAGCGCTGCCCCGGCGTTGCAAAGCGCCCACCCAGGGTCGGGCGCGGCCCGGGCTGGTCGCCCCCCCCAGGGTCGGGCGCGCCCCTCGGCGCCGGGATCGGATGGCGGGGCAGGAACAGATTCCCGCCAGGCACTGGCCGAGTTTCTTTTTCGGCAACCTGCCAGGGCATGTCGCGCAAAAGTGGGAACCGCTCTTGCGCTTCTCGGACATGCGAAATCGGAAGCTCAGACCCCGAGGTCGCGAAAGACCGCCGGAAGCTGTTCGGGCAGATCCTCGGCGATCAGGCCGGGTCCGAACTTCAGCGCGCATTCGGCATGCAGCCAGGCGGCGGTCCCGGCCGCCTGCATCGGCGCGAGGCCGCGCGCCAGAAGCCCGGTGATGAACCCCGCCAGAACGTCGCCCGAGCCGGCGGTGGCCAGCCAGGGCGCGGCACGCTCGCCGGTCGCCGCATTGATCGATGCGCGGCCAGAGGGGTCGGCGATCACCGTCTCCGGCCCCTTGAAAAGCACCACGCAGCCGGCGCGGGCGGCGGCCTCGCGGGTGGCGTCGAGCTTGCAAAGGGCGGGGCCACGCAAGGCCGGGTTCGCCAGCCTTTCGGCGATGTCGGGGAAGAGCCGCGCGAACTCGCCGGCATGCGGGGTCAGCACACAGGCCCGGTGCAGCGCCCCGAACAGCGCCGGCGCGCGGGCAAGCAGGGTCAGCGCATCGGCATCGAGGACAACCGCGCAGGGCGCTGGCGCCCCCCGCCCCCGACCCCTCCCCACCAGGGGGAGGGGAAGCGCCCCTGCCCCGGATGCCACCTGCCCGGACGGATCCCCGATTGCATCGCGGCTCTCGCCCGGGTGCCTCCCCTCCCCCTGGTGGGGAGGGGTTGGGGGCGGGGGGCGAGAAGACGCGGGGCGAGAAGACGGGGGTGCCGCGCCGTCGCGCCCGGGATCCGGCCCGAGACCCAGCGCGACCGCCAGCAGCCCGGCCTCGCGCTCGCCGGTCCCCAGCCCCGGGCCAAGGCACAGCGCGCCGATCCGCGCCTCGGCCAGCACCCGCGCGAAGGCGTCGCCATCCGCCAGCGGCCGCAGCATCACCGCGTCAAGCCGCGCGGCGTTCTCCATCAGCGCTTCGGGCGGGCAACCGAGCGTGACCAGCCCCGCCCCGATCCGCAACGCGCCGCGCGCGGCCAGCCGCGCCGCGCCGCCGCGCCCCGGACCGCCGGACAGGATCAGCGCGTGGCCATGGCTGTATTTGTGGCCATCGCGCTTTTTCACCAGGGCGGTCAGCGCCGCCGACCCCGAAAGGTGGCGCGGCTCACCGAACACCCCTGCCCCCCTTCGCGACGCCCCGGGTCAACCGACCGATATCCCTCATCGCAGCCCTCTTCCGATCGCTGGCGGCCCCGGCCCGCCCGCCTTCCCGCCCGCCTTCCCGCCCGCCCTCCTGTGCACGGCGACGCCACCGCAGCACCGGCGCCAAGCGCCGCGTCACGTTCCTTGCGCGGTCCGGCGCGGCGAGGCGCGCGGCCCCGCCTTCCGGCGGATCGGGCCGAGGATGAATCGATCCGGCGCCGATGTCCAGATTCTGCGGATATCCTCGCAGGGGCCGGGGTCATTGCGCCGCTTGTGCCGTCCTGCGCCGTTGCAGGCCGCAAGGCCGCCGCCGATCCGGACACGGCGGCGACGCTCAGATGACGCCCCCCTCGGGCAGGAAGCGCTGGGTCAGGACCGCCTCCTGCAGCCGCATCAGGCGGCGGGCGTTGTGCATGTGCTCGGTCAGGATCTGCCGCGCCCCGGCGCCGTCGCCGTCGCGCAGGGCGGCAAGCAGGCGCGACTGATAGGCCAGGCCCGAGGCCCACAACTCGCGGTTCGGCCGGGCATAGAGCCGGCGGGCGACGGTGATGTCGGACAGCATGCTGGCGGTGAAGCGGATCAGGAACCGCAGCAGGGGGTTGTCGGACATCTCGGCCAGAAGCGCATGGAACCGCAGCGAGGCGACATGCTGTTCGCGTTCCTCCTCGGGGCTGGAGGCGGGCTCGACATAGGCCGTCATCACCTCTTCAAGCGAGGCCAGCTGCGTCGCGCTCAGCCTGCCGGCAAGCGAGGCGGCCAGTTCCGGCTCCAGCGTCGCGCGGATCTGATAGATGTCGTCGATGGTCAGTTGCTGGAAGTAGAAGTAGTTCCCCAGCAGCGCGGCTGCCCGTTCGTCCGAGACCTGGTGGATGAAGACCCCGCCGCCGGGGCCGGTCCGCGACTTGACCAGCCCTTGCGCCTCGAGGATGCGGATCGCCTCGCGGATGGTTCCCTTGGCCATGGCAAAGCGCCGGATCAGCTCGGTCTCGGACGGCAGCCTGTCGCCCGGGCGCCAGCCCTTCTGCATGACCCAGTCCTTGATCGCCTCGGCGACCTGCTGGGGCCGCGACAGCCGGTCAGGACGCGGTTCAGGACGCGAGGGGGTGGTGGCAGGCGGCAAACTGCTCTCCTTCGATGGCGCGCAGCACGGGCGCCTCCTGTCGGCAAAGCGCCGTCGCCAGCGGGCAGCGCCCGGCGAAGGCACAGCCCGGCGGCGGGTTCATCGGGTCCGGCAACTCGCCCGACTGCGCCCCGCCAAGCGGGCGCCCGACCACCGGCGCCGATGCCGCCAGAAGCCTGGTATAAGGATGCCGCGGGGTTGCAAAGACCCTTTCGGCGGGCCCGCTCTCGACCAGCGCCCCGAAGTAGAGCACCGCGATGCGGTCGCTGACCGCCTCGACCACCGCCAGATCATGGCTGATGAAGACATAGGTCAGGCCAAGCCGGGACTTCAGGTCGCCGAGCAGGTTCAGCACCTGCGCCTGGACCGACACATCCAGCGCCGACACCGGCTCGTCGAGGATCAGGATGCGCGGATCGGCCGCAAGCGCCCGGGCGATGCCGATACGTTGCGCCTGCCCGCCCGAGAACTCGTGCGGGTAGCGTGTCAGGAACGCGTCGCGCAGGTTCACCGAGGCGAGCAGCCCGGCGGTCCGGTCCTGCAGCGCGGCACCGCGTAGGCCGTGCAGATGGCGCAGCGGCGCCTCGAGGATCTGGCGGATCGTCTTGCGCGGATTGAGGCTCGAGACCGGGTCCTGGAAGACATACTGGATCAGCCGGCCGAAGGCGGCGGGGTCGGCGCGGTCAAGCTGGCGGCCCTCGATCTCGATCCGGCCGGCGCTTGGGGGCAACAGCCCGACCAGCATCCGCGCCAGCGTCGATTTCCCGCAGCCGGATTCGCCGACGACCCCCAGCGTCTCGCCCTGGCGGACCTGCAGCGACATCGGCCGCACCGCATGGACCCGGGCGCGCGGCGGGCCGATCAGCCGGCGGCCGACCGCGAAGCTGCGGGCAAGCGCGAAGGTCTGCAGCGCCAGGGTCACGGCCGGCCCTCCGGATGATGGCAGCGCACCTTGTGCAGGCTGCCCGACACCGCGACCTCGCCGCTTTGGCAGGCATCCGTCGCGCGGTCGCAGCGCGGCGCGAAGGCACAGCCGGGCGGCAGATCGTCGACCGCCGGCGGCAGGCCGGGGATCGCGGCCAGCGCGCGGCGGCCGGCCCCGAGTTCGGGCACGCAGGCGATCAGGCGGCGGGTATAGGGATGGGCGGGGGCGGCCAGAACCTCGGCCGTCGGCCCCTCCTCGACCACCTGGCCCGCATACATCACCGCGACCCGGTCGCAAAGCTGGCTGACCACGCCGAAGTCATGGGTGATGAACAGGATGGCCAGCCCGCGCGACCCGCGCAGGTCATCGAGCAGCGCCAGGACCTGCGCCTGGACGGTCACGTCCAGCGCGGTGGTCGGTTCGTCGGCGATGATGATGTCGGGGTCATTGGCCAGCGCCATGGCGATGCCGACCCTTTGCCGCATGCCGCCCGACAGCTCGTGCGGAAAGGCATCGGCCCGGTCGCCGGGGTTGGGGATGCGGACATCGTGCAGCAGCCGCAGCGCCCGGGCACGGGCCTCGGCCCGGCCGACCGGCGCATGGGCACGGATCGCCTCGGCCAGCTGGTCGCCGATGCGGTAGAGCGGGTGGAGCGTCGACAGCGGGTCCTGGAAGACATAGGCGACCTTGCTGCCGCGCAGGCCGCGCAGCACCTCATAGGGCGCGCCGATCAGGTCGCGCCCCTGAAGCCGCACCGCGCCCGCGGTGATGACCCCGGGCGGCGAGGCGACAAGCCCCATCACCGACATCGCGGTGACCGACTTGCCCGACCCGCTTTCCCCGATCAGGCCAAGGCATTCGCCAGGGTTCAGCGCCAGCGACACGCCGTTGACGGCCCGGAAGATGCGGCTGCCGACATGGAACTGGGTCTCGAGCCCGTCCAGCCGCAACAGGCCCTCGCCGGACGGCGGCGGCACCGACCGGCGCGCGACCCGGGTCGCGGCCATCGGACGGGCCAGCGCGCCCGAGCGCAGCCGCGGGTCAAGCGCGTCGCGGATACCGTCGCCGAGAAGGTTGACCGACATCACGATCAGCAGGATCATCACCCCCGGCACGACCGAGGTATGCGGCGCGGTGATCAGCGCCGCGCGCGCCTCGCCCAGCATCGAGCCGAGGTCGGCCTGCGGCGGCTGGCTGCCAAGGCCGAGAAACGACAGGCCGGCGGTCTCGAGGATCATCCAGCCGATCGTCGTGGACATGGCGATCACCACCACCGGCACCACGTTCGGCACCACCTCGGACCACAGGATGCCGGCATTGCCCAGGCCCGACAGCCGCGCCGCGTCGATGAACTCGCGATGCGCGATGCCGACGGTCACGCCGCGGATGTTGCGGGCGAAGAAGGGGATGTTGACCACCGCCACGGCGATCAGCGCATTCATCAGCCCCGGCCCGAGGACCGCCACGATGGCCAGCGCCAGCAGGATGTAGGGAAAGGCCATCAGCATGTCGATGCCGCGCATCGTCAGGTTGTCGGTGCGGCCGCCGAAGAACCCGGCGACGACGCCGATCGCCGCCCCCGCCAGCCCGGCGGTCACCGCGGCCGCGAAGCCGACCGCAAGCGACAGCCGCGTGCCCCACAAGAGCCGCGACAACAGGTCCCGTCCCAGGTGGTCGGTGCCCAGAAGATGCGCCCCGGACAACGGCCTGAGAAAGCGGTCCGCCGTGTTCGTGGCATTCGGCGGATGCAGCGGCAAGAGCGGCGTGACCAGCGCCAGGACCACGATCGCCGCCAGCACCACCGCCCCGAAGCCGGCCAGCCGGTTGCGCAGCAAGAGCCGCAGGAACAGCCTCATGTCCGGATCCTCGGGTCAAGCAGGCCCTGCGCCACATCCACGGCGATGTTGAAGGCGACATAGCAGGCGGCGATGAAGACCACGCCGCCCTGGACCAGCAGGATGTCGCGCTTCAGGATCGCCTCGACCAGCATCCGCCCGACCCCGGGCCACTGGAACACCATCTCGACATAGACCGCGCCCGACAGCACGAAACCGGCCTGGATGCCCAGGACCGGGATGACGCTGACCATCGCCACCCGCAGCGCATGGCCCCAGATCACCCGGCGCTCGGGCACGCCCTTGGCGCGGGCGGTGCGGATGAAATCCTGCCGCAGCACCTCCAGCATGGCGCCGCGCGTCAGGCGGGCGATGACCCCGGTCGCCACCAGCGACAGCGCCAGCGCGGGCATCGCCAGATGGTGCAGCAGGTCGCCCGGACCGCCGCCGCCCCAGACCGCATACATCCCCGAGACCGGGAACCACCGCAGTTGCACCGCAAAGAGCAGGATCAGCATCATGCCCAGAAAGAACGACGGCACCGAAATGCCCAGGATCACCGCGAAGGTGATCGCCTTGTCGGCCAGCCCGTATTGCCGCGCCGCCGAGACGACACCGGCGACGATCCCGGCAAGCGCGCAAAGGACAAAGGCGGTGCCGGCAAGGATCAGCGTCGCCGAGAACCGTTCCAGCACCTCGTCCAGAACCGGCCGGTTCAATGCGAAGGACCGCCCGAGGTCGCCCTGCAGCAGGTTGCCAAGCCAGGTCAGATACTGCTGCCAAAGCGGCCGGTCCAGCCCGAGGTAGCGGTTCAGCCGCTCGACGTTCTCGGGCGTCGCATAGGAGCCGAGGATCGCGGTCGCCGGATCGCCGGGGATCATCGCCATGATCACGAAGACGATCAGCGAGATCCCCAGAAGGACCGGAACCGCCGAGACCAGCCGTTTCAGAATGTAGCCGCCCATCCTCGGGGTCCTGCCTTGTCGCCATTGCGGGGTCAAGCGCCAGACCGGATGCGGGCCGGATGCGGGCCGGATGCGGGGGGGGGGGGCCGGATGCGGCCCCCTGACGCCTTCTCGCCGGGTCAGTTCTTGACGACGGACTTGAGCAGAAGGAAGAACGACGGTTCCAGCGTGAAACCCTCGACCCGGTCCGAGGCCACCGCGTTCTGCTTCCAGTTCGCGACAAAGACCCAGGGCGCATCGTCCTGCACGATGGCCTGCATCTCGCGGTAAAGCCGGGCGCGCTCGGCCTGATCGGTGCTGGCGCGGGCGGCCTCGAGCAGCGCATCGACCTGCGGGTTGGAATAATAGCCCGAGTTGAAGCCGCCCTTGTCGGGCCAGGCCTCGGTGCGCAGGGCCAGGAAGGGCAGCGTGTCGGGGTCGTTGGTCATCCAGGCCATTTCGGCCATGTCTGCCTTGCCTTCCAGCCCGGGGTTCACCTGCCCGAGGAAGGTGTTCCATTCATAGGTCTCGATCTTCACGTCGAAGCCGACGGCGGCCAGGTCGGCCTGGATCGCGGTGCCCATCGCCACCGGGTCCAGCATGCCCGAGCCGCCCTCGGTGACATAGAAGGTCAGCTCTGCCCCCTCGGCCCCGGCCTCGGCGATCAGCGCGCGGGCGCGGTCGGGATCATGGGGATAGGGCTTCAGCCCGTCGTCATAGGCCCAGGAAAAGGCCGGCGGCGTCGGCCCGGCGGCAACCGTGGCGGTGCCTTCCAGCACGTCGTTGACCAGCGCCTCCTTGTTGATCGCATAATTGGCCGCCTGCCGCACCCGCTTGTCGGCAAAGGGGCCTTCCTTGGCGTTCAGGATCAGGAACCAGACATGCGGCCCGGCCTGCTCGACGATCCGGAAGGCCGGCGCCGCGAACTGCGACAGCGCCACCGGCGGCACCTCGACCATCAGGTCGATGCCGCCCGAAAGCATCTCGGCGACGCGGGTATTGGCATCGCTGATCGGGCGGAAGACCACCGCCTCGGTCGCGGCGGTGCCGTCCCAGTAATCTTCGTTGCGGGTGACGACCACGCTTTCGTTGGCCTTCCACTCGGCAAGGCGGAAGGGCCCGGTGCCCGACGGGTTGCGCCCGTAATCGGCCCCGTGCTGCATCACCGCGGCCGGTGAGACGATCAGCCCGGTCGGATAGGCGAGGTTCGACAGGAAGGGCGCATAGGGTTCGTTCAGGGTGAAGCGGACGGTGCCGGCATCGACCGCCTCGACCGACTGCACGGCGCCGAAGAAGAACGACAGCGGGAAGGGCCCGGTGTGATGATAGGGGTGGTCCTCTTTCAGCATGCGCTCGAAGTTGAAGACCACGGCATCGGCGTCGAACCGGCTGCCGTCGTGAAAGCGCACCGCCTCGCGCAGCGTGAAGGTATAGGTCCTGCCATCCTCCGAGATCTCCCAGCCGGTCGCCAGCGCCGGCTCGACCTCCAGCGTGCCGGGCGCATAGCGCACCAGCCCGTCATAGACGTTCATCAGGATCCGGAAGTCGTTGACCGCCGTCACCGCATGCGGGTCAAGCGATTGCGGCTCGGCGATCTGGCCGACGACAAGCACCCCCGGCGGCGTTTCGGCCGCGACCGGCAGCGATGTCGCCAAGAGCGCGGCGGTCAGGGCCGCGAAGCCGCGGCGGGTCAATGATGAAAAAGCCATGTCCGGCACTCCCTGTGGCCTGATTATTGCCGGCAATTTATCATGATAAATTGCTTTCGTCAAAATTTTCATGATAATTGGCAACAAACAAGGAATGTCGGCCGATGACCTTTTCGATTCTTGCGCGCGACCCCGACAGCGGCGTTCTTGGCGGCGCGGCGGCCACCGGATCGCTCTGTGTCGGCGGCTGGGTGCTGCGGGGCGATTCGCGGGTCGGCCTGTCGGCGGCGCAGGGAGCGGCGCCCTCGACGATGTGGGGCGAGGATGCGCTGGCCGGGCTGCACGCGGGCCGGAGCGCGGCCGAGACGGTTGCGCAGGTCACGCAAGGCGACCCCGGGCGCGACTGGCGCCAATTGGCGGTCCTCGACCGCGCCGGCGGCAGCGCCGCCCACACCGGTTGCCGCAACACCGGCTGGCGCGGGGCGATCACCGCGCCGGGCCTGGTGGCTTCGGGAAACCTGCTGGCCGGGCCGCAGGTGCTTGCGGCGCTGCGCGACACTTTCCTTGCGACCGGCGGCACGATGGCCGAGCGCCTGCTCGCCGCCCTTGCCGCCGCCGCCGCCGCCGGCGGTGACAGCCGCGGCCTGCAATCGGCCGCCCTTCTGGTCCTGTCCGACGACGCGCCGCCGCTCAGCCTGCGGATCGACTGGTCGGACGATCCGCTGGCCGCCCTGGTTGACCTGCATCGCCGCAGCCGGACCGGCGCCTATGCCGCCTGGCTGCCCGAGGTGCCGACCCGTCGCGATCCGGGGCGCCCGCAGGGCCGGGCGGAGGCGGCGCAACCACCCTCCTGACCGCGCCGCACTGCGTCAGGCCGCCAGATCGGCGGGCATACCGGCCGCGAAAATCCTGACCGGCGGGCCCGTCACCGGGACGGCGCGGCCCCGCACCCTCGGCCTGTCGATCGGCTCGGCGGTCCTCTGCGTCCGGGGCGGGCCAGGGCCCGCCCCTTTCCAGGTCTCTGCGCTTCGACGGTTCAGCCGTCGGTGCTCAGGATGCCGGCCCCGGTCGCGGCGGTCAGTTCGGCCTCGTCGACCAGACCGTCGGCATTGCTGTCGAGCGCGATGAATCCGTCCTCGGTCAGGGTCGGATAGCCGGCCTGCAGTTCGGCCAGCGTCAGCGCGCCATCGGCGTCGGCGTCAAGCTCGCCCATCGTCGCGGCCAGCAGGGTGCCGGCGGGGATCAGGCTCAGGGCGAGGGTGATTGCCAGTTTGCGCATCGGATCATCTCCTTGATCATGGTTGCAACGAAGGCCACGGGGGTGCGGCCCTCGTCTTGTCAGACCGGCGCCGGGCCGGGTTATTCCCGACCGCCGCGCCCCGACGCGGCAACGCGCAAGGCCCCGCGCATCAAGCCCCGCGGCACGCGCGGATTGCCGCCGCAAACCGCTCCCAAACGGCGGCGGAAGCCGGCTCGGCGGATTTCCCCGGGGTTTGCCGGCCGGCGCCAGCGGCGCAGACTGCGCGCAACCGGAGGATGCCATGCCGCTTGCCCGTTCCACCCCGCCCCCTGCCCCGCCCCCTGCCCTGAGCTTCGCCGTCGCGACGGCCCCGGCACCGCAGCCGCGCCCCCGGCCCGGCGAGGCTGCGGCGCTGATCGCGCTGATG
>PHEC01000127.1 GCA_002841115.1 Alphaproteobacteria bacterium HGW-Alphaproteobacteria-6 | reverse complement strand
CGTCCATCTCCTCGACATTGGCGCCCATGGCCTGCCAGAGCCGGCCGAGACGGGCGACCGCCGCCGGGTCGGCGGTGCCGGGGATCAGCAGGCACCAGCGGTTCTGGAAAAGCGTGGCAAAGCCCGAATGCGGTCCGGAATGTTCGGTCCCGGCCAGGGGATGGCCGGGGATGAAATGAACGCCCTCGGGCAGATGCGGCGCCACCGCCTCGATCACCGCCTGCTTGACCGAGCCGACATCGGTGACGGTGGCGCCGGGCTTCAGCGCCGGGCCGATTTCGGCGGCGACCGCGCCCATCACGCCGACCGGCACGGCGAGCACCACCAGATCGGCGCCGGCGACCGCCTCGGCGGCGGTGTCGAAGACCGCGTCGCACAGGCCAAGCGCGAGGGCGGCTTCGCGCGTCGCCGCCGTGCGCGCATGGCCGGCGACCGACCCCGCCAGCCCGGCCTTCTTCATCGCCAGCCCCATCGAGCCGGCGATCAGGCCCAGCCCGATCAGCGCCACGCGGTCATAGATCGGCGCGCTCATCGTTGCCCCCCGGCGCTGCTGCCCTTGAACTGCGCGACCGCATGGGCGACCCGCCGGCACGAGGCCTCGTCGCCGATGGTGATGCGCAGGCAGTCGGGCAGGCCATAGCCGCCGACCCGGCGCACGATCAGGCCTTGCGCCTTCAGATGCGCGTCGCAGGCCTCGGCCTCGGCCGGATCGGCAAAGCGTGCAAGGATGAAGTTCGCTTGCGACGGGTCGGACGGAACGCCGCTTTCGGCCAGAGAAGCCGAAAGCCAGCCGCGCAGCCGGGCGTTTTCCGTCCGGCACCAGGCGACATGATCCTGATCGCGCACCGCCGCCTCGGCCGTTGCAAGCTGTGCTGTCGACAGGTTGAAGGGGCCGCGGATCCGGTTCAGCACATCGACGATGGCGCGCGGCCCGTATCCCCAGCCGATGCGCAGCCCGCCGAGCCCGTAGATCTTGGAAAATGTCCGGGTCATGAAGACGTTCGGGCGCGTTGTCGCCAGCGCAGCACCACCGTCGAAGCCCGCGACATAATCGGCATAGGCACCGTCGAGGACCAGGATCGCGCGCTCCGGCAGCCCCTCGGCCAGCCGCGCAACCTCGCCGGCGTCGATCATCGTGCCGGTCGGATTGCTCGGGTTGGCGATGAACACCAGCCGCGTCGCCCCGGTGCAGGCGGCGAGGATCGCATCGACGTCGATCCGCCGCGCGCGCTCGGGCACCGAGACCGGGGTGGCGCCGGCGGCCTGGGCATAGATCCGGTACATCAGGAAGCCGTGCTCGGTGAACAGCACCGCGTCGCCCGGCCCGGCATAGGCGTGGCACAAAAGCCCGATGACCTCGTCCGAGCCCGCCCCGCAGACGATCCGCGCCGGGTCGAGCCCGTGCACCTCGCCGATCGCCGCGCGCAGGGCGGCGTGGTCGGTCGAGGGGTAGCGGTGCAGGCTGTGGACGGCGCGGGCAAAAGCCTCGCGCGCGCGCTCCGACGGGCCAAAGGGGTTCTCGTTCGACGACAGCTTCAATGCCTCGGCCTGCCCCGGCAGATGCGCCGCCCCGCCCTGATAAAGGGCGATATCCATGATCCCCGGCTTGGGGCGGATCGGGTCGGGCATCGGATCGGGCATCGGATCGGGCCTCCGGCGGTTCGCTGCTTTCTAGCCGGCTGTCGGGGGCTGCGCCAGCCGCCGGCTCACAAGAAAAAAGGGGCCGCGGCGGCGCCGCGACCCCTTGGTATCGGGTCCTGCCGCTGCGGGCGGATCAGTTCTTGGCGTAGAATTCGACGACCAGATGCGGTTCCATCTGGACCGCATAGGGCACATCGCCAAGCGCCGGGGTGCGCACGAAGGTCGCGGTCATCTTGGAATGATCGGCCTCGATGTAATCGGGCACGTCACGCTCGGCCAGGCCCACCGCCTCGAGAACCAGCGCCATCTGGCGCGACTTGTCGCGCACCGCGACCACATCGCCCTCCTTGACCCGGTAAGAGCCGATGTTGACACGCTTGCCGTTCACCGTGACATGGCCGTGGTTGACGAACTGGCGCGCGGCAAAGATCGTCGGCACGAACTTGGCGCGGTAGACGACGGCATCGAGCCGGCGCTCCAGCAGGCCGATCAGCATCTCGCCGGTGTCGCCGCGCAGGCGCTCGGCCTCGGCGAAGATGCGGCGGAACTGCTTTTCGGTCAGATCGCCGTAATGGCCCTTCAGCTTCTGCTTGGCGCGCAGCTGGGTGCCGAAGTCGGAAAGCTTGTTCTTGCGGCGCTGGCCGTGCTGGCCGGGGCCGTATTCGCGCTTGTTGACCGGGGACTTGGGGCGGCCCCAGATGTTCTCGCCCATCCGGCGGTCAAGCTTGTACTTGGCAGAGGTGCGTTTGGTCACCGCTGATCTCCTTCGCTCTGTTTTGCTCCCTCGGCCATCCCGAAAACCGGTTCCCACCTTTCGGGCCTCGGGCAGCCGCTGCTGCATGAGGTCCGGTTGCGCAGGTTCCGGCGGTCCGGCCGCGAAGCGTGAAGGGCGTTGTCCTTTCCACCGCGGGTGCGGTGGCGACAGGTTTCCCCTTGCGGGGTCCGCCAACACCAAATGAAAGCCCCGGGCACATGCGTCCCGGGACGGGCGGCTTATAGCGCATGGCCGGGCGGTGTCAATGGCCGGGCTGTGGCCCTGCGCCGGGCCGGTCGGCAGACCAGTCGGCGGGCCGGTCGGGCGGCCGCGCCGGCGGTCAGGCGTCGGCCGCGATATCCTCGTCCTCCAGATGGGCGATCCGCGCCCCGGTCTTGGCCGAGGTGACGACGCCGAGCGATTTCAGCTTGCGGTGCAGGGCCGACCGCTCCATCCCGACGAAGCTTGCGGTGCGGCTGATATTGCCGCCGAAACGGTTGATCTGGGTCAGGAGATACTCGCGCTCGAACAGCTCGCGCGCCTCGCGCAGGGGCAGCGTCGCGAGCCCGCCCGACAGCACGATCCGCCCGTCCTCGGGGGCCGCCTCGCTCTGGCCCGGCAATTCGCGCGCCTCGACCGGGCCGGCGCCGTCGCCGAGGATCAGGATCCGCTCGATCACGTTGCGCAGCTGGCGGATGTTGCCGGGCCAGACCATGGTCTGCATCAGCGCCTCGGCCTCGGCCGAGAGCGCACGCAGGGGCAGCCCCTGGGTCCGGTTGAACATCTCGATGAAATGGCGCGCCAGTTCGGGAATGTCCTCGCGCCGGTCTTCCAGCGACGGCACCACGACCGGCACCACGTTCAGCCGGTCGTAAAGCTCCTGGCGGAACTGTCCGGCGGCGATCTCGGCGGTCAGATCACGCGTGGTGGACGAGATCACCCGCAGGTCGACCCGCACCTTGTCGGTGCCGCCGACCCGGGCGAACTGCTGTTCGGTCAGCACCCGCAGAATCTTCGACTGGGTGCCGGGCGGCATGTCGGCGACCTCGTCGAAATAGACCACGCCGCCATGGGCCTGCTCCAGCAACCCCTTCTCGACCCCGCGCCCGTCGGTCTCGCGGCCGAACAATACCTCTTCCATGCGCTCGGGCTCGATCGAGGCCGAAGCGACGGTGACGAAGGGCCCGGCGGCGCGCGCCGAATGGATATGGACATAGCGCGCCGCCACCTCCTTGCCGGCGCCGGGCTGGCCGGTCAGCATCACCCGGCCGTTCGACTTGGTCACCTTGTCAAGCTGCCCCTTCAGCGCCCGGAAAGCAGCCGACGAGCCGATCATCTCGGACGAGGTCACGTCGCGACGGCGCAGCGAGGCATTCTCGCGCCGTAGCCGCGAGGTCTCCATCGCCCGGGCGATGACCACCGTCAGCTGGTCGATGTTGAAGGGCTTCTCGATGAAGTCGTAGGCGCCCTGCTTGATCGCCGCCACCGCGATCTCGATGTTGCCATGGCCCGAGATGATGATGATCGGCACGTCGGGGTTGTCGCGCTTGACCGATTTCAGGATGTCGATCCCGTCCATCCGGCTGTCCTTCAGCCAGATGTCGAGGATCATCAACGCCGGGGCATCGTCATTGATCGCGGCCATGCATTCGTCGGAATTGGCCGCGACCCGGGTGGCGAAGCCCTCGTCGCGCAGGATATCCGCGATCAGTTCGCGGATGTCGCGTTCGTCGTCGACGATCAGAATGTCACTCATGTCCTACCTCACTGGGCTGCTCTCTTCGGACCTCGGCGGTCCTTTCCCTGTTTTCCCGGTTTGCCCGCCCGGGCCCGCGCGCCTTCGGCAGGCGGATCTCGGCCCTGGCGCCCGGCCGGGCGGCTTCGGCAAAGGGTTCGGCATCGGTCAGAACCAGCGTGCCGCCGTGTTCCTCGATGATCTTCTTGACGATCGGCAGGCCAAGCCCGGTGCCCTTGGCGCGGGTCGTCACATAGGGCTCGAACAGCCGCGCCCGGTCTTCGGGCAGGCCGATGCCATTGTCGCTGATGGTGATGGTGACGGTGTCGCCGTCATCACCCATCACCACCCGCACCTCGGGGTCATAGCCTTCGGGCGCACCCTGTTCGATCAGCGATTCGATCGCCTCGCCGGCATTCTTGATCAGGTTGGTCACCGCCTGCGACAGCATCGTCGCGTCGATCTCGATGCAGACCGGCCCGGCCGGCAGATCGGCGACCAGCCGCGCCGGGCCAAGGGCGCCCTCCTGCAGCGTCACCGCATCGCGCATCAGCCGCGCCAGGTCATGCTCGCGCCGGTCGGGTTCGGGCATCCGCGCGAATTTCGAGAATTCGTCGACGATGCGGCGCAGGTCATTGGTCTGGCGGACGATGACATCGGTCATCTGGCCAAGGCTGTCGGCCTCGTCGCCGACCAGCCGGGTGAACTTGCGCCGGATCCGCTCGGCCGAGAGCTGGATCGGGGTCAGCGGGTTCTTGATCTCATGGGCGATGCGGCGCGCGACATCGCCCCAGGCCGCCATCCGCTGGGCGCTGACCAGGTCGGTGACATCGTCGAAGGCGACGACATGGCCCTCAAGCCGGCCATCGGCATTGCGCCGGGTCGCCATCCTGACCAGCAGGCTTTCCAGCCGTCCGGCCCGGGCCAGCTTGATCTCTTCCTGCGCCACCTCGGCGCCGCCGCCGCGCAGACGGTCGAGCAGGGCGGCGAATTCCGGCACCGCATCGACCAGCCGGCGGCCCTGATCACCGGCCTCGTCCAGCGCCAGAAGCCGCACCGCCGCACGGTTGAGGAAATCGACCCTCCCCTCGGCATCCAGCCCGATCACCCCCGAGGTCACCGACGACAGCACCGAATCGAACAGCCGCCGGCGCCGCTCGCTGCGCCGGTTGCTTTCCAGCAAGGCCTGGCGCTGGGTGTTCAACTGCCGGGTCATCTGGTTGAAGACCCGGCCGAGCATGGCGATCTCGTCGTCGCCCGGCTCCTCGGTCACCTGCACCTCGAGATCGCCGGCGCCGACCCTTTGCGCCGCCCCGGCCAGCCGACCGACCGGGCGCGACAGGCCCTCGGCGATCCACAGCCCCATCCAGATCGCCGCCAGCACCAGGATCAGCGCAAAGCCGAGATAGACCAGGCCGAACTCGAACAGCACCTTGCCGCGCGAGGCTTCGAGCTGCTGGTAAAGCCCGACCGTGGCGCGGGTATCATCGAGCAGGCTGAGGATCGCGCCATCGACATTGCGGCTGACATAGAGGTAGCGGTCGGTGAAGGCGCGCAGCGCGATCAGCGCGCGAAACTCGTTGTTGGCCCAGTCCTCGATCAGCACCACCGCGCCGCTGTCGCGGGCCTCGGCGATCTCGGCCGCCGAGGGCGGCTCGAAGTTGAACAGATAGCTGCGCTCGCCCCGCGCCCGCAGCCCGCCCGCCCCGTCGATCACATAGGCCTCGCGCAGGCCGCGCTGGATCTGACCCTGGCCCTGGGTCAGAAGCTGGCGCAGGTCGCTGTCCGAGACCAGGAAGGCGGATTTCCGCGCAACATCGAGATAGCGCGCCAGCGCGGCGGCATCGGTTTCCAGATCGCGGCGGTGTTCGTCCTGATAGGCCTCGGCGGCGGCCAGCGAACTGCCGACGACCTGGCGCACCCGGTCCGAGAACCAGCCTTCAAGCCCGATGTTCACCGTCAGCCCGGCGAAGACCGCGACGATGATCGCCGGTACCAGCGCCATGCCGGCGAAGACCCCGGTCAGCCGCAGATGCAGCCGCGAGCCGGCCGACTTCGCCCGTCGCGCCGCGATCATCCGCGCCAGCCGGGCCAGCACCAGCCCCGCCAGAAGCAGGAAATAGACAAGGTCTGCCAAGAGGATAAGCCTGAGCGCGGCAGAGTTTGCCCCCTGCCCGAACGGCCCCAGCGCAACGAAGGTCGCCAGCGCCAGCAAGGGGCCGAGAACCACCAGGCCCAGCGTCATGACGTTCTGCACCCGGCGCTGCCTGTGCAGCCGGCTCAACCGTTCGAAGGATGCGCTGCGCGCAAGGCCCTGCACCGGGCTGCCCCTGTCTTCTGCCGCCCGAAGGCGGCCACCGCCGATTGTCCGTGCGGTCTCTGCCGACAGATGACGCCGGCAGGCCACAGTCTTGTGTTGCTCTTTTACATCAACTTGCGGCGGCGTGTCACGCGGATATCCAGATCGGTGATCTTCTTGCGCAGGGTATTGCGGTTGATGCCGAGAAGATCGGCGCAGCGCGCCTGATTGCCGGCGGTCGCGTCCAGCGCGATCTCGATCAGCGGCGCCTCCATCTCGTGCAGGATGCGGTCGTAAAGACCGGGCGGCGGCAGCCCGTCGGGGTGCAGCGCGAAATAGCGGCGCAGGTGTCGCGCGATCGATGCCGACAGCCGCTCGCCCTCCTCGGCCGCACCGGGGCGCGGCAGGTCGGCCGGCAGGCTGCCCAGCGCCGCCTCGACCTCGGCGCGGGCAATCTCGGGCTCGGCCGAGGTCACCACCAGCCGGCGCAGGACGTTTTCCAGTTGCCGCACGTTGCCGGGCCAGCGAAAGGCCCGCACCAGGGCGGTCGCCTCGGGCGAAAGCCGGCGCGGCGGCGCACCGTCGCGCAGGGCACGGGCAATGAAATGCTCGGCCAGCAGCGGGATGTCCTCGACCCGCTCGCGCAGCGCCGGCACCGCGATGGTGACCCCGCCCAGCCGGTAGAAAAGATCCTGGCGAAAGCTTCCCGCCTCGGTCCGCGCCACAAGGTCTTCCTGTGTCGTCGCCATGATCCGCGGCGCCGAGGCACCGGGATTGTCCAGCATCCGCACCAGCCGCGCCTGGCTCTCGGGATCGAAATCGCCGACCTCGTCGAAGACCAGCGTGCCGCCGCGCGCCCGCGCGATCAGCGCCGAGGGCCCGTCGATGCCCTGAAGGTCGGCCGCCTGCGCGGTGACGAAGGGCAAGGTGCGGCGGTCGGAAAAGTCGTGGATGGCGCGGGCGACCAGCGACTTGCCGCTGCCCGATTCGCCACGGATCAGCACCGCAAGATCGGTGTTCATCACCCGCGCCACCAGCCGGTAGAGCGCCTGCATCACCGCGGTGCGCCCGACCAGCGGCAGATCCTCGCCGCTCTGGCTGCCGGGGGGCGGTGCCGGGGCGGCGGCGCGGCGCTTGACGCTCAGCGCGCGGGCGGCGCGTTTCATCAGGTCGGGCAGGTCGAAGGGTTTCGGCAGATAGTCCCAGGCCTCGGCCTCGGCGGCCTGGACCGCGGTCATGATGGTGTTCTGCGCCGAGATCACGATCACCGGCAGGCCGGGCCGTTCGGCGGCGATCCGCGGCAGCGCCTCGATGCCGTTGCCGTCGGGCATGATCACGTCCGAGATCACCAGGTCGCCCTTGCCCTCCTCGATCCAGCGCATCAGCGTCACCATCGACGAGGTGGCATGGACCTTGCAGCCGGCCCGGGTCAGCGCCTGGGTCAGCACGGTGCGGATCGTGCGGTCGTCGTCGGCGACAAGGACGGTGCCGTCCATCAGCGCGTCTCCTCTGCTTGCCCGGCCTCTTCGCGCCCGACCCCGTCCTGCCCGGCCCCGTCCTGCCCGGTGTCCCGCATCGCCTTCGGGGCGACCGGCAGCGACAGGCGGAAGGTGGTGCGCCCGGGCTGCGAGTCGACCGCGATCCAGCCGCCATGGTCGGCGACGATCTTCGACACCAGCGCCAGGCCAAGCCCGGTGCCGTTCTCGCGCCCCGAGACGAAGGGATCGAAGATGTCGGCCAGAAGATCGGGCGCGATTCCCGGCCCGTCGTCGATGATCTCGATCTGCAACGGCAGGGGATTGCCGCCGCCATCGGCGCGCCGCAGCCTGAGCGCCACGTCGTAATAGCTGCGGATGCGGATCGTGCCATGGCCGCCGCGCGCCGCCTCGGCGGCGTTGCGCAGAAGATTGAGGAAGATCTGCAAGAGCTGGTCGCCATCAGCCAGCGTCGGCGGCAGCGAGGGGTCGTAATCCTCGATGATCGTCATCTGCGCGCCGAACCCCAGAAGCGCCGAGCGCCGCGCCCGGTCCAGCACGTCATGGATGTTGACCGCGCGCAACTCGGGCGGGCGCAGGTTGCCGAACTGCTCGACCTGCTCGAGAAGCTTGACGATGCGCCGGGTCTCGCCGACGATCAGGTCGGCCAGTTCCAGATCCTCGGGCGCGAGATTCATCGACAGAAGCTGCGCCGCCCCGGCGATCCCGGCCAGCGGGTTCTTGATCTCGTGCGCCAGCATCTCGGCCATGCCGATCGCCGAGCGCGCGGCCGATTTCATCCCCTGCGCCCGGCCCAGCCGTTCGGCAAACTCGCGCGGCGAGATCAGAAGCAGGACCACCCCCGGCGCATCGTCGAGGGGGGCGGCCTGAAGATTGCAGATCACCGGTGCCCGCTCGCCGGTGCCGACGTCGACATCGTTGATGTAAAGCGAGGAATGGCTGTCGCGGACCCGGGCCAGCACCTCTTCCAGCGGCGCGTCGATCGCCAGCCGGTCAAAGATCGGCTGGCCGCGCAGGCTGCGCGCCGAGGCGTTGAGAAAGGTCTCGGCCGCCGGGTTGACCTCGATCGTGCAGCCCGCGGCATCGATCAGGATCGCCGGCACCGGCAGCGCCGCCCAGAGGACGGGCGCCGCCGGCAGCGCCGCGTTGGTGCGGCCGGGCTGCGTGGCCGGGTTCATGCCGCGCGCCGCGCGCTGGACTGCGCCGGCATTGGCACCGCCCCCGGCGCGAAGAGCGCAGCGACAAGCGCCAGCACCCGGCGGGGATCGTCGGCGACCATCAGGGGGGCCGCCGCGGCCGGCGCGATCCCGGCCCCGGCGGCATACCAGCCAAGATGGCGACGCCTGGAACCCGAGACAGTATCAGGAGAAGGCCCAGCCACCTGCGGGGCGTCGGGATCACTCGGCGGGGGGGGCGGATTCATTTTCACAGTTCAGACTCCAATAACAGGCGCACGGCAGCGATGTCTCCACGGGGCGCACGTCCACGGGCACCTGGTAGGTGGCGCCGCCGACGCGCCGGCTGCGGACCTCGAGGTGCGGGGTGAGGGCCTGGACGGCCTCCTGCAGCACCTCGACGGGGTCGCGGCCGGTCTTCTGGCGCACCATCTCGAGGGCGCCGTAGACCATCTGCTCGGCCGTCGACTTCTTGCCGTCGAGCATGA
>PHEC01000126.1 GCA_002841115.1 Alphaproteobacteria bacterium HGW-Alphaproteobacteria-6 | reverse complement strand
GACCGTCGCGGTGCTGCCCGAGGCCGAGGAGGTCGACATCGACATTCCGGCCGGCGACATCCGCATCGACACGATGCGGGCGAGCGGCGCCGGCGGCCAGCATGTCAACACCACCGACAGCGCGGTGCGGCTGACCCATGTTCCGACCGGAATCGTGGTCACCAGTTCGCAAAAGTCGCAGCACCAGAACCGCGCCAATGCGATGGCGGTGCTGAGGGCGCGGCTTTACGACATGGAACGCGCGCGCATGGATGCGGCCCGGGCCGCCGACCGGCGCGCCCAGGTCGGCAGCGGCGACCGGTCCGAGCGGATCCGCACCTATAATTTCCCGCAAGGCCGGATGACCGATCACCGGATCAACCTGACGCTCTACCGGCTGGAGGCGGTGCTGGCGGGCGATCTTGACGAGGTGATCGACGCGCTGGTCGCCGATGATCAGGCCACCCGCCTGGCCGAGAGCACGCCGTGAGCGTGACGCTTGCCGCGGCGCTGCGCGAGGCGGTGGCGGCGCTGACCGCCGCCGGGATCGCCGGGCCGGCCCGCGATGCGCGCCGGCTTCTGGCCCATGCCACCGGGCTGGCGCCCGAGCGGCTGCTGCTGGACCCCGACCGGCCGCTGGCGCCGGCCGAGGCCCTGCGCCTGTCTGCCGCGCTGGCGGCGCGCGCGGCGCGCCAGCCGGTCAGCCAGATCACCGGGCGGCGGCTCTTTTGGGGCCGGTCCTTTGCCGTGACCCGCGACACGCTCGATCCGCGGCCCGAGACCGAATGCCTGGTCGCCCGCGCTCTGGCGCAGCCTTTCGCCAGCGTTCTCGACCTCGGCACCGGCAGCGGCTGCATCCTGCTCACGCTCCTGGCCGAGCGGCCGGATGCCCGCGGGCTCGGCACCGATATCTCGGCGCCGGCGCTTGCCGTTGCGGCCGGCAATGCCGCCGCGCTGGGGCTGGGCGAGCGGGCGCAGTTTCGCCGCGCCGACTGGCTCAAAGGGCTTTCCGGCCGCTTCGACCTGATCGTGTCGAACCCGCCCTATCTGGCCGAGGACGAGGTCGCCGGCCTCGCCCCCGAGGTCCGCGACTGGGAGCCGCGCGGCGCGCTCAGCCCGGGCGGCGACGGGCTTGACGCCTACCGGGCGATCGCCCTCGGTGCCGCGGCACATCTGGCCGAGGGCGGGCGGCTGGTGCTCGAGATCGGGCCGGATCAGGCGGCGGCAGTCACCGCGCTTCTGCTTGGGGCGGGCTTTGGCGACATCAGCGTCGGACCCGACCTTGACGGACGCGACCGGACGGTGCTGGCGACACGCTGACAGGCCGCTGAAAAAGCCACGCCTCCAGCCGTTTTCAGCCTTGAGATCGGAAAGCCGTTCCTCGCCACGCTTCCCTCAAGCGCGGGCCCGGGCGACCAGCCCGGGCCGCGCCCGACCCTCCCGGCGGGAGGGCGCATTGCGATGTCACAAATTGCTCAACGGTTGGAATGGCCTGGCTGCGATAAAGCACCGCAGCCCCGGCGTGGCAAAGCGCCCCCCCAGGGTCGAGCGCGTCCCTCGGCGCCAGGATCGGATGGCGGGACAGGAACAGGATCCCCGCCAGACACTGGCCGAGTTTCTTCTCACCAGCCTGTTAACGCCAGGGGGGGGCGGGCCAGGGGGCAAGGCCAGGGCGGGACCGGTCTTTTTGCACGGACAACGCAGATTTCGCTTGTCTTGCCGGGGCCAACACGATTAAACCCGATGCATGAAGGGCGGATCGCAAGGGTCTGCCCCCATCAGTCTACCCCAAAGATCATGTTCCGTCGTCCCGGCTGCCCTTAGTCCGGCGCGCGACGCGGGGGATCGGGGCAGGACCGCTCACAGCCAGATGGCCTGGACAGACAAAAGCACATGAGATCATCCAAAAATCGTTCGCGTTCGAAATCGAACCGGCAGCGTTCGCTCGGCAATATCATCAACCGCGTGTTCGACAGTTCGGGCCCCGAGAGCAAGGTGCGCGGAACGCCCCAGCAGATCATCGAGAAATACCTGATGCTGGCGCGCGACGCGCAGCTGTCCAATGACCGGGTGGCCGAGCAGAACTTTCTCCAGCATGCCGAACATTACACCCGGATGCTGAGCGAGGCGCAACGCGAGATGGCCCGCGAGCAGGAAGGCCGCCAGGGCCAGCCGGGCCAGGGCCAGCCGGGGCAGGGCCAGCCGGGGCAGGGCCAGCCGGGGCAGGGCGGCCAGGGTCAGCAAGGCCAGGGCTATGGCGGCCAGGGCTATGGCAACCAGTCATCACCGGCCTCGCCCTCGGACGCACAGCCCGAGACCGGCGAAGCCGAACCGGCGGCCGAGGGCGGCTACACCGCCGCGCCGGTGAACCATGAGGCCGCGCGCAACGGCGCCAGACCGGCACGCGACACGGGCGACGAGCGCGGGCGCCGCGACACGGGCGACGAGCGCGGGCGCCGCGACACGGGCGACGACCGTGGGCGCCGCGACAACCGCGCCCCGCGCTCGGTGATGATGCCGGCACTCGGCGGCGACGAGGCCGAGGATGGTCCGGGCCTGGTCGAGACCCCCGAAGGCCGGCGCCAGGATACCCAGCCGCCGGCCTCGGGCGGCACACCCAGGGCCAGGCCCGAGCGGGCGCCGAAACCGATCGCGGCATCCGGCGACGGTGCCGCGGCCGACGCCACCCCGGCGCGAAAGCCCGCCCGCGGCCCGCGCAAGCCGCGCAGCCACGAGGCCGAGACCGCGACCAAGCCGACCGACCCCGCATAACAGGCCGCCGCACGACACGGCCGCACGACACGGCCGCACGACACGGCCGAGCGGCACGCCCACGCGACACGCCCGCACGACAGCCATCAGGCTCATCGCACCACAGCCGACCCGGCCGGCGGACCGCGAGCAGGGCGGCGATCCGGCGGCCGATCAGGGGCGATGCGCCGCCCCTGCCGCCAGCAGCCGGGCCAGCCGGCAAAACCCCTCGATCGGGATTTCCTCGGCCCGCGCGGTCGGGTCAATTCCGGCCGCTTCAAGAATGGCCTCGATCCCCGGTGCCAGCCCGCGCAGGCTGGCGCGCAGCATCTTGCGGCGCTGGTTGAACCCTGCCGCGACAACCCGCCCGAGGATCGCCGCATCGGCGGCATGGCGCGGCGCCGGCAATGCCACCAGATGCACCACCGCCGACTGCACCTTGGGCGGCGGGGTGAAGGCCTCGGGCGGCAGGGTCATGACGATCCGCGCATCCGACCGCCACTGCGCCAGAACCGACAGCCGGCCATAGGCCTTCGACCCCGGCCGGGCAACGATCCGCTCGGCGACCTCCTTTTGGAACATCAGGGTCAGGCTCTGCCAGAACGGCGGCCAGACCGGCGGCGTCAGCCAGCGCAGCAAGAGTTCGGTGCCGACATTGTAGGGCAGGTTGGCGACCACCCGCACCGGCGGATGCAACAGCGCCGCCGGATCGATCGCCAGCGCATCGCCGGCGACCACCTCAAGCCGGCCGGGACAGGCCGCGGCGATCTCTGCCAGCGCCGGCAGACAGCGCGGATCCTTCTCGACCGCGACGACACGGCGCGCGCCCTCGGCCAGCAAGCCGCGCGTCAACCCGCCCGGTCCCGGGCCGATCTCCAGCACGTCACAGGCGCCCAGATCGCCCGCCGCCCGCGCGATCCGCGCCGTCAGGTTGAGATCGAGGATGAAGTTCTGCCCGAGGCTGCGGCGCGCCGACAGCCCGTGTGCCGCGATCACCGCGCGCAGCGGCGGCAAGCCGTCTATCGCCGCCATCGGCTTGCCTCCGCCATGTCTTCGTTGTCGAAATACCCCCGGGGGCGCGGGGGCAGGCAGCCCCCGCCGGCGCCGCCGGCCAGGGGGCGCAGCCCCGCCACAAACCGAGGCCGGTTCACTGTCCCGCCGCCCCGGCATCGACACCACCACGCGCCCGCGCCAGATCGCGTGCCATCGCCAGCGCCGCGACCAGGCTGGCCGGGTCGGCCCGCCCCTGGCCGGCGATGTCCAGCGCGGTGCCATGGTCGGGCGAGGTCCGCACGAAGGGCAGCCCCAGCGTCAGGTTCACCCCGCCCGAAAAATCCAGCGTCTTGACCGGGATCAGCGCCTGGTCGTGATACATCGCGATCACCGCGTCATGGCGCGCCCGCGCCGCGGCGTGAAACAGCGTGTCGGCCGGCAAGGGCCCGGCAAGGGCCATCCCCTCGGCGCGCAAACGCTCCAGCACCGGGGTGATCAGCGCCGCCTCCTCGCGCCCCATCGCTCCGCCCTCGCCGGCATGCGGGTTGAGGCCCGCGACCGCGATCCGCGGCGCCCTGATGGCGAAATCGCCGATCAGGGCTGCATGGGTCAGCCGGATCGTCCGCGCCAGAAGCCCGGGGTCGAGCCGGGCCGCGACCGAAGCGAGGCCGACATGGATGGTGACCGGCACCACCCGCAGCGGCGGTTCGATCGCCGAGGTCGCCAGCATCATCGCCACCGGGACACCACCGGCCAGTTCGGCGAGATATTCGGTATGGCCGGGAAAGCCGAAGCCGGCCCCGTCGATCAGCGCCTTCTTGTGGATCGGCGCCGTGGTCAGCGCGCCGGCGCGGCCCGACCTGACCAGATCCACGGCCCGTGCGATCACCGCGATCACCGCGGCGGCATTGCGCGGATCGGGCCGGCCGGGGCAGGCCGGGGCGGGAAAGTCATGGCCAAGGACCGCCAGCCGCCCGGGCGCCACCCCGGCCGCCTCTTCGGGGGCGGCGATCGCCTGCCAGTCGGCCCCATCCGGCAGATGGCGCGGATCGCCGATCCAGAAGAACGCCGGCACGGCTTGCGGCGCCGCCTGCCGCAGCACCGCCGCCTTCAGCGCGATCTCGGCGCCGATCCCGGCCGGCTCGCCGCAACTCAGCGCGATCGGGGCGCAGGGGGGCTCAGTCCGGTCGGGCGCAGTCCGTTCCGAAGCAGTCCGGTCGGGCGCAGTCCGTTCCGAAGCAGTCCGGTCGGGCGCGGTCTGGTCGGGATCGGCGGGGGCGGGTGCGCTCATGGCCGGCGGATGATCGCCTCGGCGCGCAGCCGCGCCAGGTGACCCTCGGCCAGCCCGCCAAGCCGCTGGTTCAGCAGTTCCTCGCGCAACTGCTGGCGTGTCGGCCCGCGCCCGAAGCCAAGTGCCGGATCAAGCCGCGGCAGATCGCCGACCTTGAAGGGCACCGCGGCACTGCCGGCGGCGGCGGCGGTCTCGGCGGCGACCAGCGCGTCGAGCGTCGCCTGGTCCAGCGCATTGGCCGCGACCGTCGCGGCGCGCCGGCACAACATCAGGATCGTCGCGCCGCCGCCCTGATCCGCCATCACCGCGGCTTCGTTGTCATCAAGCCCGGCCAGCGCGCCGGCGATATCGGCCGGCACCTCGGCCAGGCTGCGGCTCTCGCGCAAGAGCGTGCCGGCCGGCTGGCCCTTGGCGATCGGGTAGAGATCGTCGCAACTGTCGATCCGGCCGCGCAGCGTTGCCGCTGCCGCGCTGCCGCCGGCAACGCGCAGGCGGGCGTAATCGAGACCTGGCCGTTGGCCATGCCGAGCACGACCTGGCGCAGTTGCGGCGGCAGGTTGGTCAGCGGGATCCAGTCAAGCTGGCCGCCGGTCTCGCGCGAAGGGGCGGCCGAATGGGCGCGCGCGGCGCGGGCAAATTCCGCCTCCGACCCGATCGAGGCAGAGAGATCGTCGGCCAGCGCCCGCACATCGAGCGCATTCGCCGGCGTCACCGGGATCACGATCTCGGACAGAAGCACCCGCGGCCCGGCGCCGCGCTGGGCGGCAATGCTCATCGCCCGGTCGATCTCGGCCTCGCTGACGCGGATCGTCGGGGCGAAGCGCGCCCGCACCACCTCGCGCCAGGCGATGCCGGCATGGACGAAGTCGCGAAAGCTCTCGGCCGCGACCCCGCCTTCGCCGATCGCCTCCAGGAACGGCTCCAGTTCAAGGCTGGCGCGGCTGGCGAATTCGGCCATGCCGGCGGTGATCTGGCGGTCCGAGACGGTGATGCCGTCGAGCCGCGCCGCCTGCCGGCGCAGCCGGTCCTCGATCAGGCTTTTCTCGGCTTCGGCGCGCGGATCGCCGGGCAGCCGCAGCACCTCGAGAAAGCGGATGCGCTGGTCGATCTCGAAGCGGGTGATCACCTCGTCGTTGACATGGATCGCCGGCGCGAAACTGCCCGATTGCGCCGCCGCCGGTGACAATCCGGCCGCGCCGGCGCCAAGCACCAGCCCCGCAAGCAGGGCCGTCACCGCCCTGCCGGTCGCCCGGATTGTCGGAAGATTGCCTTTGCCCATCGTCTGTCGCCCGTCCGATCTGATCGTTTCTGCCTTGCCCGGCCCGGTCATCGCCGCACCGGCCCCCTCTGTGCCACGCCGCCGCCCGCGGCTCAATAGCGCGCGCATTGGCGCCTTGGCGTCGCGCTGTCCGGGCGGGCGCCGAAACCGCCCAGAACCACCGACAGGTTGATATCGGTGCTGGAATTGACGGTGGCGCTGTCGGTGAAGCGGCGCGACAGCGACAGCGCGACGGTGGCGCATTCGTTCTGATAGGCCAGCCCGAAGCTGGCGCGCGCCGCCTCGTCGGCCTCGAGGTCATAGCGCCCGCTTGCCGAGGCGCGCCAGAACGGGGTCAGCTGCACCCCGGCCTGCATCGCCAGTTCCGAGGTCGGCACCGGCCGGCCCTCGGCCAGGTCGCGGTCAAGCCAGAGATAGCTGGTCGCCAGATCGAAGCGCGCAGAGTCAAGGGCCAGGCGCAGCTCGTCCTTGGCGAAGTCGAGATTGTCGTCAAAAAGTGCGCGGTTCATCAGCGAAAAGCCGCCCGCCGTCTCGAACCGCCCCGAGACCAGCCAGTCCGAGCGCAAGCCGGCCAGCCCCGAGCCTTCGCTGAACTGGCCAAGATCGCGCGCGCGCAGCACCCGCCCGCCGGCCACCCCCAGCGTCCAGCCGGCCTGATCGACCCGGGTCCAGCTCATCCCGAGGTTCAGCCTTGTGCCCAGTTCGCGCCGGTCCGAGCCGGGAAAGCGGCCGAAGCCGAAAAGGTTGCCCTCGTCGAACTCGACGATCTGGCTGTCCTCGTTCGGCACCCGCCGGCGGTCGTCCGGGGTCCAGACCAGTTGCACCACCGGCTCGATCACATCGCTGGCGCGGCGCCCGGTCCGCAGCCAGGGCCAGCGCAGTTCGGCCGAGGCGGCGGGGGTGATCCGGGTGGCACTGTCGTCAAAGCCGGCGTCCTGGCTGATCAGGTAGAGATCGCCCACCGTCTGCGCGCCCAGCGAGGCGACCATGCCGTTGGACAGCACCCAGCTGCGCCCCCAGTCGATGCTGGCCGACAGCCGGGTCAGGTCGCGCCCGTCGACCATCCCGTCGCCGTCGCTGTCGAAATCGGTGTTGGAGTTGCGGCCCTGGGCATGGACCGAAAAGCCAAGCTGCGCCTCGCCGCCAAGGTAATCGGGCGCGAAGCGGCGGCGGATCTCGGCATCGCCGACCAGGGTCGGCAGCGTGTCGTTGTCCTCGCCCGGCCGGACCGAGCGGAAGTGAAACAGCCGCGCCTCGAGATATTCGTTGCGCCGGGCCCGCGACAGCACCGCCCCCGAGGCCAGCCGGTCGATCTCGTTGGCGCCGCTGACGCCTTCGGTCGCCGTGGTGCCGCCCGGCACCCCGGTGCCGCCCGGCCCGTCGACGCCGTAGTTCAGCAGATAGGCGCGGTCGGTGACCGCCTGCAGCCTCAGGTCAAGCCGGAAGTCGCGCGGCAGGGCGAATTCGCCGGTGCCGAAGAGATAGCCGCGGGTGTCGCCGGGGCGGATGTCGTCGCGCGACACCGCGCCTTCCAGCGCGATCCTGCCGGTGCGGAAGGCCTGGCGATAGCGCAGTTCCAGCGTCTTGGATTCGTCCAGCGCGTAATAGGGGGTGACGGTCAGGTCCTTGTCGGGCCCGAGTGCGATGAAATAGGGCAGCTTCAGCCCCGGACCCAGCGCCGAGGTGGTCCGCGCCACGGGCACCAGAAAGCCGGTCGCGCGCTCGACCGTCGGGTCGGGCACACGCATGCGCGGCAGGTAGAAGACCGGCACCCCGGCGACCCGGAACTGCGCATGATCGAAATAAAGCTGGCGCTCCTGCATGTCATGGACCACCCGGCGCGAGCGGATTTCCCACAGCGGCACCGGATTATGCGGGCAGACCCGGCAGGACGAGACCACCACCTTGCTCAGTTGCGCATAGCGCTCGTCCTGGCGGCGGACCTCGACCGCGGCAAGCTGTAGCTGATGCTCCAGCATCATCCGCGCGCCGATCAGCACGCCCTCGGTCAGGTCGGCCGACAGATCGGCCGCATCGGCCAGGACAATCGTGCCGCGGTCGTCGATCAGGGTCATCGGCCCCTCGATCGTCAGCCGGTCGGTGGCGCCGTGATAGACGATCCGCGGCGCCTGAAGCCGGGCATCGCGGTAAAAGACCTCGACCGCGCCCTCGGCGGTCAGCACCCGGTCGCCGGCCAGATAGACCCGGTCGGCGATCAGCGTCGCGCGGTCGGCCCGCGCCGGCGCGGCGGCAGTCGCGGGCAGGGGGGGGGGCGCCTCCTGGGCAAGGGCCGGCGGGGCAGGGGCCAGCAGACCCGCCGCCAGCAGCGCCAGCCCGGCGCCGAGCGCCGTCGCGGCCCGGCGCCGCGCCCGATCCGTCTTGCCCCCGTGCCCCGGCCCGCGCATCAGCCATCCTCCAGGTGCAAGAGCAGGGTGAGCGCCAGCAGGGCGGCGGCAAGCGGCGGGCTCCAGGCCGCGACCAGGACCGGGATCTGCCCGGTCTCGCCCAGGACCTGGGTAAAATTGCGCAAGAGGAAGATGGCGAAACCGGCGAGGATCGCCAGCAGCACCATCAGCCCGGTATGGCCGAAACGGACATGGCGCATGGTGAAGCCGGCACCGATCAGCACCATCGCCGACAGCAGAAGCGGCAGCGCCAGTTCCATCTGCAACCAGACCTGATGGCGGCGCGCCGAAAACCCTGCCCGCTCCAGCGCCGCGATGAAGTCGGGCAGATCCCAGACCGGCACCGCCGCCGGGGCGCCGAAACTGTCGCGGATCCGGTCGGCGGTCAGGTCCGAGGGCAGGCGCAGACTGTCGCTCGCCTGCGCCTCCTGTTCGGGATTGCGGCCCGGGCCAAAGCGCCATTCCTTGACGCCGTCAAGCTGCCAGGCGCCCGGCACCAGCCGCGCCACCCGCGCCTCGATCCGCCGCTCGGGCCCGGATTCGGGGGCGAAGGCGATGAAGGTCGCGTCATAAAGCTCGGTTCCGTCCAGGCTCGAGCGTTCTGCGTGGATCACCGTCTGTCCATCGGGCCCGCCCTGACGCAGCCACAACCCCTCGCGGTTGATCGACAGGATGCTGACATCGCTTGTCCGGTAGTCGCGCAGCATCGCCTCGTAGCGCTTCGAGGTCGCCGCCACGATCGGGTTCAGCACCGCCACCGCGAAGGCGCCGATCGCCAGCGCGGTCAGGATCGGGGTCACCAGCAGCCCGAGCGCCGAACGCCCCGCCGCCCGGATCGCCACCAGTTCCGAACTGCGCGCCAGCGCCAGGAACAGCGCCACCGCGGCAAGCACCATGATCAGCGGCAGGATCCGGTAGATCGCCCCCGGCACATTCATCAGCGCCAGCCCGGCCGCGCCGGCCATGCCGATCCCCTCGGCGGCGAACCGGCGGATCTGCTCGATCACGTCGATCATCAGAAGGATGATGAAGAAGCCGGCAAAGACCATGGCGAAACTGGCCAGGAAGCGGCGCGCGATGTAAAGCCCCAGGGTCATGCCGATACCACGCCCGGCCGGCCATCCGCCCCGAAACCGCCAGTGCCGGCAGGCACCCGCCGGCGCCGGGCGGCGAGGGCCAGAAGCAGCGCCGCCAGCGCCAGACCGGCCAGCACCGGCAGATGCACCACCGGCCACAGGCCGGCATCGCGCAGCGCCACCCGGGTCGCGAGATTGGTGACCAGGTGCAGACCGATCAGCGCCGCGACCGCCGCGCCGATCTGCGGCCAGCGCCCGAAGCGGCTGAACCCGCCGATGAGCAGGGCGGCAAAGCCGATCAGCGCCGCCGCCAGCGCCAGGCCGGGCTGCGCCAGCCGGTCATGGCCAAGATAGACCATCTCGGCCCGCGACGTGCCAAAACCGGCGATATCGGCCGGATCGGCGCGCAGCAACGCCGCCGTCGACAACTGATCGACATCGCGCCCGCGCACCGCGCCGGGATCGATCAGCGCGCCGATGTCATAGGCGAAATCGTCGAAGCGGGTGGTGGCAATCTGCCGGCTGGTCCGGGACAGGACCTGGGCCATGCCGTCGAACATCACCAGTTTCGGCCCGCTGTCGCCGCGCACCAGCATCGCGCGCTCGGCGGTATAGGTGGTCTCGCGGTCGCGCTCGCGGCTGTCGCTGAGAAAGATGTCGCGCAACTCGCCGCCGCCCGACACCGTGCGGACATAAAGCGTGACCCCGTCGGCGGGATGCAGAAACGCCCCCTCGCGCAGGAAGCGCGCGGTCACGTTCTCGGCGATCTCGGCGCTGCGCTCGGCCAGCCGGGCCCGGCTGGCCGGCACCAGAACATGGGCAAGGACCGCGACCATCAGCCCGACCACCAGGCCGAAGACGACGACCGGCCGGGCCATGCGGAGCGGCGACACCCCGGTCGCCTGCATCACCACAAGCTCGCTTTCCGCGGCCAGCCGGTTGGTGACATGCACCGCCGCGGCAAAGCCCGCGACCGGCAGCACAAGGCGGATCACGTTGGGCAGGGTCAGCGCGGTGAATTCCAGGAAAACCCAGGCCGACTGGCCGTCCGAGATCAGCTGATCGAACAGCGACACCGCGCGGTTGACCCAGTAGACCGCGACCAGCACCAGCGCGAAGAAGCCGAACATCGTCATCAGCTGCGACAGCAGATATCTGTCGATTCGTGACACTGCCCCGGGACCTCTCGCTTCGCGCTTGCCACGCTTGCTCATCCCTAGCCCAATCCGGCGGCGGGGAAAACTCATATCTGGCCAAGCCGCGGGCCGGCGGCTAGGCTCCGCCCGAAACCGGCGCCTGCCGGCGTCGGACATCATCCGGCGCCGTCCGGCGTCTGACTTAATCCGGAGATGACGCATGCCCCTGCCCGTGACCCCGACCTTCGCCGACATCGCCGAAGCCGGCGACGATGCCGCCCTTCTGGCCGCGACCGGCCGGATCGCCCTGGTGCTGCCCGGCGACGGCCGGCTGAGCGGCGCGGCGCGGCGGCTTGACCGGCGGATGCGCGGCGCGATCGGCCGGGCGCTGGCGGGCAAGTCCTGGGCGGCGCTGAAGCCGGGCGAGGCGCTGGATCTCGGCTATCCTTCCGGTCTTCAGGCCGAGGCGGTGCAACTGGTCAAGCTGGCGCGCCGCGCCAGCCAGGCCGAGGCCCGCAAGGCCGGTGCCGCGATCGGCAAGGCGCTGGGCGAGGCCGGCGCGGTGGTGCTGGCGGCGGGGCAGGCGAAGGTTGCCGAGATCGCGCTGGGGCTGGTGCTCAGGGCCTATGACTTTGCCCGCCACAAGACCGCCGAGGCCAAGCCGAAGGGCGCGGTCACCATCCTGACCGACAAGGCCGAGGCGGCGCGCGCCGCCGCCGCACCGCTCTTGGCCATGGCCGAGGGCGTCTGCCTGACCCGCGATCTGGTCAACGAGCCGGCCAATGTGCTGACCACGACCGAATTTGCCGAAAGGCTGGTGGCGATGACCGCCCTTGGCCTCAAGGTCGAGGTGCTGGACGAGCCGGCACTCGCGGCGCTGGGGATGCGCGCGCTGCTCGGGGTCGGGCAGGGGTCCGAGAGCCCCACGAAGGTGGTGGTGATGGAATGGCCGGGCGGCGCGAAGGACGAGGCGCCCTTTGCGCTGGTCGGCAAGGGCGTGGTCTTCGATACCGGCGGCATCTCGATCAAGCCGGCCGCCGGCATGGAAGAGATGACCATGGACATGGGCGGCGCCGGCGTCGTCGCCGGCACGATGATGGCGCTGGCGCTGCGTAAGGCACGCGCCAATGTCGTCGGCATCGTCGGGCTGGTCGAGAACATGCCCGACGGGCGGGCACAGCGGCCCGGCGACATCGTGAAATCGATGAAGGGCGACACCATCGAGGTGATCAACACCGACGCCGAGGGCCGGCTCGTCCTGGCCGATATCCTGTGGTATGCGCAGGACCGCTTCAAGCCCGCCGGAATGATCAACCTCGCCACCCTGACCGGCGCGATCATCATCGGCCTCGGCCATGATCACGCCGGGGTCTTTTCCAACGACGACAGGCTTTGCAACGCTTTCCTCAAGGCCGCCGCGGCCGAGGGCGAGGGTGCCTGGCGGCTGCCGATGGGGCCGGGCTATGACGCGCTGATCAAGTCGCGGCTGGCCGACATGAAGAACACCGGTGGCCGGCCGGCCGGGGCGATCACCGCCGCGCAGTTCCTGCGCCGCTTCGTCCGCGACGAGGTGCCGTGGATCCATCTCGACATCGCCGGGGTGGCGCTGCCGCCGAAGGAAACCGACCTGGCGCCGAAGGGCGCCACCGGCTGGGGGGTGATGGCGCTTGACCGGCTGATCCGCGACCGCGAAGCCGGCTGATGGCCGAGGCGTTCTTCTATCACCTGACCCGGTCGAGCCTTGATCAGACGCTGCCGATGCTCCTGGCCAAGGCGCTGCAGGCCGGCTGGCGGGTGCTGGTGCGCGGCAGCGATCCCGAAAGGCTGGCGCGGCTCGATGCGCGGCTCTGGCTTGGCGCCGAGGACGAGTTTCTGCCGCACGGTCTGGCCGGCGGCGCCCATGACGCCGATCAGCCGGTGCTTCTGAGCGGCGGCGCGGATCTGCCCGAGGGGCGCGCCTGCCTGATGGCGATCGACGGCGCGCCGGTCAGCGCCGCGGATTGCGCCGCAACCGCACGGGTCTGCGTGATCTTCGACGGCGGCGACGAGGACGCGCTGGCACGGGCCCGCGAGTTGTGGCGCGGCCTGACCGGCGCCGGCGTCGCGGCAAGCTACTGGAGCGAGGAGGGCGGGCGCTGGCAGCTCAAGACCCGCCACGGCGGCGAAAAGCCGGGCTGACGGTGCGGCACCGGGGCCATACAAAAGTCCGATAATCGGTATTATGTAAATATCCGATGAACCCGGCGCACGCCCAAACCCCTCACGCGGGCGGCCACCATGCTGGACCTTGGCACGGCAGATGCGCTAGACCATCGGCGGACCCCGCCACAAGGAGGCCGCCGATGCCCAAGGACCGCCCGATCCTGATCGCGCCCTCGATCCTGTCGGCCGATTTCGCCCGCTTCGGCGCCGAGATCCGCGCCATCGAGGATCACGGCGCCGACTGGGTGCACGTCGACGTGATGGACGGTCATTTCGTGCCGAACCTGACCTTCGGGCCGCAGCTTTGCCGCGCCATCCGCCCGCATGTCCGGACGGTGATGGATGTGCATCTGATGATCGCCCCGGTCGATCCCTGGATCGAGGCGATCGCCGGCGCCGGTGCAGACTACATCTCGGCCCATGTCGAGGCCGGCCCGCATATCCACCGCAGCCTTCAGGCGATCCGCGCCGCCGGCGCGCGGCCCGGGGTCGCGATCAACCCCGGCACCCCGGTCGAGGCGCTGGACAACCTTCTCGACCTTGTCGATCTGGTCAATGTTCTGGGCGTAAACCCCGGATTTGGCGGTCAGAAATTCATTCCCTCGCAACTGGCCAAGATCGCCCGGCTGCGCGCGATGATCGGCGACCGGCCGATCCTGATCGAGATCGACGGCGGGGTTTCGGCCGAGACGATCGGCGCCATCGCCACCGCCGGCGCCGATGTCTTCGTCGCCGGCGCCGGGGTGTTCTCGGGCGGCTCGGTCGAGGATCCGGCACCCTACGGCAGGAATATCGCCAACCTTCGCTCCATCGCGCAAGACGCCGCAAGGAAAAGGTAATTCACCATGGCTGTCAGCACGCCAACCTGCGATTTCGGCTGGAAGGCCCGGCCATTCACCCTGCCCGGCACCGATGGCCGCGACTGGTCGCTGAAGGATATCGCCGGGCCGAAGGGCACGCTGGTGATGTTCATCTGCAACCATTGCCCCTATGTCCGCTCGGTGATCGACCGGATCATCCGCGATGCGCGCGACCTGCAGGCGCTGGGGGTCGGCGTGGTGGCGATCTCGGCCAATGACCCGGCCGATTACCCCGAGGACAGCTTTGACGCCATGCGCGCGATGGCCGAAAGCCTGGCTTTCCCCTTCCCCTATGTTTTCGACGAAAGTCAGGACGTGGCAAGGGCTTACGGCGCGACCTGCACACCGGACTTCTTCGGCTTCAACGCCGAAGGCGGCTTGCAGTATCGCGGCCGGCTCGATGCCTCGGGCCGCCAGGCCGCCGCCCCGGATGCGCGCCGCGAGCTTTACCAGGCGATGCGGATGATCGCCGAGACCGGGCAGGGCCCGGCCGAACAGACGCCCTCGATGGGCTGTTCGATCAAGTGGAAGGCATGAGCCGTCCGGGAATCGTTCAGGCCGCGGTGGTCTTCGACCTCGACGGCACGCTGATCGATTCGCTGCCCGACCTTGCCGCCGCGGTCAACCGGATGCTGGCGGCCGAGGGCCAGCCGGCGATGGGTCTGGCCGAGGTGCAGTCCCACGTCGGCAACGGCGCGCCGGTGCTGGTGGCGCGGGTGATGGCAGTGCGCGGCCTCGACATGGCCCGCCATGCCGCGCTGAGTGCGGCAATGATCGCCGATTACACCCGGCGATCCTGCGACCTGACCCGGCCCTACCCCGGCGTTCCCGAGGCGCTGGCGGCGCTGGCCGGGGCCGGGTTCCGGCTGGGCCTGTGCACCAACAAGCCGGCGGCGCCGACCGCGGCGATCCTGTCCGACCTCGGGCTGGCGGGGTTCTTCGGCACGGTGGTCGCCGGCGACACGCTGGCCCTGCGCAAGCCCGACCCGGCGCCGCTGCACGCCGCCCGCGCCGCGCTTGGCGGTGGTGATTGCCTGTTTGTCGGCGACAGCACGGTCGACGCGCTTTGCGCGCAGGCCGCCGGCCTGCCCTTTGCCTTCTTCACCGGCGGCTATCACCAGGGCGACGCCAGCGCGATCGCCGCGGCGGCCCGGTTCGAC
>PHEC01000125.1 GCA_002841115.1 Alphaproteobacteria bacterium HGW-Alphaproteobacteria-6 | reverse complement strand
CCACCCCCGCCGCTGCGCGCCGGTCTACTCGATCACCCGGTCGGCGCGGTCCAGAACCGATTGCGGCACCGTCAGCCCCATCTTCTCGGCCGAGCCCTTGTTGACCACGGTTTCCAGACGGTCGTGCATCTCATAGGCGACCACCACGTCGATGGTGCCGGGATCCTTGCCGTCCAGCACATCGGCGACCATCAGCCCGGCGGTATGGCCGACCGCGCGGTAATCCAGCCCGACCGACCCGGCCGAGCCGCGCTCGACGCCGCTGGTCTCGCCGGTGAAGACCGGCAGGCCGGCGTCCTGCCCGGTCTTGACGATCGCTTCCAGCGCGGCAACCACGGTGGTGTCATTGGGCAGATAGACCGCCTCGACCTTGCCGATCAGCCGGCGGGTGGCAAGGATCACCTCGTTGGTGGTCGGTGCTGCCGATTCGACGATCTCGATGCCGCGCGGGGTCGCATGGGCGCGCAATTCGTCCAGCGTCGCGATGGCATTGTCGAGACCGGGGTTGTAGACGAAGCCAAGCCGCTTCAGCCCCGGCACCATGTCGATCATCAGGGCAAGCTGCGCGTCGATCGGCTCGGCGTCCGATACCCCGGTGACATTGCCGCCGGGCTGCTTGAACTGCGCGATCAGCCCGGCCTTGACCGGATCGGTGACCATGGCGAAGACGATCGGCACATCCCGGGTCACCGCGATCATCGCCTGCGAGGTCGGGGTGGTGATCGGCACGATCACATCGGGGTCGCCGCCCATGAACTTCTTGGCGATCTGCTGCTGGGTCGGCATCGAGCCATTGGCGTTCTGGTAGTCGATGGTGATGGTCTTGCCCTCGATGTAGCCGCGCTCGGCCAGCCCGTCGAGGATGCCCTGCTTGGCATCCATCAGGGCGGGCACCTCGACGATGGTCGAGATCGCCACCCGCTTCATCTCCTCGGCCGTGGCCGGCGCGGCGGCAAAAGCCGCCGGCAGCATCGCCGTCAACGCGGCCATGGCCACCGTTGTCAAATTCCGCATCCTCTGTCCCCTCTTGCTCCTCATGGCCGGCCTGTCCGCCCGGCAGGGCGCGCGCCGGCCCCGGCGTCGCCGAGGATGCCCGCAGTGCGAAGCCACTTCAAGCCCATTGCCGACAGGCCGAGGCGATGCGGGCCCGGTGCCGTGGGCCCGCCGGCCGCACCGGCGGGTTCAGCCATGCGCCCCCTCGCCGACCGCGGCGCGGGTGATCTGCGCCAGCAACTCGGGCCCGGGCGTCGCGGCGCCGGCCTGCCGCCGGGTCAGGCCGACCGCGCCCGACAGGAACCCGACGCCGGTGGGCAGGACCCGAAGCGCGCCGCTGTCCAGCTCTTCGGCCACCACCCCGCGCGAGATGAACCACAAGGCATCCGAACCCGCGACGATGCCGCGCCCCGGCGCCAGCGCCACCGTCTCCCAGGCCGGGCGCAGGCCGCCAAGCCCGAGCGAGACGAGATAGTCATCGACCGCGCGCCGGATGATCGCGCCTGCGGGCGGCAGGATCAGCGGCGAGGCGCGCAGCGCCTCGGCCACCGGCGCCGCCGCCAGCGGATGGCCGGACCGGGCGACCAGCACCACCGGCTCTTCATAAAGATGCTCGAAGGTCAGCCCGGCCATCTCGGCCGCCGCCGGCATCCGCCCCAGGGTCAGGTCGATAGCCCCCTCGCGCAGGCGGTGCATCAGATAGGCGTGCGGGCCGGTCTCGACCGTCAGCACCGTCTCGGGGGCAAGCGCGCGAAAGCGCAGCGCCACCGCCGGAAAGAGCCGGGTCGCCGCGGTCGGCAGGACGCCGACGCGGACGGCGCCGCCCGCGGTTCCCGGCCTGAGCGCCGCCGCCCCGGCGGCAAATGCCTGCAACCCGAGCGTGGCATGATGGCGAAAGAGCGCGCCCGGCTCGGTCAGGATCAGCCGCCGCCCCTCGCGCCGGAACAGCCGCACCGCCAGCAGCGCCTCAAGCTCGGCCAGCGTGCGCGACAGCGCCGGCTGGCTGATGCCCTGGGCCCGCGCCACCGCCGACAGGCTGCCTTCGGCGGCAATCGCCAGGAAGGCCCGGATATGGCGCAGCTTTATCGCCGGATGCATGACTATATGGTTATCCATAGGCACCGATTTTGCATTATCCAAGCCAAACCTTTGCTGATAAGTAATGCATGGGAGGCAAGGCAATGCAAGTTCTCACCCGCCCCTGGGGCGCCATGCATTACCGCGACGACGGCCCGCGCGACGGGCCGGCGGTGGTCTTCGCCAATTCGCTCGGCACCGACCTCAGGCTCTGGGACGCGGTCTTGGCGCATCTGCCGGCGGGGCTGCGGCTGATCCGCTACGACAAGCCCGGCCACGGGTTGTCGGCGGATGGCGGGGCGGTGACCATCGCGTCCCTCGCCGAGGATGCCGCGGCACTGATCGAGGCCACCGCGGGCCGGCCGGTGGTCTTCGTCGGCCTGTCGATCGGCGGGCTGATCGGCCAGGCGCTGGCCACGGCGCGGCCCGATCTTTTGCGCGCGCTGGTGCTGTCGAACACCGCCGCGCGGATCGGCACGCCCGAGGGCTGGGCAGAGCGGATCGCGGCGGTGGAGGCCGGCGGCACCGGATCGATCGCCGATGCGGTGATGCAGCGCTGGTTCGCGCCGGCCTTTCGCGCGACCCCGGCGCTGGCGCTCTGGCGGACCATGCTGGCGCGGACCCCGGCGGCGGGCTACGCCGCCGCCTGCGCGGCGATCGCCGCGGCCGACCTGACCGGGGCGACCCGCGCCCTGCGCCTGCCCGCCCTGGTCATCGCCGGGGCCGAGGATGGCGCCACTCCGCCCGATCTGGTCCGCGCCACCGCCGATCTGATCCCGGGCGCGGAATTTCACCTCATCCCCGGCGCAGGCCATCTGCCTTGTGTCGAAAACCCAAAGGCATACGCCGCAATTCTCACCCCGTTTCTGAAGGCCAACGCATGAGCGATCTGACCGACAGGGGCATGGCGACGCGGCGCCGCGTGCTCGGCGACGCCCATGTCAGCCGCGCCGAGGCCGGCAAGACCCCGCTCGACGCGCCGTTTCAGGCGCTGATCGCCGATGCCGCCTGGGGCCATGTCTGGGCGCGCGACACGCTTTCCTTGCGCGAACGCTCGATGCTGACCATCGCGCTGCTGGCCGGCCTCGGCAATGACGAGGAACTGGCGATGCATATCCGCGCCACCGCCCGCACCGGCGCCAGCGAGGCCGACGTGACCGAGGCGCTCTTGCATGTCGCGATCTATGCCGGGATCCCGCGCGCCAACACCGCCTTCAGGATCGCGCGCCAGACCTTCGCCGAGATGAACCGGGAGACCCAGCGATGACACCCGCCGAATACTATCAGCGTGACCGGACCTGGCAGCCGCCGGCCCTGGCGCCCGACTACAAGACATCCGTCGCGCGCAGCCCGGGCCTGCCGCTGCTGTCCTTGCGCAACTCGCTGTCGGAAATCACCGGCCCGGTCTTCGGCCATGGCGACATCGACGCGACCGACAACGACCTGATCCGCAATTACGCGAAAACCGGCGATCCGGTCGGCGAGCGGATCATCGTCCACGGCCGGGTGCTGGACGAGGATGCCCGGCCGGTGCCGGGCACCCTGGTCGAGATCTGGCAGGCCAATGCCGGCGGGCGCTATCGCCACAAGAAGGATACCTATCTTGCGCCGATCGACCCCAACTTCGGCGGCTGCGGCCGCACCCTGACCGACGATCAGGGCCATTACGCCTTCCGCACGGTCAAGCCCGGCGCCTATCCCTGGCGCAACTGGGTCAACAACTGGCGCCCGGCGCATATCCATGTCTCGGTCTTCGGTCGAGCCTTTGTCCAGCGCCTGATCACCCAGTTGTATTTCGAGGGCGATCCGCTGATCGCGCAATGCCCGATCGTGCAGGCGATCCCCGATCCGCGCGCCGTCGAGCAGCTGATCGCACCTCTGGACATGAACGCGGCGGTGCCGCTCGATTGCCTCGCCTACCGGTTCGACATCGTGCTGCGCGGCCGCCGGTCCACGCTTTTCGAAAACCGGCTTGAGGGGAACTGAGATGCCGCAACCGCTCGACTACCTCAAGGAGACCCCGTCGCAGACCGCCGGGCCTTATGTCCATATCGGCCTCGCCCCCGGGGCGGCGGGCTTTGACATCTACCGCCGCGAGCTTGGCTGGGACATCGCCGGACCAGAGGCGCCGGGGGAACGGATCCGGATCGAAGGCGTGGTCCATGACGGCACCGGCGCGCCGGTCAAGGACGTGATGCTCGAGGTCTGGCAGGCCGATGCGGCCGGCATCCATGCCCATCCCGACGACCCGCGCCACGAGGCGGTGGCACCGGGCTTTCGCGGCTGGGGCCGGGTCATCACCGATTTCGACACCGGGCTCTGGGGGTTCGACAGCATCAAGCCCGGCCCGGTCGTGGGCCGGGACGGGCGGATCATGGCGCCGCATATCAGCCTGTGGATCGTCGCGCGCGGCATCAACATCGGCCTGAACACCCGGATCTATTTCGACGACGAGGACAACAGCGCCGACCCGGTGCTGGCGCTGATCGAACAGGCCGACCGTCGCCAGACCCTTCTGGCGCGCAAGACCGCGCCGGGGCGCTACCGCTTCGACATCCGCCTTCAGGGTGACGGAGAGACCGTGTTTCTGGACATCTGAGATGGGCGCCCCCTGCATCCTTTGCGTCGCCATCACCGGGTCGCTGCCGACCAAGGCCGACAACCCGGCGGTGCCGATCAGCGTCGCCGAACAGGTCGCCGCGACCCATGCAGCCTTCGAGGCCGGCGCCAGCATCGCGCATTGCCATGTCCGCGACGACGACGGCCGCCCGACCTCTGATCCCGACCGTTTCGCCGCGCTGAAGGCGGGCATCGAGACCCATTGCCCCGGCATGATCATCCAGCTTTCGACCGGCGGGCGGTCGGGGGCGGGACGCGCGCGCGGCGCCATGCTGCCCTTGCGCCCCGACATGGCCTCGCTCTCGGTCGGGTCGAACAATTTTCCGACCCGGGTCTATGAGAACCCGCCCGATCTGGTCGACTGGCTGGCCGCGGAGATGCTCAGATACGATGTGAAGCCCGAGATCGAAGCCTTTGATCTGTCTCATATCGTTCAGGCGACGCGGATGGCCGCCGATGGCCGGCTGAAGGGTCCGCTTTCGGTGCAGTTCGTGATGGGCGTGAAGAACGCCATGCCGGCGGACGAGGCGATCCTTGATTTCTACATCGAGACGCTGGCGCGGCTGGCGCCCGATGCCGAGTGGTGCGCGGCCGGGATCGGGCCGGCGCAGATCATCCTCAACGACTGGGCGATCCGCAAGGGCGGCCATACCCGGACCGGGCTTGAGGACAACGTCCGGCTTGACCGCGACCGGCTGGCGCCGTCGAATGCCGCGCTGGTGGCCCGCGCCGCCGCCCTCTGCGCCCGGCACGGACGCCCGGTGGCGACCCCGGCCGAGGCCCGCGCGATCCTCGGGCTGCGCCCCGCGGCGAAGGCCTGAGCCGGTGGCCCTGGGCGACAGCCGGCTTTACCACGGGCTTTTCGGCGATGCCGGAACCGCGTGCCACTTCACCGATGCCGCCGAGATCGCGGCGATGCTGGCGGTCGAGGCGGCGCTGGCGGCGGCGCAATCCGATCAGGGCCTGATCCCGGCCGGGGCGGCCGCGGCGATCGGTCGGGCCTGCGAACGGGCCGCCATCACCCCCGCGGCGCTGGCGGAGGCGACCGCCCGCAACGGCGTGCCGGTGCCGGCCCTGGTCGATGCGCTCAGGGCCGAGATGACAGCGGCCGGTGACGGCGCGGCTTCGTCCTATGTGCATTGGGGCGCGACCAGCCAGGACATCATCGACAGCGCGCTGATGCTGCGGCTGGTCCCGGTGATCGCGCTCTGGCAGGGGCGGCTGGAGCGGTTGACGCGCGGCCTCGGCGCGCTGGCGCGGGCCCATGCCGAGCTGCCGATGGCGGCGCGCAGCTATGGCCAGGTGGCGACCCCGACCAGTTTCGGCGCGACCGTCGCCGGCTGGGGCGCGCCGATCCTGCGCCACCGGGCGCGGCTTGACAGGCTGGTGCCTGGGCTCATGGTCGTGTCGCTGGGCGGCGCCTCGGGGACGCTGGCGGCGATGGGGCCGCAGGGCGGCGCGGTGCGCGCGGCGCTGGCGCGCCGGCTTGGCCTCGGCGATCCGGGGCAAAGCTGGCACAATGCCCGCGACGGGCTGGCGGAATTCGCCGGCTGGATGGCCGGGCTGGCCGGCAGCCTCGGCAAGATCGCCGAAGACCTGATCCTGCTGGCGCAATCGGGCATCGCCGAGGTCCGGATCAGCGGCGGCGGCGGGTCCTCGACCATGCCGCAGAAGGAAAACCCGGTATCGCCCGCGGTGCTGCTGGCCGAGGCGCGGCGGATCATCGCCCTCGCCGGGCTGATGCAGGGCGCGGCGATCCACCGCCAGAACCGCGACGGCGCGGCCTGGTTCGTCGAGTGGCAGACCCTGCCGGAACTTTGCGTCAGCCTTGGCGCGGCGCTTGAGCGGGCCGCCGACCTCTGCCCGCGGATCGCCCCCGATCCCGGCCGGATGGCGGCGGCGCTGGCGGCGGACGGCGGGCTTGCCCATGCCGAGGCGCTGGTCTTCGCGCTGGCCGCCCGGATGCCGCGCCCCGAGGCGCAGGCCAGGGTCGCCGCGCTCTGCCGCGAGGCCGCCTCCGGCGGCGGCAGCCTTGCCGCCCTGGCCGCGCGGGATTTTCCCCATGCCGACTGGCCCGAAACCGACTGGCCCGGCTCCGGCTGGCCCGGCTCCGGCTGGCCCGAAACCGACTGGACAACGCTTCTGTCCGGCAGCGCCGGGCTGGGCGATGCCGCCGGGCAGGCCCGCCGCTTCGCCGACGAAGCCGACCCGGCGGGCGCCACCCTGGACCCTGCCCCGGACTCTGCGCCGTGACCTGCGCGCCATGCCGCCGGAAAATGGCCACCGATCCGATGCCGGCCCTTGCGGTGCGACCGCCGGGCGCCCGATGATGGCCCTGCCCCGCCGGCCCGGCCGGCCCAACCCCGGACCCTGACGCATGACCAAGACCGTCCATATCCTCAACGGCCCCAACCTCAACCTGCTTGGCCAGCGCCAGCCCGAGATCTACGGCCGCGAGACCCTGGCCGATGTCGAGGCCGCCTGCGCCGCCCTCGGCGCCACGCTCGGCCTTCAGGTCCGGCTGATGCAGTCGAACCACGAGGGCGCGATCGTCGATCAGATCCACGCCGCGCGCCATGAGGCGGCGGCGATCATCATCAACCCCGGCGCGCTGACCCATACCTCGGTCGCGATCCTCGATGCGCTCAATGCCTTCGAGGGGCCGGTCTTCGAGGTCCATATCTCGAACGTCCACAAGCGCGAGAGCTTTCGCCACCATTCTTTCGTCTCGCTGCGCGCCGAGGGGGTGATCGCCGGGCTTGGCACCGAGGGCTACCAGGCGGCGCTGCGCCGCATCGCCACGCTGCTGGCGGCGACGTGACCGCCGCGGCGCCTGTGCGCCTTGCCGTCGCCGGCGCCGGGCTGATCGGGCGCCGCCACGCGACGGCGATCCTCGCCGCACAAGGCGCGCGCCTTGCCGCGATCATCGACCCCGACCCGGCGGTGCGCGGGTTCGCCGCTTCGCTGGGTGTCGCCCATCACGCCGATCTGGCCGACCTGCCGCGAGGCAGCGCCGACGGGGTGATCCTGGCCACGCCGAACACCTTGCATGTCGATGGCGGGCTGACCTGCATCGCCGCCGGCCTGCCGGTGCTGGTCGAAAAGCCGATCGCCAGCGACACCGCCGCGGCGGCCCGGCTGGTGCGCGCGGCCGAGGCGGCGGGCCTGCCGCTGCTGACCGGCCACCACCGCCGCCACAACCCGCTGATCGCCGCGGCAAGGGCGCTGATCGACGGCGGCGCGATCGGCGTCCCGGTCTCGGTCCACGGCATGTTCTGGCTGAAAAAGCCCGATGACTACTTCGACACCCCCTGGCGGCGCCAGCCCGGCGCCGGGCCGGTCTTTACCAACCTCATCCATGATGTCGACCTGATGCGCCATCTGGTCGGCGAGGTGGTGGCGGTGCAGGCCGCCGTCGCGAACACAAGGCGCGGCCATGCGGTCGAGGAAACCGCCGTGGTCACGCTGGAATTCGCCGGTGGCGCGCTTGGCACGATGAACGTCTCGGACACCATCCCGGCGCCCTGGAGCTGGGAGCTGACCGCGGCCGAGAACCCGGCCTACCCGCAGACCGGCGAGGCCTGCTACCAGATCGGCGGCAGCCTTGGCGCGCTGGAACTGCCGCGGGTCCGGCTCTGGCGGCACGACGGGCGGCAAAGCTGGTGGGAACCGATCAGCGCGCGGATCGCCGCCCGCCCCGCCGGCGATCCCCTGGTCCTGCAGGCCGAGCATTTCGCCCGGGTGATCCGGGACGGCGAGGCGCCGCTGGTCTCGGGCCGCGAGGGGCTGCGCACGCTGGCGGTGATCGAGGCGGTGCTGAGCGCGGCGCGCGAGGGGCGCCGGGTGACGCTTGCCGCCTGAACCCTGCCTACCGGCCACAACCGCGCCGCAACCGCGCCCCCTTGACGAAGGCGCGACGATGCCGCCTCCTGCCCGGGAAATCCGCTTCCCGCACCCACAAGCCGATGAGGACTCCGATGGACCTGCCCCCCACCGCCCTGCCCCCCACCGCCCTGCCCCGCAACAGCTTCAAGGCCGCGCTGGCCGAATTTCGCCAGCAGATCGGCATCTGGTGCTCGATCCCCGGATCGGGCCATGCCGAGGCGCTGGCCGGCTGCGGCTTTGACTGGATGCTGATCGACACCGAACATACCGCGGTCGATCACACCACGGTGCAGGCGATGCTTCAGGGTGCGGCGCCCTATCCGACCCATGCCGCGGTGCGCCCGGGCTGGAACGACCCGGTCGAGATCAAGCGGCTTCTCGACATCGGCGCCCAGACCATCCTGGTGCCCTATGTCCAGACCGCCGAGGAGGCCGCCCGCGCCGTCGCCGCGGTGCGCTATCCGCCGATGGGGATCCGCGGCGTGGCCGGGATCACCCGCGCCAGCCGCTACGGGCTGGTCGCCGACTATGCCACCCGCGCGCATGAGGAGACCTGCCTTCTGGTGCAGATCGAGACCGCTGCCGCACTGGACCGGATCGAGGAGATCGCGGCGGTCGAGGGGGTCGACGGCATCTTCATCGGCCCGGCCGACCTGGCCGCGACCATGGGCCATCCCGGCAACCCCGGTCACCCCGAGGTCAGGGCCGCCGTCCTTGACGCGGTGCGCCGCATCCGCGCCGCCGGGCGCCCGGCCGGGATCCTCTCGCTCGACCCCGGGTTCCTGCACGAGGCGGTGGCGGCGGGCACGGTCTTCACCGCCGTCGATGTCGACAGCGCGATCCTGTTGCGCGGCGCGCGGGAACTGGCGAGGGCGTGGAAGGGCGGGGCCTGACCCCGCCTGGCAGGCTGCCGAAAAAGAAACTCGGTCAGCGTCCGGCGGGGACACTGTTCTTGTCCCGCCATCCGATCCCGGCACCGAGGGCCGCGCCCGCCCTCCCGCCGGGCTATCAGATTCACACATCTCGGTTGCGTCGCTGGATCATGGCCTGTCCGAGGGCTGCGCCGTGCTTGAGGGAGCCGTGCTTGAGGGACTGGAACTCTGTTCCGCCGCGCAGGATGACGACGGGGCCGGGTTTGCCGTAATGGCCGGTCCGGCCGCCGAGCCTTGCGCAGACCGATGTGGCGAAGGC